>CAYRFI010000052.1:0-27835 GCA_964423595.1 uncultured Thermoanaerobaculia bacterium | reverse complement strand
TGTGAATTGGAAGGGTTGCGAGGTCCCGGCCGTCATCAGACGGCCGGGACCTCACCACACAGGGAAATCCTCTGGGACTTCCTCTGCTTTCAAGGGTGGGTGGGCGGATCTGGGTCTATCTGTGTGATCTGCGGGCAAATCGGGTGGGTGGGTGGGCTTGGTGTCCTTGGTGTCTTGGTGGTTCGTTCGAAATCCGCGGCACGGCTATACTCGCCGGGATGGCACGAGGTTATTTCATCACGTTCGAAGGTGGCGAGGGCACCGGGAAGACGACTCAGATGATGCTGGTCGATGAGTGGCTGCGGACTCTTGGCCACGCAACCGTTGTCACTCGTGAGCCTGGCGGTACCAGACTCGCCGAGGCGGTGAGGGCTCTTCTCCTCGACCCGGAGCTCGAACCGGACGGTTGCAGCGAGATCTTCCTTCTCGAAGCGGCGCGTCGCGACCACGTCGAACGGGTCATCCGGCCGGCGATCGTAAAGGGCTCGGTTGTTCTGTGTGACCGCTTTACCGATTCGTCGCTGGTCTATCAGGGTCTGGTGCGTGGGCTTGGCTGGGAGGAGGTGGCAGGACTGAACCGACTCGCCACCGGCAGTCTCGAGCCGGACCTGACCCTTGTTTTCGATATGGATCCCGAAGCGGCGCTTGCCCGCGCCCACACCCGTAACTCGGAGGGGTCATCGCGCGAGAGCCGGCTCGATGACGAGCCGGCTGATTTCCACCGCCGGGTCCGCGATGGGTTTCTCGAGCTCGCAAGGCGCGAGCCGAACCGGGTCCAGGTGATCGACGCCAACGGCTCTCCCGAAAAGGTTTTTTCTCGGGTCCATCCGGCTCTCCCAGAAGCCTTGCGATGAACGACGAGACGGCCACCTGGTGGGATTCGGATGCGCTCGACCGCGAACGGTGGCGCGCGTTGGTGGAGCCTGCCCTGGAGCGGTTGATCGCGGCGCGCAACCGCGATCGGTTTCCCCAAGCCGTTCTTCTGGTCGGTCCGGCGAGGCTCGGTCGCGAGCTCGCCGCGGTGGAAGCCGCCGTCTTGTTGACGTGTCCGGGGATCGGCGCGCCATGGGCCGCCGGCAGTTGCGCAGATAGGGTGCGCGACGGGGTTCATCCGGATGTTCAGGCAGTATTACCAACGGGCGCGAAACAGATCATCACGATCGCCCAGGTTCGTGAAGTCGTGAATTCAGCAGCTGGACGGCCGTACGAGGGTGAGCGACGGGTGTGGATCTTTGACGGTGTCGAGGCGGGTCGTTTTGGTGACCAAGCGGCCAACGCGTTCCTCAAGACCCTTGAAGAACCGCCTGCACACGCGGTCTTCATCCTCCTCGCCGCCAATCCCTCGGCGGTTCTCCCGACCATCCTCTCGCGGTGCCAGCAGCTGGCTCTTCCGGGCGTGGTCGCCGTCGCACGTCGGATGTCGGAGAGCACCGACCTACCCGAGTTAGCGGCCGCGACTTTGACGGATGGAGGCCTCGACGGTGCGGTCAATGATATTCGCTCGGCCCTCGGGTCGGGGTTCGGCGGCGAGACCCGGCTGCTGCTGCGGTTGCCCTACCTCCTGCCAGACGGGATCCCGCTGTTTGCATCGGTCGCAGCCGTTGCGTTGGAAATGGCAGGCGAGGCCGAAACCGAGCCCGCGGGCGAGGAGCTGGCGCGGCTTGCCGCTGATCTCATGGTGGTCGAACGGCGCGCTCGCGCTCTCAACCTCAATTCTCGTGGACAGATGGTGTCGTGTCTCATGCGTTGGTACCGGGAGCTCTGAGATCTCCAGACAATGAAAGAGCACCTTTCCGATCCCGCTCCCGAACCCGATCCCGGTCGCGGGAATTGCCCGTCAATTGCGGGTTTGGGGCTGCATCACCGGGATCGGGAGCGGGAACGGGATCGATTTGGATCCACGTCGCCCGTTGATTGGGGTTGTGTGTGAACGAAACCTTCCTCCCCTGGGCCCTCCTGATCGCCTACGCAGCGGTCATCGTCTTCCTCGCCTGGCGTCATCGGCGGAAAGCGACCGACATCGAGTCCTTCTCGGTCGGTAGCCGCAGGGTGCCGCCGTTCTTCGTCGGTCTCTCGTTGGCCGCCAACATGACCTCGGTCGCGACCTTCGTCATCAACCCGGGTCTGATCCACGCCTATGGGTGGTCGGGGGTCGTGGGTTATGGCATGGCGGCGCCGCTCGGGATCTTCATCGGTCTGATCGTGACCAGCAAACGATTCAGGAGGGTCGGTGACCGGTTCACGGTGCTGACGGTGCCGCAGTGGTTGGGCGAGCGTTATGGCGACCGGAGGTTGACCGTCTTCTTCGCCCTCGCCAGCATGCTGCAGATCACCTTCCTGGTCTTGATCGTGACCGCCCTGGCGCTGGTCCTGATGAGCGTGCTGCAGATCGGGATGTGGCCGGCGCTGCTGATGGTCGTCGTGTTCACCTTCGGCTACATCCTGTTCGGCGGCGCCAGCCTGCATATCTGGTCCAACAGTGTCCAGGCCATGACGATGTTGGCGGTTGCGGTGATCCTCGTGGCTTCGGGTGCGGCGATCTTCGGCGATCGGCTGGCGGGCTTCTTCGGTCGGCTCGACGCGGTGGCGCCGTACTACGGCAGCATGACCAACCCGGACAGCCTGCTCTTCCGCGACCTGTTCGAGGTGGTGGTCGCCAACTTCGTCATCGGCCTCGCGATCATCATGCAACCGCACATCATCTCGAAATCGCTCTATCTGCGCTCCGAGCGCGATGTCAACACCTACCTCGGGACCGCCATGGTGGCGGGCACGGTCTTTACCGCGGTATTGCTGGTCGGGCTCTATGCCCGGATCGAGCTTGGCGGCGATCTGCCGCCCGACCGGGTGGTGGCCACTTACATCGCGACGGGCTTTGCCCCGGGTCTGCGCGCCTTCATCATGCTCGGGGTGCTCGCGGCGGGCTTTTCGACTCTCGAGGGGGTCATCCTCGCCCTTTCCACCATCTTCGGCAACGATTTCTATGGCACGATCGCGAGGGCGCGTGGCATGGCGGCGGATCGATTGAACAGCCAATTGCTCAGGGTTGGACGGATCTTCCTCATCGCATTGGCGCCGCTGACCCTCCTCCTCGCCTGGCGCCAGATTGTCGCACCGTCGTTGTCGGTTGCAATCTTCGCCCAGAATGGAATCTACGGTCTCTTTGCCGCCACTTTCGCGCCCGTGCTCTTCGGGATTTTCTCCAAGAAAGCAACGGCCTTGTTGGTTGTCAGCGCCGCTGTCACGGCACTGGTCGTTCACTTCGGCATGTACTACGGTGGAATCACTCGCTATCACAACAACCCGGCCGTGCCTGCCACCTGCGCGTTGGTGATCAGTACACTGTTCATGGCCGTTGGAGTTGCGCTGCGGAAGGACGAGAACGGAACAGTTTCCGCCGATGAGGGGTTATCCTCCTCGAGGGGGAATGCATGACGCAAAGATCTCTGTGGTCTCGATTCGCGTTGGCCGCGACGTTCTTGGTGGTACTGGCGGTGGCACCTTCCGTCACTGCCGACGAACGCATCGTCGCGATCGGTGACATCCACGGCAACTACGACGGGTTCGTGTCGATCCTGCAGCGAGCGGGGTTGGTGGATGAAGATACGCACTGGGTCGGCGGTGAGACGACGCTCGTCCAGACCGGCGACATCTTCGATCGCGGACTCGGGGTCTTCAAAGTGCTCGACCTCCTGATGCGCCTCGAGGGGGAAGCAGCGGCGGCCGGGGGTCAGGTCATCGTCCTGCTCGGCAACCACGAGGGCATGAATCTCATCGGCTTTTTCCGCGACGTCAACCCTGAGATCTACGCCACCTTGGTCGACAAAAAATCGGAAAAGAGGCGCAAGGCCGCGTACAAGGATTTCAAAAAATACTGGCGGGCGAGAGCCGAGGCCATGTTGGGCACCGAGGTGACCGTGGTTCCCGATGAAATCGAAGAACAGTGGATGGCCGCCGTTCCGCCTGGATGGCTCGAGTACAAAGAGGCGTTGAGCCCGGAAGGGACCTACGGCGCGTGGCTGCGCAAACTGCCGGTGGCGGTGGTGATCGACGGGGTGCTCTTCATCCATGGCGGCATCGGACCCGATCTCGCTGGGCTCAGTGTGGAAGAGATCAACGCCGAGGTCGTGACCGAGCTGGCCACCTATGACCGGCTACGCGAGATGATGATCGATGAACGGTTGGTGCCGTCGACCGCCGAGCTGGCTTCTCTGACGAACGTTTACCTGGAGATGGATCCTCCCGATCCGGCATACGCCGAACTCGCAGACGCCGAGAACTGGTTCATCTTCGCGGAGGGCGGGCCTCTCTGGTTCCGTGGCGCCGCCACGTGGGACGAAGAGACCGAGACCGAACAGATGGTCGGGCTCCTTGCCGGAGTGGGCGCGGAGCGGATGGTCTGCGGGCACACCCCGCAGCTCGAGGGCCGCATCGAGGTGCGATTCGGCGGCCGCGTCTTTCTCATCGACACCGGTATGCTGTCCTCGTTTTATGAGGGCGGTCGTTCCTCGGCCCTGGTCATCGAAGGCGGGTCCTTCACTGCGATCTACACCGACGGCAGCGCCGAGGTGCTGGTCGACGAGGCGCTGCCCGAAGCGGCATGAAATCGGAAGGGCGACACACGGAACGTCACGAAATGACTGACGTCCGCACCCTCGCCCACCCATCCGGGTAAAGGGCGAACACTATAGCTATCAGCTATCAGCCCTCAGCTATCAGCAAGGGATATGGGACCTCTGGGCGGGTGGAGCTGACAGCTGATGGCTGAAAGCTGACTGCTTGATCCATTGACTCTTCATTGCCGAAGTTTCAACTTTCTGGTTTGCGCCCAGAAATAATCCACCGGTCCGGTCCGAGGTTGATGCGCTCGCCTTCGTCGAGACCCCCATCAGCCATCCAACCGCGGATATCTGCCTCGGTCCAGGTGTCGCCGAAGGATCGCATGTTGATCGCAAACAGCGCGCCCAGCAGATGCTCCCGCCGCTCGTCGTCGATGGCAAAGTCCACCACCGTGACCCTGCCCCCTGGGGCCAGCGCCGCCGCGCCTCGTCGCACCAGATTTCGCGCGTGGTCGGCGTTCTCCTGGTGGAGGACGTTGGCGAAGAGCACGAGGTCGTAGCCTACTCCATAGTCGGTGCTGAGGTAATCGCCGGGAAGAAAGGCGACGCGCTCCTCGATTTCGGTGCCGGCAAGCTCGGTGCGCGCCTTTTCGACGACCTCTGGCCGGTCGAGGACGGTGGCGTGGAGCCCCGGCCTCACCCGGCACATGGCCTGCGCGAAATGCCCCCACCCGCCGCCGACGTCGAGCATGCGTTTGACGCCTTCAAGGTCGAGGGCATCGGCCACCCGTCTCGCCATTTGGGCGCCCATGGCGCGCATGGCGGCGCCGAAGCGGCGCACCTCCTCCGGCGTGCGTTCGGCGACCGGCCAGTCTTGGCCCCGTAGCCACGGCTCGAGAGTCTCCCCCCAGCGCTCGTACATCGCGTGCGAGTGCTCGAGGAAGGGCACGACGTCGCGATCGCCGGGGAGGAAATACTCTCGCAGGCCCGCTGCGGCCCGATACTGCTCACCCTCCGCCTCGGCGATGCCGAGAGCGGCGAGCGCCCTCACGACCTTGCCGGCAGCACGCTCATCGAGATCGAGCTCGGAGGCGATTTCGGATGTCGTGCGGTCTTTCTCGGCCAGCAGACGCAGGATGCCGGTGCGTCCGGCAACCGTGATGACGCGGTGGCCGGCGAATCCCCACAGCAGGCGTTGGAACTGGTCGAGGTTCATGTCGTCGTGCGGCATCGAGGCCTCCTCGATGCGTTTATACCTCACATGGAGAACCAATGTGCACGGATACCGTACAATGACCAGGTTTCGAACTCGGGCAACTGGTCGAGGCGTTTTATTTGGAGGGGAATCGATGCACAAATTGGTCCATGGCGCTGTCATTTTCGGGGTTCTGCTGCTCGCCGCCGGCGCTGCGAATGCTCAGATCGACGCCCGCCTGCTGCGGCAACCCGATGTCTCGGCCACCGAGATCGCCTTCGTGTACGGCGGCGACATCTGGGTGGTGTCCAAGGAGGGCGGAGTCGCCAATCATCTCAGCACGCCGATGGGAGAAGAGAGCTTTCCGCGGTTCTCGCCCGACGGTCAGCGGATCGCCTTCACCGGCAACTACGACGGCAACCAGGATATCTACGTGATGCCGACGAAAGGCGGGCTGCCGACGCGGCTGACCCACCATCCCGATCCGGACCGCATGCTCGACTGGTACCCCGACGGCAAGGACATCCTCTTCGCGACTCCGATGACGAGCGAAAAACGACGCTTCAACAAACTTTTCAAGGTGCCGGTGACCGGCGGTCTGCCTGAGGTTCTGCCGGTACCCTACGGCGAGTTCGGTTCGATCTCGCCGGACGGCGCCACCCTGGCCTACATGCCGCTGTCACGGGACTTCCGAACCTGGAAGAGGTACCGAGGCGGAACCGCGCCCGAGATTTGGCTCTTCGGGCTCTCTGACTTCAAGGCTCGGAATCTCACCCAAAGCAACTCGAATGACGGCCAGCCGATGTGGCACGGTTCCACCCTCTACTTTTTGTCTGACAGGGACGCCAACTTCCGGGCCAATATCTGGGCTTACGATCTCGACAGTGACAGGGTTCGCCAGATCACGCATTTCGAGGACTTTGACATTCACTTCCCGGCCATAGGCCCCGATGACATGGTCTTCGAAAACGGCGGCCGCCTCTACGTCATGGATCTCGCGACCGAGACCGCCAAGCCGATCGATGTAAAGGTCGTGACGGATCGTGCGACCCTGCGCCGGCGGCCGGTCAAGGTTGGTGATCAGGTTACCGATGGCGATATCTCCCCGACCGGGAAGCGAGCTGTGCTCGCTGCCCGCGGTGAGATCTTCAGCCTTCCTGCCGAGCACGGGGTGGTCCGCAACCTGACCCGAACCTCCGGCGTTGCTGAGCGTCATCCCACGTGGTCACCGGACGGAAAAACGATCGCCTATTTCTCCGACCGTACGGGCGAGTACGAGCTGAGTTTTCGTCCAGCCGACGGTTCCGGCGAAGAAAAAACTCTCACCAAGCTCGGTCCCGGCTACCGCTACACTCCACAATGGTCGCCGGACAGCAAAAAGATCGTCTTCATCGACAACCTGCAGGTGATTCACTTGTTTGATGTCGACAGCGGAGCGTTGATCGAAGTGGATCGGGGTCTTTGGATGACACACGGTGCCCTCGACGGTTTCGAGGTCAGTTGGTCGGCGGATAGCCGCTGGTTCGCCTATTCTCGGGACCTTGAGAATCGGCTCAGCGCGGTCTTTCTGTACGACGCGAACACCCACCAGTGTCACCAGGTGACTTCGGGATTTGTCGAGTGCTATGCGCCGACCTTTGATCCCGAGGGCAAGTACCTTTTCTATCTTTCCAATCGAACATTCGAGCCCAGCTACTCTTCATTCGGTCGCACCTGGATCTACACCAACCCCACGAATATCGTTGCGGTACCGCTTCGCGCCGATATCCCGTCGCCGCTGGCGCCGCGAAACGATGTCGAGGGCACCGGTGAGGACGAGGAAGAGAAAGGTGATGACGCGGACAAAGAGGAGGGCAAGGACGAGAAGAAGGACGACGCAAAGCCAAAAAAAGCGGAGGCCGTGAAGATCGATCTCGAGGGTTTCGAGGCGCGAGCGGTGGTGTTGCCGCCCGACGCCGGACTCTATCGTAGCCTGGAGGCGGTCAAGGGCAAGGTGATCTACCAGCGGCGTCCGCGTACCGGCTCCGACTCGGAAGAATCTCCGATCGTCTTCTGGGACCTCGAAGATCGCGAGGAGAAGACCATCCTCGACAATGCCGACGGATACGGTCTGTCGGCCGATGGCAAAAAGCTGATCGTCTTCTTGAACTCGAACGTCGCGATCGTCGACGTCGCGCCGAACCAAAAAATGGACAAGCCGCTCGCCACCTCGTCGATGGAGATGACGGTGGTGCCGTCCCAGGAGTGGCGGCAGATCTTCAACGATGCGTGGCGGCTGGAGCGGGACTACTTCTACGATCCGAATATGCACGGCGTCGATTGGCAAGCCATGCGCCAGCGATACGGTGCTCTCCTCGACGACGTGATCACGCGCTGGGACCTCAATTTCATCATTGGTGAGCTGATCGGGGAAATGAACACGTCGCACTCCTACCGTGGTGGCGGCGATCTGGAGCGGGGCGAGCAACGAGGCGTTGGCCTGCTCGGGGTCGACTGGGAGCTTGCGGACGGTGCCTACCGGATTGCCAGGATCGTCACAGCCGCGCCGTGGGACACTGAGGTGCGCTCGCCGCTGGCTGAGCCAGGGGTCGATGTGAGCGAGGGTGACTGGGTGCTCGCGGTCAACGGCACACCCATCGACACGTCAGCCGACCCGTGGGCCGCCTTCGAAGGTCTCGCCGAGACGACGGTCATCCTCACGGTCAACGATCGAGCGAGCTTCGATGGCGCCCACGACGTGCTGGTGGAGACCCTCGGCAGCGAGGCGCGGCTACGCAACCTCGCCTGGGTCGAATCCAACCGCCGTAAGGTGGACGAAGCGACCGGTGGCCGGGTCGGTTACGTCTACGTGCCGGACACAGGGCTTGACGGTCAGACCGAGCTCTATCGGATGTTCCGCCCACAATTCTCGAAGGACGGGCTGATCGTCGATGAACGATTCAACGACGGGGGCCAGGTCCCGGACCGCTTCGTCGAGCTCCTCAACCGCCCCCTCTACAACTTCTGGGCGGTACGATCGGGCAACGACTGGCAGACGCCGTTCATCTCGCAGATCGGACCGAAAGTGATGCTTATCAACGCGTGGAGCGGATCGGGAGGGGACGCCTTCCCCTACTACTTCCGCGCTGCCGGGCTCGGAGCTCTGATCGGCACCCGCACCTGGGGCGGTCTGATCGGCTACTCTGGTCAACCGAGCCTGGTCGATGGCGGCCGACTGACGGTGCCCACCTTCTCGTTCTACAACCTCGACGGCGAGTGGGATGTGGAGGGCCACGGCGTCGACCCCGACATCACGGTGGTTGATGATCCGTCGCTGATGTTGGACGGTGCCGACCCGCAGCTCGATCGTGCGATCGCCGAAGTACTGAAGGCCCTCGACAAGAACCCGCCGGTTCGGCCGGAACGGCCGGCATACCCGGTGCGATAGGGGGCGGAAGGCGCGGAACGCCGCCGAGCGAATGCGATGCAGCACACCCGCCGTCAGCAGATCGTTGAACGGTTGACCGAGGGCGAGTGGGAGTTCGACGATCTCCGTCATGATTTTGGCCTGACCGTCAACGTGCTCGAGGAGGACCTCCGACACATCGAGCGCAGCGTTCGGGCGGGAGGGCGGCGCTTGATCATCAGACCCGCCTGCTGCGAGGCGTGCGATTTCGTTTTCAAGAGCACCGCGCCGCATCCGCCGGGTCGTTGCCCCTCGTGCCGCGACCGCCGCATCGCCGGTCCCTGGTTTCGCATCGCTTGATTTGGCGGCTTTTGAACCGCAAAGAACGCAAAGCACGCAAAGACCATCGCAAAGAAATTTTCTGAACTAGGTCAACAACCTTCTTTGCATTCTTGGCGATCTTTGCGGTTCCAAAGTGATCGAAGCGGGTTGAGCACTCCGTCAGACGAGAGCGTTCAAGGAGCCCAAGACCTCGAGCCCCGGGTCCCAGGCCTCAGGTCTCGTCCTCCGGCGTCCACGTGACCTTGAGATTGCGGGCGGCGCGGACCTCGTCGACGCGGCCGACAGGGGTGTCATGTGGCGCGGATCTGACGAGCCCGGGATCCATCTCGGCCTCTTTGGCGATTGCGAGCATGGCGTCGCAAAAGGCCTCGATCTCCTCGGGGGAGACGCTCTCCGCGGGCTCGATCATCAGTGCACCGTGGACGATGAGCGGGAATGACATCGTTGGCGGGTGGAAGCCGTAGTCGAGAAGGCGTTTGGCGATGTCGACGTTATGGACCTCGTATCGCATCTGGAAGCTGTCGTCGAAGACAACCTCGTGCAGGCTGGGAGCGTTGAATTTGAGGTGGTAGGCGCCGCGCAGACGATGCCGGATCAGATTGGCGTAGAGGACCGCCACCTCCGACATCGAGCGCAGGCCATCGGCGCCGAGGCTCCAGATATAGCTGAGGGCCCGTACGAGGATCAGGAAGTTGCCGTAGAAGGCACGCATCTGGCCGATCGACGCCGGATCGTCCCATTGAAGCTCGAAACCACCGTCACCACGAATCACCTTCGGTACCGGAAGGTGGGGGAGAAGAGCCTCTGACACCGTGACCGGGCCGGCGCCTGGGCCACCGCCGCCGTGAGGGGTCGAAAAGGTCTTGTGAAGGTTGATGTGCATGGCGTCGGCGCCCATCAGACCGGGCAGGGCGCGGCCGACAAACGCGTTGAGGTTGGCGCCGTCCAGGTAGATGAAGCCGCCGCGGCTGTGCACGAGATCCGCGATTTCGAGGATCTGGTGCTCGAATACACCGAGGGTGTTGGGGACGGTCAACATCAGGGCGGCAACCGTCTCGTTCATCATCCGGTCGAGCACCTCGAGATCGACCGTGCCGTCATCGGCAGAGGGAATTTCCTGTGCACGATAGCCGGCAAATGTAGCTGTCGCCGGGTTGGTGCCGTGGGCCGAATCGGGTGCCAGCACGATCTCTCTTTGCTCGCCGCGCACCTCGAGGGCCTTGCGGATCATGAGAATCCCGGTGAGCTCGCCATGGGCGCCAGCGGCCGGTTGCAGTGTCGCTCCCGGCATACCGGTGATGGTTTTGAGCGCCTCCTCGAGCTCCCAGATGAGGCGTAGGGCGCCCTGAATCTGGGACAGGGGCTGGAGGGGGTGGAGGGAGGCCAAGCCCGGAAGGCGGGCGATCTGTTCGTTGAGCCGAGGGTTGTACTTCATGGTGCACGATCCGAGGGGGTAGAGGCCCTCGTCGACCGCGTAATTCAGCTGACTGAGGCGGTGAAAATGCTGCACCACTTCCATCTCGGAGACGTCGGGGAAGTGGGGGTCTGGCTCGCGCAGGAGCTCCGGGGGGAGTACCTCGGAGGGCTCGACCTGCGGCACATCGTCGAGGTTTGGCAGCAAATATCCCTGGCGCCGCACCCGTCGCGAGTTGCGCTCGAAGAAGAGCGGTTCGGATCTGACCGCGCGCCGCTTCACGACAGAGTCTCCAGGGCGCCGATCAGTGCATCGAGGTCGTCTGCCGAGTTGCGCTCGGTGACCGCCACCAGCACGCCGTCGGGCCACGAACCGCCCCAATCTGTGGTTGGTACGCCGGCAAGCACGCCTTCGGACGCCAGTCGTTTCACCAGCTCCGTGCCGCTGCCAGGACCGATGAGCAGGAATTCGTTGAAGGTCGGGCTCTGAGAGTAGGCGAGTTGCCACGGACCGCCAACGGCCGTGATCCGCCGTTTGAGTTCCTCAGCGCGGGCGAGACACGAAATGGCGAGCTCGCGCAGCCCGCTGCCGCCTATCGCCTCGAGCCACACAGTGGCGGCAAGGGCCATCAAACCCTGGTTGGTGCAGATGTTGGATGTCGCCTTAGAGCGGCGGATGTGCTGCTCACGTGTCGACAGAGTCAGGCAGAAGGCGCGATCGCCGTTTTTGTCCACCGTTTCGCCTGCCAACCGCCCGGGCATCTGGCGGAGATTTTTCGAGGCACAGGCAAAGAAGCCGAGATGTGGGCCGCCGAATCCGGGAGCGACGCCAAAGGACTGGGCTTCACCGCAGACGACGTCGAATCCGAAGTTGCCGCCACCGGCGAGAAGACCGAGCGAAACGGCCTCGGTCACAACCTCCACCGCGACGGCGCCGCTGTCGTGGATGGCCGTCGCAATCTGCGGGAGGTCCTCGACGATACCGAGGAAGTTGGGCGACTGGACGGCAACACAGCAGGCCCGATCCCCGGCCGCCTCACGGATCGCGTCCGGGTCGAGCCGGCCGTCGACGCCCGGCGCCACCACCGTGACCTCGACACCCGCGGCCTCGGTGTAGGTGTCGAGGACCCGGCGGTACATGGGGTGGATGGTCTCAGCAACCACCGCCAAATCGCGCTTGCCACGCAGAACGCGATGACTGAAGAGCACGGCCTCGACAAGTGCGGTAGCGCCGTCGTAGAGGGAGGCATTCGCCGTATCGAGGCCGGTGAGGCGGCTGATCAGGGTCTGGAACTCGAAGATCACCTGCAATGTGCCCTGTGAGATCTCCGGTTGGTAGGGGGTGTAGGAGGTGAAAAACTCGGCCCGAGACAGGACTGCATCGACGACGCTCGGTTGCACGTGGCGGTAGACGCCGGCGCCGAGAAAGCAGGCCATCGAGTCCATCGCGACATTGGTCGATGCCATGTCTCCGAGGCAGCGGCGGATCCAATCCTCATCCCTTGCCGGGGGCAACTCGATGCCGTCGACGCAAACGCCGGGCGGGATCGAGGCGAAGAGCTCGTCGATCGAATTCAGGCCGAGCTCGGAGAGGATGTGTCGCTGGTCCTCGGGGCCGGCGCCGACCCATGGGTGCATCAGGCGCTCTCCTGGTCCAGGAACTCCTGGTAGCCCACCGCATCGAGGAGGTCCTCACCTTCGGCCGAACCGCTCAGCTTGACCAGCCAGCCATCGCCGTAGGGATCGTCGTTGACCAGGTTGGGCTCCTCCGCGAGACGTTCGTTGACCTCCAACACCTCGCCTGCGACCGGAGCCAGGAACTCCGAGACTGCCTTCACCGACTCGAGCGTCCCGAGCTCATCGCCGACAGCGAACGTGTTGCCCACCTCGGGCAGCTCGACGTAGACGACCTCGCCAAGCTGGTCCTGCGCGTAGTGGGTGATTCCCACGACAACCGCGCCGCCTTCGGTTTTGACCCACTCGTGGGAGCGGCCATATTTCAGATCATCAGGAATGCTCATCGATATTTCTCCTTGTGGACGTTATTTCTTCTTCCGGGAATAAAACGGCAGCTCGACCACCCGTGCGGGAGCAGTGCGGTTACGAATTTGAACGAAAAACTCCGTGCCAACCTCAGTCGCCTCGATGGGAAGGTAGGTCAACCCGAGCGCCTTGCCCAGGGTCGGTGACTGGGTGCCGGAGGTGACATGGCTGACCGGCTCTGAATCGCTCTCTGCGAGCAGGACAGGATAACCGTGGCGGGCGATGCCGCGCTCGTGCATTTCGAAGCCGACGAGCTTGCGCTCGACACCCTCCTCTTTCTGGCGCTCGAGCACATCCCGACCGATGTAGTCACCTTTTTTGAACTTGACGATCCAGCCGAGACCCGCCTCGAGCGGCGTCGTTGTGTTGTCGATGTCTTGTCCGTACAGGCACATTCCGGCCTCGAACCGCAGTGTGTCGCGTGCACCGAGCCCGGCCGGAATCAGATCATGTGGTTGGCCCCGGTCGAGGATCGCTCGCCACAGCCCGGGAGCGGCCGACGGCTCGACGTAGAGCTCGAAACCGTCCTCGCCGGTGTAACCGGTGCGGGCGATGATCGCTGCTGTGCCCGCGACCCCGCCCTCGATGAAGCGGTAGTACTCGAGCTCGCTCAGGTTTTCCGGTGTGAGCGGTTGCAGGATTTCCTCCGCCAGAGGTCCCTGAATCGCGAGCTGGGCGTAGTCGTCCGACAGGTCGATCACCTCGACGCTATCGATATCGTGGGCGACCTCGATGAGGTAGGCGACATCCTTGTGCCGATTGGCAGCGTTGACCACCAGTAGATACTCGTTCTCGGCCGTTTTGTGGATCAAGACATCGTCGACAAAGGTGCCTTCGGGATACATGATGCCGGTGTACAGGGCGCGACCGACGGTCATTTTCTGATGGTCGTTGCACGACACCAATTGCACGAAGTCGAGCGCGCCCGGGCCGCGGATCATGATCTCGCCCATGTGTGAGACGTCGAAGAGGCCCGCCCGCGTGCGAACCGCGTGATGCTCTTCGGTGAGGCTCTTGTACTGGACCGGTAGCTCGAAACCGGCGAACGCGACCATCCGCCCGCCGGCCGCCAGATGTTCTTCATAAAGGGGCGTTTTCGCTGCCGCGGGCGATTCGGTCATTGGTCCGTGGTCCTCCCAGTCGACGTCACGGTGAAGATTACCACCACCACAAGAAATTCCAATTTCGCTTCAGCGGGAATCGGTGAAGAACAGCGATAGGCCGTCAGCAATCAGCGATCAGCTCCCCTACCCACCCAACTCTGGAGCCTGATGCTGATAGCTGATTGCTGAAAGCTCATGGCTTCCTAGGCTTGAGCCAACATCTTGGCGAGAATCTCCTGCGCACGCTCGAGTTCTTCGGTTGGTGCCTGAACTTGCGAGATCAGGTAACGGTATTCTTCGCGGTGCTTTGCGAGATCGTTACTCCGGACCAGCTCGAGCAGACGCCCCAGTGCCTCGCGTTCGCCGCCCTGGGAACCGACCTTGCCGATTTCGCGCTCGAGGATCACTCGCACGAGGGAGATGACCTCGCTTTGCTCCTGCCGCCTTTGCGGCGTTGGTTCGTCCTCACCATCCGGAGAGACGAACGGCTCGTCAGACGAAGCCGCAGCGGGGCCGGGCTCGGGCATCCGAGCGGGAATCCTGCCTCCAGCCGCATCCCCCGCGAAAATGCCGTTGGGAAGGTCGCGGAGCTCGCGGCTGAACCGGCCGAGCATCAGGTAGAGCTCTTTTTCGGAGGAGAAGTTGCCCACCAGACGGGCATTTCGGTCGAGCTCGAGGGACTCCGACTCCTGCAGCATGATATTCGCCTGCGCGCCCCGCTCGAGGGTGATCGTGCGCGCACGAACCCTCCATGCGGTGAGTTGGCCGGCAACAAAGCAGGAGTCCGCCGCCTGTACGGACACCGCCTCGACTTTGACGTCCGGATCGATCCGCACGGATCCGCTGCCGGACTCGATGACCGAGTACACCCCCGAGTTCTGAATCACCAGGTTGCCCGGGGTGCGGATCGAGAGCTGACCGTGCTCGTTGACCGAGACGTCGGTGCCGTTGGGGATAATCATTGTCGGGAAGTTCTTGGCCTCTTCCATTGTCTTACCTTCCTTGCATGCGCGACGGCAACGGGTCGAATGACGGCGCCGGGGCGCTGCGGGCGCGGACGAGGAGTTCCTCGTGGCCGGTCCACTGATAGTTGAGAATGTAGATTCGAGGGTCGACCGGGACCGGCTCCTCATCGCCGTCAGCTCTCATTCGGACCTCGTAGTGGAGGTGCGGCGAGGTGCTCCAGCCGGTGTTGCCGACTGTGCCCAGTTCCTCACCCCTGCGCAGGGTCGCACCGCGCCGGACCGAAATCTCGTGGAGGTGGGCGTAAATACTCAGATAGCGCTCGCCGTGGGCCAGAACGACAACGTTTCCGTAGCGCCACCAGCGAACGTTGCGGCGCAGAGGATAGCGGCCTGCGAACACCACGCGGCCGCCCCCTGCGGCGAGAACGGGTGTTCCCTCGTGGGCCGCGAGGTCGATACCCGAATGAAAATCCAACGTGTTGGTGAATGGCGACGTACGGTTGCCGAATGGGGAGGTGAGGACGAAGGTGCCGATGGGGAGCGGACAGATGGAAGGCACCGCTTGCGCCAGGTCCTCGTTGGAGCGGGCGAAGCTGGCCAGCTCATCAGCCAGAGTCAGGAGGGCCTTGGTGTCCGATTCCAATTTGAGGCTGCGGCGCACAGCGAGCTGCGCCTCGGGCACAAGGAGGTCGCCTGGTGGCGGCTCGGGATACCCGCCGGGTCCCTCGGAGCCCTGTGGAGCACCAAGGATGAGTCCCATTTGTTGTTGCAGGGCCCGCGCCGATGCGACCTCTCGCTCAAGCCGGTTGAGGGTCATCGTTCTCTGTTCGAGCACCTCGAGATGCATCCGGTGCTGTTGACCGAGTGCGTGGAGCCTGCCGGCGAGGAGCAGCGATTGGATACCGAGTGGGGCGAGGACCAACCCCGCAGCCAACACCAACCCCGCCACTACTCCGAGGGCGACGACACGGCGGAACCCTTTGCGGCCCAGGAAGTAGTAGCGGACCTGTTTGCGGATGTCCGCAGGGTGGAATTGAATCTCGTACATTCCAGGTATCCAATGATGATGCGACCCGGCGCCGTTGGCTGTAGCGGTGCTCACGTTCGGCCCGAAGATCGACGTCTTGTTTCAGCCTATCACGCAAAATCCCCGACCATGACGGCGCGGGGTCAAGAATCGAAACGGCGACGCAATCTCTAAAATTTCCTCCGTAGCGAAACGGCGGGCGGGAACCTCATACGGCTCGCAGCGACGCAACCGGATCCTGTCGAGAGGTCTTCCAGGCCGGCCAGATGGAGGCGAGGAAGACGATCACCAGGCTCACGCCGACAATCGCCAAGAGGTGGAGCGGCGACGGGATCATGGGAATGGAATCCACCATGTAGACCCGGGCCAGGCCGGGCGGGAATCGGACCGCCCGTGTGGCGGTCATGATCCAACTGGTGAGGCACCCGAAGACAACGCCGCCCACGACCCCTGAGCCGCCGAGCAGCAGGCCGGAGTAAACCAGTACCCGGCGGATTCGTGCCGGTGTGGCGCCGAGTGCCTGGAGCATCCCCGACGACCGCTGCTTGTCGATGGCGAGCACGACCAGCGCCGAGCTGACCTGAAATGAGGCGACGGCGACAACCAGGCTGAGGACAACGAAGAGCGACAGCGTCTGCCAGCGGAGGGCGGCGAAGAGCGAGCTGTTCATTTCACGCCAGTCTGTGTAAAGGAGGCGTGGGTCCAGATCCTCGAGCAGCCCGCGCACTTCCTCGACCGCCATCGGGTCGACGAGTTCGATCTCGATTCCGGCAACGCCCATCTCCGGCAGAAGGCGAAGGGTTTCGGAGAGGGGCACGGTGATCCACTGCTCGTCGAACTCCGCAAACGCGAGATTGAAGGTACCGACGACTTGGAGCCGCAGCACCGGCAGAATCCACGAACCGCCCTTCGGCGGTAGGCGAACAGTGGCGCTGTCTCCGCTCTCGAGGCCCACCTTCATTGACAGGCGCTTGCCGAGGACTGCAACCAACCCGTCTCCGGTCGGCCACTCGTCGAGTCCGGTATAGGAGGGAGGCTCGGCGACGGCCTTGAGCGTGACGGGAACGGGGTTGGTGGGTTCCGATGGATCGTCCAGCAGGCCAGTCAGATACGTCACCGGGGTCGCCCGGCGAACTCCACGTGTGGTTGCGATACGGCCGGAGAGCTCATCGGCCTCCTCCGGCTGCAGCGACCCGAGAGCAAAGCCCACCATGTGAGCGTTGCCGCGTTGGAGAGCGGTGGCGATGGCCTTCGAGTAACCGTTCATCAGGGCGAGCGTGATGACGAGGGCGGCGACCGCGAGGGCCACTCCAGCGAAAGCGGCGAGAGCCGTGCCGCGCAGCAGCACGCCTGTTCGACGCCGCAAGAAGCGCAAAGCCAGTTCGAGTTCCAGATTCACGGGAGGAGTCTACTGTAGTCGACATGTCACCGTGACCGGTATCGCCACCGAGTATCAGGAGCCAGCCTTCGCATTGCCTGCCCCGAGAATCCGATCGTTTGAACGAGCCAACCCAGACAATGCGAAAACTGGCACCTCGCGGTGCTGGCCGGGTTGCGCTGTCCTATCGACGGTCTCAAGCCTTGCGTGCGCGATACGTGACCGACCTCACGATGCCTTTGACTTTGTCGCGCGCAATACCCGCCTGCTCCATGAGCGAAAGGACCTCGGCTGGCGAAACCTTCTCGGTCATCTCGAGGAAATCGACATCCTTGAGAATCTCGACCTCACCGAGGCCGGCTTCGTTGAGCATCTTGAAGTACCGCTCCCTGCGCTCGGCGCCGGCGACGCAGCCTACGTAGGCGAGCACACTTTCTCGGATTGCACCGGGAAGGTCTCCGTCGAGAACAACGTCAGAAACTACAAGCCGACCTCCCGGTCGAAGAACGCGGACGATCTCTTGAAACACGAGAGCCTTGTCAGGCACCAGGTTGATGACGCAGTTGCTGGTCACTGCATCCACCGAGGCGTCGTCCACCGGCAAGGCTTCGAGTCTGCCCTCGCGGAAATCGATCTGTCGGGCACCGGCGGCCTCGGCGTTCTTGCGGGCTGCAGCGAGCATTTCCGGAGTCATGTCGACGCCGATGACCTTTCCACTGGGACCGACCTTGCGCGCCGCGATCAATGCATCGATTCCCGCGCCGGATCCGAGATCGACGATCGTCTCTCCCTCCTGCAGCTCGAGGTGCTCGAGCGGAGCACCGCAGCCGAGACCGAGGTTGGCGCCCTCCGGCAGGAGATCGAGGTCCACCGAATCGTAGCCGAGCCTGGCGGCGACATCGCCGGTGGTGCCGCAACAGCTCGTCTTCTGTGGGCCGCAGCACGAAGTGCCGGCGGTCGCGAAAACGCTGTATCGTTCGCGGACGTTTTTCACCACCGACTCGGCGTCGATGGGGGTCTTTTTGGACTGGAGCGTCTTCTCACTCATGGTGTCCTCCTGTGGCACTGAACTGGGATGAGCTGAAGAGGTGGTCGTAGGCACCGGGGCAGCAGGCCTCGGAAGCGTGTCGCACCGCAATTAGCAGATTTTCGAGGGTCGTCAAGGCATCGCTTGTTGATCCCTGCGGTAGGCGGTCGAGAACCGAGCGGGCAAAGACCTCTTCCTGACGTCGGACCCCGCCGGCCGCGTCGCAACCAGAATCGGTCAACGCCACCCGTTGCGCGCGTCCATCGATCGGATCGGGACCTTTGCGGATCAGTCCGCGCTCCTCGAGGCGGGCGAGGTTGCGAGTCAGCGTGCTCGGTGCGATCCCGAGCCGTTTCCCGAGATCACTCAAACGCAGACCCCCGTCGCTCAGCGCCTCGAGGGTGGCGGCCTGAGCGACAGTCATTCCACAGCAGCTCATATCTGCCCTCTCTGCGAGCGAAAAGCGACGGACCAGGGCGCGAATAGCTTCGCGAAGCCGCTGAGCCTGAGAGTCTTGGAAGCTGACGGTTTCGTTCACTTCATCCTCGATAATAGTTGTATGTTACAAATATAATTGTGTCAAGGTGGGATTTCGAATATTGGTGATCGCTGTGGGATCCCGGCTGTAAACAGTTCAGAGTGAAGGGTTAAGAGTTACGTCCTGGGGTTTGTGATGCAAATTCTTGCGAGTTCGCGTTTTCTTTCGACTCTTTACTCTTAACTCTTGACTCACAATTGGTTACAGCCTTGAAGTCTTTGGTGTACTATGCCCGCTTCATGGCAACGTGGTCCCCCTCTTCGTGGGTGAGCAAGCCCGCCGGCCAGCAACCGACCTACCCTGACCAGGAGGCGGTGGCGTCGACGGTCGAGCGGCTGGCATCCTTACCGCCGCTGGTCACCTCGTGGGAGATCGAACGGCTTCGGGCCCAACTTGCGGAAGCCGCAGAAGGAAAACGGTTCCTCCTCCAGGGCGGCGCCTGTGCCGAACAATTCGACGAGTGTTCGGCATCGATCATCACCAACAAGCTCAAGATCCTCCTCCAGATGAGCCTTTTGCTGACCTTCGGGCTCAAACGCCGGGTCATCAGGGTTGGCCGCTTTGCCGGCCAATACGCCAAACCTCGCAGCTCGGACACAGAGGAACGAGATGGGGTGGCCCTTCCCTGTTATCGCGGGGAAATCATCAACGGCCCCGACTTCACCGTCGCCGACCGTACTCCTGACCCGAAACGGATGCTCCGCGGTTACGAGCACGCCGCCATGACCCTCAACTTTATCCGCTCGCTGGTCGACGGTGGTGTCGCCGACCTCCATCACCCGGAGTATTGGGACCTCGAATTCGTCGCCCACTCACCCCGCGCGCGGGAGTACCAGGAGATGGTGAAGAGTGTCTCCGACTCGCTCCGTTTCATGGAGACCCTCGCGGGGGTCCAGGCCGGCGAAATCAGCAGAGTCGATTTCTTCACCTGTCACGAAGGTCTCCTACTGCCGTACGAGCAGGCGGTAACGCGCCAGGTTCCGCGGCGCGATGGTTGGTACAACCTCGGCACGCATTTCCCGTGGGTTGGAATGAGGACAGCACAGGTCGAGGGAGCCCACGTCGACTACTTTCGAGGTATCCGCAACCCGATCGGAATCAAGGTTGGTCCGGGAATGACCCAGGAATGGCTACTCGAGCTCCTCGAAATCCTCGACCCAGACGGCGAACCGGGTCGGATCACCCTCGTCCACCGAATGGGCCACTCCAAGGTGGCAGAGAAACTGCCGCCCCTGGTCGAAGCGGTGCAGCGGGCCGGTCGTCTTGTGCTGTGGTGCTGCGATCCGATGCACGGCAACACCGAAAAGACGACGAGTGGCCATAAAACGAGACGTTTTGACAACATCCTTTCGGAGCTCGAACAGAGCTTCGACATTCACGCCGATCTCGGTTCTTACCTGGGCGGGGTGCACTTCGAGCTTTCGGGCGACAACATCACCGAGTGCATCGGCGGCGCCCGTGGGCTCACCGAGGTCGATCTCGAGCGGGCCTACGAATCGCGGGTCGATCCACGGCTCAACTACGAGCAGTCGCTGGAGATGGCGCTCCTCATCGGGCAGAAGGTCGAGAGGATGAACGGGCGAGCGTGACCGCTCGCCCGGCGATACGGCTATTCGGCTTCCCTCGCCCCCCAACCACGGCTTTACGGCGAGTCACTGGTTTTCTGCCGCGAGTTGAAGCCTGCAGGTGCCGTTTGGCCGAATAGCCGTGGGCGGTTGGGTGGAGGAAGCCGAAAAGCGCTCTTGTGCGCTACACTCTTTCGGTTTGTTGATGGAGGGTCCGTATGCACCGTGCAGCTCAGATGGCACTTGCTCTTGCCCTGCTGTGGCTCTCACCGATCGTGTCCGCCGAGGAGCCCGTTGATCTCTACGCAGTGACCCGGATTCGCGATCAGGGATTCCGCCACTCACAGGTCATGGATCTGGCCTGGCACTTGACGGAGGGGTTCGGACCGCGACTGACGGGCTCGCCGCAGGAGCTCGAGGCGCACCGGTGGGCCGAAGCGAGGTTCGAAGAGTGGGGCCTTCAGTCCTGGCTCGAGGCCTACGATTTCGGCCGAAGCTGGATGGTGGAACGGGCGCAGGTTCGCCTCCTCGAACCCTATGTACAACCGCTCGAGGCATTGCCCGAAGCCTGGTCTCCTGGAACTGACGGCCCGGTGCGGGGGAGGGTGGTGCGTGCGACTCTCGAGTCCATCGAGGACCTCGAGGAGTGGAACGGAAAGCTCGAAGGAGCGATCGTCCTCCTTGACGACGCGGCAACGCCGACGCAGATCGACGCCGAGCTCTTCCAACGCTGGGACGAGGTCCATTTGGAAGAGCTCGAGCAGTACGATATCCCGGGCGATCGACGGGACGGATGGCGACAGCGAAGGCTCGAACGCTTCAAATTCTGGAAGCGCCTGGCCGCCTTTCTCGAAGAGGAAGGCGTCGTGGCAACCATCGAACCGAGCTCGCGCGACAACGGAATCGTGAGGGTGACCGGCAATAGCTCGAATCGAGAGAAAGAGCGGCCCCTCGGCGTGCCGGCGCTGGTCATGACCACCGAACACTACAACCGTCTCGTGAGGATGCTGGATCGAGAAATAGAACCCGAGCTCGAAATCGACGTCGCGGTGCGCTGGTTCGAAGAGGACGGTCAGGGCTACAACACCATCGCCGATATGCCGGGATCGGATCTGGCCGATCAGATTGTCATGCTTGGAGGCCACCTCGACTCCTGGCACACCGGCACCGGCGCCACCGATAATGGCGGCAACTGCGCGGTGGTGATGGAGGCGCTGAGAATCCTCAAGGATGCAGGACTGAAGCCTCGTCGGACGATTCGTGCCGCCCTCTGGAGTGGCGAGGAACAGGGATACCTGGGCTCGAGAGAGTACGTCAAACGGCATTTCGCAACCCGACCCGAGACGACAGATCCGGAACAGCTCGCCCTGCCGATGTTCGCGCGCGAGCAAACCTGGCCGATCGAAGTTCTACCCGGGCACGCGACCATCTCGGCCTACTTCAACATCGATAACGGCGGCGGGCAGATTCGAGGCATCTATGCCGAGGAGAACGCCGCGATTGTTCCGGTTTTCGAGGCCTGGCTGGAGCCCTTTGCCGACCTCGGAGCGAACAACGTCACGATGGAAACCACGCGTGGAACGGACCACCAGCCGTTCAATTGGATTGGAATTCCGGGCTTCCAGTTCATCCAGGACGACATGGACTACACGGGGCGCACCCACCACTCGAACATTGACACCTACGATCACCTCAACCCCGACGATCTCAAGAAATCGGCGGTGATTCTCGCCTCGTTCATTTGGCACGCAGCCAGCCGTGACCAGCTGCTGCCGCGCAAACCGATGCCGACTGCGCCAGAGGGGCCGTAAATCCTGAATTCGGAATTCCCACCCGGCCTCCCGGAGCGATCCAGGGGGTAGGTGAGGAAAAATCCGAATTCCGAAATCCGAATTCCGAATTCAAACGTCAGTTTGCCAGCAGCTTGACGCTGCCCGAAGAGGTGTCGACCTCGATGTTCACGGCATCGGGCCCGCCGTCGAGCTGGAGTTTATCCTTGCCCCGCACCAACGCCGGGAAGTCGCTGTGCAGGCTGCCGGAGCTCACCTCGACCGTGCCCGAAACCTGGGTATCCCGCGGAAACCACAGGGTGACGCTCCCCGACGAGGCGCTCGCTCGTACCGCGGTGCGAGGAGGGATCGCGTTCCACTGGGCCCTGATGCCGCCGGACGATGCGTCGAAATGTCCCTCACCCAGGAGACCGGAGACGTCAATGCTTCCGGAAGAGGACTCGACCTTCGCCATGTGGGCGCCCCCGGAAAGATGGGTGGAGCCCGACGACGCGTCAGAAATGAAGACATCCAGAGGCCGGCTCACGGTGGCGCGAACCGATCCCGACGAGACATCGGAGTGCAGCTCCCGCATCGCACCGTCCACCGTCAGGCTGCCCGAAGACGCGTCAAAGCCGACCACCGCGTCGCCGAAATCCCCGGTGATCTTGGCGCTGCCCGATGACGAGTCGATCGTCAGGTTCATCCCTGGCGGCATCTGCACCATCACCTTGCCTTTGGCTTTGACCGATTTCCAGTTCCATCCCTTCTTGCGAGTCGAACGAATAATCAACCTGTCACCTTCCTCTTCAAAGACTGGTCTGAGGTCGTTGGCGATGTTTTTGGCTGAGCTGCCGTTGCCGAGGACGGTCAGATCTACTGTCACATCGACCGCGTTGCCAGGTTGTGCGGTTACTTCGACGTTGTGAAACGACACATCGATGACGACCGTGGCGCCCGGGCGGGCGTCGAAGCGGTGTTTCTCATGGATTTCGATATTGGCTGAAGCGCCGGTGGCAAACAGACACAGTGCCGCGATGACGGCGATGGCGGTTCGTACGCGCATTGATCGCTCCTCCCTTACCCTCTTCCAGAATCATACGAAAAAGGCCCTTCGAAAGTTACTTAACGGAGCCGGAACGAGAAGTTGCGTCCGCCCTCATTGGTCACCTTGACCTTGATGGAGGACGCGAATGTGTCGTCGATCGAGGGGTTGTTGCCGAGCATGCACTCGGCGATCGCCCACGGCATTGTTGCCTCGATCCGTCCCGATCCGGCGCCGCGAATCGTAAGATCGAGCTTGCCGCCACGCCGGCGGCCATCAACGGTGGTCTCGCCATCTCGATAGCTGGCCCGGGCCCTCGGACCTCCTTCGTCGAGCGTGTCGAGGAAGGTTTCGAGATGGGCGTCGAGGTCTCCGTCACACTCAAGATTGGCGCCGATCAGGTCTTCCATCAGACCTCGGGCAACGGCTTCCGAGATCGTGACCCTGATCTCGTCGCTGTCAACGTCGAGCTCGAAGTCGGACTTCGGATCGGAGCTCGCGCACGCGAGAGTCAAAGTGACGATTGTCAGTGAAATGAGTCCTCGGTTGAAATCACGTGCGAATTGCATCTTGCCTCCTGCCTGCACCGATGAAACGCAGGCGCGGAGAAAAGGTTCACTCGAACTCGAACACCCGGATGACGTTGGTGGAATCGGAAAAGCCGAGGGGGAGGCCTGCGGTGATCACGACTCGGTCTCCTTTCTTACCAATGCCGAGCCTTGCAAGCTCGTTGAAAACCGCGTTGCCGAGCTCGACGGTGTCCTCCGTCTCCACCGCAACCGTCGGGATGACTCCCCACGACAGGCTGAGCTGCCGCGCGACCTCGGCCGAGGTGGTCATGCCCAGAATTGGCGCCGCCGGGCGGTGGCGTGCCACCAGTCGTGCCGTGTCGCCGGATGTGGTTGTGGTGACGATAGCGGTTGCTGTGATCGCAGCTGCGAGCTCACATGTGGCGCGGCTGATGGCCCCCGTCAGATCCGGCACGGACGGCGACAGCGAGTCAATCAACATTCCGGCGTGGTCGATCCTGGGCTCGGCCTCCAGCGCCACCCGGTCGAGAACCCGGACTGCTTCGGTGGGATAGCTGCCGATGGCTGTCTCCTCGGACAACATGATCGCGTCGGTGCCGTCGAGAACCGCGTTGGCGACATCCGACGCTTCGGCGCGCAGGGGACGTGGGCTGTCGACCATGGATCGAAGCATCTGGGTGGCCGTGATGACCGGTCTGCCGGCGCGGCGAGCGGCGGCGATGATGTCCTTCTGGATCATCGGTACCTTTTCCGGCGGCATTTCGACCCCGAGGTCGCCGCGCGCCACCATCACCCCGTCGACTCGTGCGAGGATCGGGTGCAGACGATCCACCGCCTGCGGTTTCTCGATCTTTGCGATCAGCATCGGTGGATGTTTCCGGCGAACGATGCGCTCTCTCACGGGCGCGAGATCGTCCTCGTGGCGAACGAAGGAGAGAGCGACAAAGTCCACACCCTCCTCGAGTCCCACCTCGAGGTCTTGACTGTCTTTGGCGGTGAATGCCGCGACACGCAGGTTGGCGTGGGGGAGGTTGACTCCCTTGCGGGAGGTCACCGTGCCGCCGATAACGACCTCGCAGAGCAGCCGGTCGCTGGTGACCTCGCGGACCTCGAGCTCGGCAAGACCGTCGGCGAGGAGGATCCTCTCCCCAGAGCCGACATCTTCGAGCAGGTATTGGTAGCTGACGGGAAGGACGCCGTCTTCGGTCTGTCCATCGATCCCGAGCGCCACCGTCGACCCCGCTTCGAGATGGATACCTTCCTCGGGGAGCTCGCCGAGGCGGATCTTTGGACCTCCCAGATCCTGGAGGATTCCGATTTCCCGCCCAACCGAGGCCGATACCTCGCGAATTCGGCGGATCTTCTTCCGGTGGTCCTCACGGTCTCCATGAGAGAAGTTCAGACGAACGACATCCATCCCGGCCCCGATCAGCGCGGCGATCCCGTCAGCCGAATCGGTAGCGGGTCCGAGAGTGCAGACGATCTTTGTCTTACGTCGATGCATGGAACCTCCAGAGAGATCGTACCCCGGCAGGGCTTGGGGTTTGTGGCTTGAGGCCTGCCCCCACCTACCCGATTACCTGGGATCTACCTCAAGCTCCAAGCCCCAGGGCCTCGAGCCTCGGACTACGTGCGCAATGCGATCGGAAGCATTATCTTGAAGGAAACGCCAAAGGGAGGTGCCCCATGCCGCGATTCGTCCTCATGACCCGTCTCGCACCGGAGAGCCTGAAGGATGCCGATGTGCGCCGCGCCATGGGCAGGGCATGGCTGAAAAAGGTCCAGGCGGCTTGCCCCGAGACCGAGTGGGTCGCACACTACGCCATCCTCGGCCCCTACGACTTCATGGACATCTACGACGCTCCATCCGTCGAGACCGCCCACAAGGTGTCGCTCATCACCCGTGCCGAGGGCGCCGTCTCGGCCGAAAGCTGGCAGGCGATGCCGTACGATGACTTCCTTGGCCTTCTGGAACAGGTCGAACCGTAGAGTCTGATCCCGGCGATCTCAACTCATCGTTCGTCCTGCTTCGGTATGCGAGGTGCCACCCTTCGCATTGTCTGACTCAACCACACCGAAGCCGGTCACGCTTTCAGGACAGACAATGCGAAGAGTGGCACCTGTGTCGTCGAAGCGGAAATGCGCACCTCACTGGGCGTGGCCGAATCGAGAAGCGCTTGCCGGTTCAATCGAACGGCAGCGCAGCATCCTCCCCATCTTTGACAAGCTCGCCATCGTCGCCGTTCGTGCCAGTGCCGTCAGTCTTGATCCTCTTCAATTTGGACACCGGCTTTGGCGCTAGACGTCGGCCTCTCGCTGTGACCCCCGTGGGTTCGAGTATTGACAGGTCGAACTCGGCCTCATGCACCCTTTGGCGCTTCATGGGCACGTAATCGACGTGGATAATGTCGTTGCAGTTGCCGGGAATCAGATAGTCGACGCGGCCTTCTTTTCCCTTGATGAGTTCGTACTCGCGGTCGCGGATAAAGGCCCTGATGTGGATTTTCTTGCCCCAGGCGATCCTGTCCTTATCGCGATAGACAACGGTGAAGGCCGCTCCGTTCTCCTGGTCGAAGACCTCGGCATGGATCACCGGGTCCGGGATCAGTATTTTGTCCTCGGGGCCGATGATCCGGAAAGACCCGTCGCGGCTGACGATCAGGATGCGGTCGTACTCGCTGACGGTGAACTGATACTTCGAACCCTTGACGTCCGATCCAAAGAAACCCGTCTCCGGGTCATAGGCGACTCTGATATTCTGCCGTGCCACCGCCCGCACATTGACCGCTTCAAAGGACGCGATCTCGGATCGCCTCGGATAGCGGTCGCCGTAGGTCTCCAGGAGGTGTTCCAGATAGGCGATCGTGGTCGGGGTGAGCTTGCGCAGCTTGGCGCGCACCGATTTGATGGCCTCGACCGTGGTTTCCAGGTCCTGTCGGTTCTTGTCGATGTCGTACTGGGAGATTCGCCGAATCGGGATCTTGAGCAACCCATCGATGTCGTCGTCGGTGACCTCGCGGTCGAGCTGCTTCAGGAACGGTTCGAGCCCCTTTCGGACCGCCGACACGACAGTCTTAGCTGTCTTGGCCTTTTCGATTCTTTTGTAGATGCGGTTCTCGATGAAGATGCGCTCGAGGTCGAGCCAATGCTTGCGATCGCCGAGCTGTTCGAGCTCGTGCTGGAGCTCGGCCTTGATGAGTTCGCGGAGCTGGTCGGTCAGATAGCAGAGGACCTCGGAGACGCTCATCTCGACCGGCCGCCGGTCCTTGATCATTACCATGTTGGAGGTGAGTGAGACCTCGCAATCGGTGTGGGCATAGAGTTGGGGAATAACCTCATCAGCGTAGATGCCGCGCGACAGCTCGATTTCGATCTCGACCTGGTCGGTCGTGAAATCGTTGATGGCGCCGATCTTGACCTTGCCCTTCTGTGCCGCCGATTCGATCGAGGCGATCAGGCTCTCGGTGGTGGTGCCGAACGCAATCTGACGGATCACCACGGTTTTGTCGTCCCGTTTTTCAACCCGCGCCCGCACCTTGACCTTGCCGAAACCGTCGTCGTACTCGGTGACATCGACGATGCCGCCGGTCGGGAAGTCTGGGTGGATCTCGATCGGCTCGTTCTTGAGGATTCTGATCTGGGCCTGGAGCAGCTCGCAGAAGTTGTAGGGGAGGATGCGGGTGGACATGCCGACCGCGATGCCCTCGGCGCCCAGCAACAGCAGCACCGGCAGCTTGGCGGGCAGCACAACCGGCTCCTCATTTCGTCCGTCGTAGCTCGGACGGAACTCCGTCAACGCTTTGCGAAACAGTGTCTCCTTGGCGAGATCGGTGAGTCGGCATTCGATGTAGCGAGCGGCCGCCGACGAATGGCCGGTCACCGGGTTGCCGAAGTTGCCCTGCTTCTCGATGAAGTAGTCCTTGTTGGCCAGCACCACCAGCGCGTCGCCGA
>CAYRFI010000051.1:0-27999 GCA_964423595.1 uncultured Thermoanaerobaculia bacterium | reverse complement strand
GACGTCCGCGCCCTCTTCAACCTGGGGATCCTCCTGCGCACCAGCGCCCGTTATGACGAAGCCGCGGCGGTCCAGCAGGAGGTGCTGACCCACGACCCGGGGCACGCCGGCGCCCACTTCGAGCTCGGAATCCTCTATGCCGGTCCTCTGGGCGATATCGAACGGGCAAAGGCCCACCTGCAGGCGACAATTGCCGCCGCCCCGAATAGCCCGCGCGCGCAACAGGCGCGATCCATCCTCGATCGTCTACCTTAACTCTATCGCGCCGCCTGAGTCCGCAGCCGCTGCGCTAGGGCGAGTGCCTGCTGCCGCTGCGGCCCCGGCTGGGCGCGGGCCGCAAAGTCCTCGAGATAGCCGATCGCCTGGGACAGGTGCCCGAGCTGGGCGTGTGCGAGTCCGAGGTTGTAGACGACATCGAGGACACCGGGGTCGATCGAGAGGGCGCGCCGCCAGGCCGATATCGCGCCCTCGAGATCGCCCTGGCGCGCGCGAACCGAGGCCAGGGCGTTCCAGCCGTCGAACGAGGCCCGATTCCCGGCAACGGCCTCCTCGAGCACCGCCGCAGCTTCGGTCAGCCGCCCCTCGGCCATAGCGATGATGCCGAGGTTGAGCTTGACCGTCGGGTCGGTCGGGTCGACGAGCAGGGCGCGCTCGATCCAGCCTCGCGCCTCGGCCCATAGCCGTCGCGACATCGCGAGCTTGCCGAATGCGACGAGAATGCCCGTATCATCGGTTCCCTCGAATCCTCGGAGGACCACTTCGGATTTTTCGGGCTCGCCGATGCGCAGGTAGGTCATGGCGAGTTTTGCGTACACCGATTCGGTTCTGATGCCCTCGTCCAGGGTGTGCGATAGAAGATCGGCGGCCTCCACGGCCTGACCGCGAGCGATCAGAATATCGGCCAGGATCAGGCGAGCGCCCGGCCGCCGGTCACCGACGACGGACAGCGCTGCGCGAGCTTCGGTCTCGGCGCCTCCGAGATCGCCCCGCCTGAAGGCGATCTCGGCGAGCAGCGCGTGGGCGGCCGCCGGATCGTACGGTATGGCGTCTCGGGCATGAACCGACGCCTCGTCCAAACGACCTCGTTCGTACAGGAGCGTCGCCGCTCGCAGGCTCAGTCTCTTCGAGCTCGGCACGTGCTCGAGGGCCGTGAGGTAGGTCGCCGAAGCCTCGTCCGCCCAACCCAGCGCGAGCTGCGAAAGCGCGAGGTAATCCCAGGCGTCCTCGATCCCCGGGTCGTTGTCGACGACTCTTCGAAACGCCTCCGCTGCGGACTCGAGGTCGCCGTCGGCGAAGAGGCGGTGAGCCGCCCGAATCTCCGCCAGAACGCCGATTCTGGTCTTGGGGTCCGGAAGGACGTCGGCGTCGGTCATCGTGGCATCGCCCACGTAACCCAGGGCCTGCAGCCGGCGCAGCGCCTCGGGGTCGGTCGCTGCCGGGGCCTCCAGTTGCCGATCAAAGGCGCTGAGCTCCGTTCCCAGCTCAGTCTCCAGCGCAGGCTCGGAGCCTACCAGGTTGTCCACCTCGTCGGGGTCCTGGAGGAGGTCAAAGAGCTCCGCCTCGGGCGCGTCGATGAAGTGATACCGACCCACGATCACGGCCGCGAGATCGCTCCAGCCGAAGTGGAGGCGAGGATAGAGGGTTTCGGCATAGATGGGATGGTCGCGGGGATCAGGACGGGGCTGAGCGAGCAGCGGCGTTCCCTGGAGATTTTCTCCCAGCGGCAGGCCGAGGGCCGAGACCACTGTCGGATAGACGTCGATGAGCTGGACCGGCTCGCCGACTGTGTCGCCGGCCCTCGCCGCCCTCGGCAGCTTGACGATCAACGGCACCTGCAGGGTCGAGCGATAGAGAAACACGCCGTGCTCGTCCTCGCCATGGTCACCGAGGCCCTCCCCGTGGTCGGAGAGGAACACGATCAACGCCTGATCGTAGACGCCGAGACCGCGCAGCTCGTCGAGAAGATCGCCGATCACTGCGTCCGCCGCCGCCACCTCGCCGTCATATGCAGACTCGTAGCGCGCCGCGAACTCGGCCGGTGGGTCATAGGGGGTGTGGGGCTCGAAGATGTGGAAGAAGAGGAAGAAGGGCCGATCTGCGACCGACCGCAGCCAGGGTTGAACGGCCTCGAGGGTCTCGCCGCCCCGGCGCTGTACGGCCTGGATACCCGATGTGCTCGGATCGTGGTCGAGCTCGATGCCATCCTCATAGAAATCGAATCCGGCGTCGAGGCCCGTCGCCCGCCGTAAGACGAAGGCGGACACGCCCGCGCCGGTAGCGTAGCCTGCCGCCTTCAGAGTCTGCTGCAGCAGGGGTCCTTTCACAGGGTCGACCGTGTAGCCGAGGTTGTCGCGCACGCCGTGAGTTGGCGGCAGCAGCCCCGACAGCAGCGAGGTGTGGGAGGGGAGGGTCAGCGGGACCTGGGTGTAGGCGCGTTCGAAGAGGATCCCGTCCCGGCGCAGCGTATCGATCGCCGGGGTCTCGACACCGCCGTAGCCGTAGGCGGGCAGCCGATCCGAACGCAGGGTGTCGACCGATATCAGGATGATCGGCGTGCCGTCAGGCGCGCGCAGCCCCGACTGGCCGCCACGCGAGCAGCCGAAGGCCGCCAGGATCGCCAATATCACGACCGCCCCAGCTCGTTTCGGTCTCAAGCGCACCTGCTGCGTCCCCCGTTTCGCGTAGAGAACCCCGCTGCTCTGATCTGACCGGGCTGCGGAGCACTCTTCATGGTACCTCTCCGCCAGGTTGACAGGCTCCGGGATGATAACCCGGTGAGATATGCGGGATCACAAACGCGATCGCGCGAAAAAGGCCCCGGTGCCGGGGCACCGGGGCCGGAGAAATGATCCAGTGGATCTTTAGAAGCGAAGGCCGACCGAGACGCGGAAGGTCCGGGGCAACTGGTAGTCTTCCTCGGCCTGCGCTTCGCCCCACGAATCGCCCTTGCGCCAGTTCACGCCCTCGACCGGAGTTTCGGTGAAGGGGTTGAAAGGCTCCAGGCTGCCGTCGTTGCGGGCGGTGAAAACCGTGGTGTTGGGGGTCACCACGGCCTGCTCGTTGAACACGTTGGTCACCTCGGGCTGCACGAAGAGCTCGAGCTGGCCGCCGGCCATATTGATGAAGAACGAGTAGTTGATGGCGAGGTCGGTGCGAGTGACATTCTCGGTTCTGAACGCACCGCGGTCGGAGAAGTAGTAGGTCGGCGCCGCCGGAATGCCATAATATCCGAGGTCAGCGGGGTCGGGTGTGTAATCCGTGACGTCGATCTTGCCGGCGGCGCTGTACGGAGTTCCGGAGAAGAAGTTCTGCAGCAGGCTCAGCGACAGATTGTTGTGGGAGCTGGCGATGACGTCCCATACCACCCACGCCCGGAACTTGTGGGTCTGGTCGATGGCAAGGAAACCAACCGGCACATTCCAGGATGCCTCCTTGTATTCCGTGTACTGGAAGTACCCGCCGGGCACCGGGCCAGAGTCATACGTCTCGCCCGCAAAGTTGCCCTTGGCCTCCGACCAGGTGTAGTTGGCGCCGATGTTCCAGCGCGAGCCGATCCGATAGTCGAGGCGGCCCATGATGGCGTCGTACTTGCGTTTGTAGATCGAATCATCGTTGATATACACTTCGTCGTCGACGACTGCGCCGCCGCTGTTCGGGATCTCCACGGGGTGCCCGGGGGTGATCTCGGAGGCGTAGAAGCTGCCGTATTTGCGGTGAACGTAGTCGGCACGCACCACGCCGCGCGTGCCGAGCCTGAAGGACGCGCCGGCGGTGAACTCGTCGCCGTAGGGCGCGTTGAGGTTGTCGCCCACCCTCGGTACCACGCCTGGAATCGAGATGTAATAGGCGAGGTCCAGATTGTTGGGCCCTCCGTAGACGTTGAAGAACCAATCGAACATCGCGTCCAACGCGTCGGGGTTGGTGGGGTACTCCGGCGTGCCGGCGATGATCTCGGGTCCGGCGTACAGATACCAGTTGTAGACCGGGTTGCCGGCCGCGGACCCCGCGGTGCCCTGGTTCTGGGTGATCGAGGTCGTATACCGATTGAACCCGGCATTGACGACGATTTTACCGTCACCCTTGATGTCGTAGCTCGCCGACAGGCGCGGGCTGATCCGATAGTCGTCAATGGTCGCCAATCCGGCCTGGTCTTTCGCGTCGTTCTTGTCGTAGCGCAGACCGAGATTGAGGGTCAGCCGGTCGTTGATGCGCCAGGTGTCGTTAGCGTAGAGGGACTTTGTCTCGACATGGCTGCCGACCGACTCCTGGAGCACATCGCCCCAGATGATATAGCCGCCGTAGGGTTCGATGACCGTGAGGGGGCTGCCGGGGGTGTCGTAATTCTGGTCCACGAAGGGCGCCCAGGCATAACCGGAGGCCATTTGCCGGTTGTTCTCGGTGTTCTGGTCGTCGAAATGATCGTAGCCGAGGACCAGGTCGTGGGTGCCGCCGCCGGAGACGAACCATGACGCCTTGGCGTAGTAGTTCTCGTTGTCGCGTTTTTTGTCCGGGCCCGCGGCGTCGAACCAGGCGTCGTTGAAGGTAACGCTCTCCAGCAGATCCCAGATCGGGGAACCGCCGAGCTCGGTGTTGACTCCGCCGCCTCCAACAATTGAGAATTCCCTCTTGGAGTAGAGGCCCTCGAGGAAGAAGTTGTCGGCCAGCACCCCGGTGTAGGTCGCCGACACCCCGGTTTGGGGAAAATTGCCTGAAGTGAGTCCGGCGTAGTCAACCGCAGGAGGCCAATTCGGGAAATTCTCGTATGGATTGTCGATGTCGAGATAGCTCAGCGTGATCCGGTGGTTGGGTCCGATGGAACCGGTGAGCTTTCCCTCGAGACGGGTCTCCTCCTGGCTCGTCGCGTAGGGAATGCCCGCTTCCGGCTGGCCGGGGGTGGCTAGCTGGTCCGCACCGGATTCCGACCAGTCGCGGCCGGCGGCAAAGAACCACAGCGCGTCGCGCACGATGTAACCACCGAAGGTTGCCTCATAGACGTAGTTGTTCGAATCCTCCTGGTAGGTCGTGAGCGGCGTTTCGCCGTTCCAGCTGTCGTTGTCCACATTGGCGCGGAAGGAGCCCGAGAACTCGTTGCCGCCGGATTTGGTGACCGTGTTGACGATGCCGCCCGCGAAGCGGCCGTACTCGGCCGACATGTTGCTGGTCATGGTGGTGGTCTCGAGGACTGCGTCCTCGATGTAGAGGTCGAGCGCCTGGCCACGAATGTTCTCATTGACGACGACGCCGTTGATGGTGTAGAGGCTCTCCCACGACTGTGCGCCCGAGATCGAAATGGCGCCGTTGGGCCCGGTATCCGTGGTTCCGGCCGACAGCAGGACCGCCTGGTTCAGAGTTCGCTGCACGGGCAGCTTTTCGAGGGTCGACTGCTCCATGGTCGACGAACCCTGAGAGCCGGTGCTCACCGTCTCGAACGAGCCGGTAACGACGATTTCCTCCTGCATCGCTTCCGGGTACAACACTGCGTCGAGAGACCTGGGCTGCGATGTCGACATCCTGACGTCGTATTCGAGAGTCGCGAATGACGCGAGCTCGAATCGCACCTTGTAGTCCCCCGCCGGCAGGGCCTTGAAGATATAGTCACCCTGGGAATTGGTGACCGCGACCTTCTGCCCCTGCAGGGCTGGTGAGGTGAGGGTCACGGTGACCCCGGGCATAGGCTCATCTTCGTAGATCGCTCGTCCCTTGAGCTCGGATCCCATCTGTGCGTTGGCCGTCCCCGTGATCGCGAGCGCGAGAATGACCAGGCAGATCGTCAATCGATTCTTCATCTGTACCTCCTCTTGGCGGGCGGGAGTTGGCGGCGGAGGCAAAAAATGCACCCACCGTTGGCGTGAACCAGAGGCGTCCGCGAAATCGACCACTGAGCCGACGCATTACGCCGGATACCTGGCCGTTTGAAATCTCCCGTTCCGGTTGTGCGGCACGCGGCGCCGCAACTCCTGTCAATGATTCTTGAGGTGTTGATGACCCTCCCCGTTGGAGAGCCCATCGCCTCTGCTTCGCATTCCCCCGGTCTTCGGAACTCCTTTCCCTCCCCAAGAATGAAGAAATGAAGAGCGACTCAATCTACTCTTGCTGCACGTTCCATGCCTGTTTACGGCGCCTTTTCGAATTGGTTGCAGATCACCGAGCGAAGGATTTGTCCGAGTTCTCGGACGCCGATTCGATCGGCCGGACACTCCTGCCCGCCGGTCGCCTGTGTCTACGACACACTTTGCCTGAGACTTACGAAGGACGCCTGCCGGGTCACCGGGTCGAGCACACCGACCACGACCTTGTGCTCGCCGGCGTTGAGCAGCAGATCGAGCGCTGCAACATAAAGCTCACCGCGACGCGTTTCGTAGTCCTCGGCGGGCATGTGGATCTCGAACTGCCGCCGCTGAATATCCGACTGCTTGCCCTTCATGTCGCGGTTGGCGATGAACAGCACCACCCGGCCGACATACTCCCCTCCTTCCGGCAGTAGCGCGACGGACTTGATCGGAATCGCCACCTCGACGGGCAGGATCCATCGTTCGCCCGCCGCCGCCTTCGGCTCACCGGCCGTGACCTCGAGGCCCATCGGATTGTCGTCGAGGGCCAACAAGAGGCCGCTGACCACCCGATCTTGAACCTGGGTCTCGAGCGATTTTTCGACTAGAGTGCGGCGGTAGACGAGATCGTACTCCGGGTGATTCGGCAGCTCGACCTCGATCCGGTGGACGGTGTCGCCGCCACTCGACGACAGGGTGTAGCCGAGCGAGTAGTACGTGAAGAGGTCGTCTCGCAATTCTTCGAGCAGGCTTGTCACATCGTTGGAATCGACAATCGCGCGGCCACCGGTTCTCTCGGCCAGATAGAACAGTGGCTCCTGGTAGTTGAGGAGGTGGATGTTCGTAGCTATCGGATCGACCGGCCGCGAATACTCCGCCGATGCCGAACCGGATCCGCCAAGGCCGCTGGCGTCGATGGTGTAGAAGGTCACACCCTGGGCGTTGGCGCTCGATGCGACGGATTCGTAGACGTAGCGTCGATTGAATCGGGCGAGCATCGGCAGTGACGATGTCTTCTGATAGAGGTCGCCGTACCAGGTGATGAGGTCCCGTCCCGGCACTGCGGGCAGACCGCTCGAGATGTGAACCAGCACCCGGCGGCCGGGAAGCCCGGCGAGGCTGGTCAGGACCTCGCGCATCGAGTTGATCGAGTAATCGAGCTCCGTCGAAAGCTCTTCAGCGTACGAATTGATTCTGTTCTGGAGATCCTGGGCCGTCCTCGGATCGGCGCGGAGTCCCTGGTTCGGTGCGTCATCCACGACCGCCTGGATGTCGTGGATGATGCGCCCGCGCTGAAGGTCGGCGTCGGTCCGGGCGCCGTAGACCTGCGTCAGAGACCTGAGAGCGTTCTTGACCGCCTGAGAGTCGTTGGTGAATGGTTGCACGATCTTCGGTGAGCGTTGGACCGAGATCACCATCATATCGACGTGCGGCTGCATCACCTGGTCGATGAACTGCCGGACCTGCGCCAACACGCGGTTGCGGTCGAACGGTCGGATGTTCTCGTTGTCCACATAGAGCACGATGTGGACCGGCTGGATGAGGTCGGCTGGGTCGTCTCCCTGTTCGGACGCCGCCTCGGCAGCGCCCTCGCCCACGGGGGGAACAGCAGGCAACGTGGCCGGCTCCTCCCCCCGGGCGGCCATGATCTCCGAGATCACTTCATCGGTATAGGCGGCAAAATGACTCAGATTGCGCTCGCGCCCGTCCTGCAACAAACGGAACTGATCCTTCGACAGGCCTGTCACAGCGTTGCCCTGACGGTCGCGGACAAAGACGTCGATGTTGACAACCGTAACCTGAACCTCGTCGACAAAGGCGAGGCCGCCCACCGTTTGGTTCCGACCGGTCTCCTGACCGGTCGCCGCCAATCCCACCGCGAGGAGGCCGCAGACCAGTACCCACTTGAATTGCGGACCCATCATCGTCTCCTTTGCTCTCCGCAGGTCAGCGCAACGTGGCGCTTGCCGCCCCAATAGATACGGGCTGAGGTCAGGAGAGTTCTACCTGTGCAGACGAGGAAAGGAGCAGAGGAGCCCCGCCCATCCGCCCGACACTCGATGCTCGATGCTCGATGTTGAAACCGCTTTCCGAGAACAGCGCGTCCCACCGAGAAGCGCCAGGTGCCATTTTTCGCATTGTTGGAGGCCATTCGATCAAACAAGAACAACCTCAAGCCCAACAATGCGAAAGGTGGCTCCTCATAGGATATGCGCGTTAGAATGTCCACTCCGTCAAAGGAGGCGTTGTGACACTGAATCCAGTCATCGAAATCGACGGCATTGAGCTCCACCTGGCGCGGCCGGTCGAAGAGATCCCACCCTGGATCGGTCAGCGCGAAGTGCTCCTGCAGCTGCTCGCGTCGTGGTCACTCTTTGCCGAAGACGACGCGCCGCTCAACCCCCGCCTGCTCGGCAAGCCGGGGGTCGGCAAGACCACCCTCGCCTGCGCCGCCGCCCGCGAGCTCGAACGCGAGATCTACATTGTTCAGGCCACCACCGACACCCGGCCGGAAGACCTGCTCGTGACCCCGGTCCTGGGCCCCACCGGGGGCGTGCGCTATATGGCCTCGCCACTGGTCACCGCCATGGTCCGCGGCGGGGTCTGCATCCTCGACGAGGGCAACCGCATGAGCGAGAAATCGTGGGCCTCGTTGGCACCGCTCCTCGACCACCGCCGCTCGGTCGACAGCGTGGTCGCCGGCATCACCATCCGTGCTCACGAAGACTTCCGATTCGCCACCACCATGAACGAGGACGCGTCCACCTACGAGGTGCCCGAGTACATCCACTCCCGTCTCATGCCACAGATCACGATCGATTTCCCCGAGGAGGACGAGGAGCGGGAGATCCTCCGAATCCAGGTCGCCGGGGTCGAGGACGAGGTTCTCGGGTACGTCCTCGGCTTTCTGCGTGCCGCTCATCTTGCCGATCTCCGCTACTCGGTGCGGGACGGCATCAACATCGCCCGCTATGCGATGAAGGTGCTCAGGCGACGCGAGGCCGACAACGCGAAGCAGGCGGTCGACACCGCCTTGCGCCTCGCGATCGGAGACGACGAGGCCGAGCCGTTTCGTTTCGCCACGGAGTGAATGAGAAATGAGGAATTCCCAACCGCCCCCCATGATCAGCATCGCGGGTGGGTGGAAGGAAAATCTGAAATTCGAAATCCGAAATTCGAAATTCTGCACGCATGAACGATGAATATTAACCTCGATCTCATGGCGCCGGAGGCGATACCTGGAGTCCGCATCATGCCGGTGCTGCACGAACGCGTCGATCTCGCCCCGGTCGTTCGTCGGACACTCGAGATCCTGCAACCCGAAGCGATCGCGGTCGAGCTGCCGACGACCCTCGCCGACGCCGCCGCGACCGCGGTCGCCAGGTTGCCCAAGGTCTCTGCCGTCATCTCGGAAGAGCCCGGCGAGGACGCTCTGGTGTGGGTCGTGGTGCCCGGAGATCCATTGGTGGAGGCCATGCGGTGGGCTGCCGAGCGCGACCGCGAGGTTCTGCTTGTCGACCCTGATATCCGCTACAGCCACCGGCGCCATGACCCGCTCCCCGACCCCCACTCGCTGCATCTGATCGGTCGCGAGAGATACGTCGAGCTCATTCGCCAGCTCGCCGGCTCGGCGCCCTACGATGAGCGCGACACCCTTCGCGAGCGGGGCATCGCGCACCATCTGCAGCAGGCAGCCGAGCGCATCGACGGACCGATCCTGTGTCTTGTCGGGGCCGCCCACGCCGAGCGAGTCGCTGAACACCTGAAAGGCCCGACGGCGCCGCCGCTCGCCCGCCAGCGGCGATCAAAGGTCGAGATCCGCCACCTCCACCCCGAGAGCCTGACCGCCGTCCTGCCGGACCCGCCGCTGGCGCATTCGGTTTACGAGCACCTACGTTCAGGAAACCCACCGCCGATACCAGATTTTACAGCCACAATCGCGCCCCGTCTCGAGCTGCCGCATGGGGTGCTCACGGTGATCAGCGGTGGTCGTATCGAAGACCGGGCCGAACGCGCGCGCGCGCTTGCGGCCTACGCGGCTCATCGCGGCAGCCGCGAAGCCCCGGGCGGTGGCCGGGTCTGTGACAGGGCGGCTCTCGGCGCCATAGTGTGGACCATCGGCGCCGCCTCCTACACCGAGCAGACGCGCAGCGAAGCGCCGCGGTGGCAGAAGCGACTCTTCTTCGACTTCGTTCACCGTTACGCGCGGATCCGGGGACAGCTGATCGGCGGCCTCTACGAGTGGGTGGTGGGGGCGCGCGGCGTCGGTGACGACAATCTTGCGTGGGAGATTTTCGATGTCGCCCGTTGCTACCCGTGGCAGGAGGAAACGGCCGAGATCGCCACTGCGCGGGTCGATGGCGAGCTCCTCGACCTCGGAACGCGAACCATCCGGTTCCGGCGCAGGTTCATGCGGGTCAAACAGCGGCCAGTTGCCGTGCCAGTGCGGGCGCGGCCGACCGCCGAGGAGCCCGGCGAGTGGTTGCAGGCCTTTCAGGGCGACAGCATCTGCTCCTATCCGCCCGAAGATGTGGTGGTCGAAGACTGGGGCCGCCACCTCAAGCAGCGGGCGGTGTCGATCCTGAGTGCCGAACGCGCCCGGTCCGAACCTTTCACCACCAGCATGCTCGACGGCATCGACCTGCGCGAGACCTTGCTGCGGTTGTACGAAGGACGTATCTGGGTACGCGAGCAAGGGCGCGACGTCGGCACCGCGGGGTCGGTCGTGATGACCTTCGACGAAGATAGGGACGGCACCTCCTTTCCGTACCTGATGAGCTGGCTCGGCGAGCACGAGCAGGAGTCGGACATGGCCCTCTACGCCACCGATCCTCTTCGCCAGGTCGTCGGGCCGGGCATCATGCGCGCGACCTACGGTGGGTTCATGCTGACCTACCCGCCCGGCCGACTCTACGACGTATGGCGGGACGCGGACTATCGAATGGCGCGAACCAAACCGGAGGTGCTGTTGATGGCGGCGCTCGACTACAGCGTTGACAAGCTGGTGGTCCACGTCGGCCCCCATCCTCCGGCGAGCCGGATCCGCGACTACGCAGCGGCGCGCGGCCGCAAGATCGTCCACCTCCCGCTCGGTAGCTTGTCACCGGTCAGCATCCAGAAGGTCCGCGTGGTGCACATTCTCGCCGGACGCGACAAACGAGAGATCGCCAGAGACTACGTTTGGTGACTCCGGTAGGCGCTCACCGTTTCGGCGAGCAGGGTGCCACCCTTCGCATTGTTTGACCCAGCCGCAACGAAATCGGCCACATCTCGGGGGCAAACAATGCGAAGAGTGGCACCTGTGTCACCGAAGCGAGGACCGCTTCTGATGGTTCTGCGACCCCGGTCGTATCTCGATTCTTCCGGGTCACTCTGTTCGGAGGGCTTCGACCGGATCGAGTTCCGCCGCCCGGCGAGCGGGAGCCACTCCGGAAACCACGCCAACCACCAGGCACATGGCCAATGCGGCGGCCACCGCTATCGGCGGTGTGCTCAAAGGAAGGCCCGGTACCGCGGCCCGACCGAAACCGATAATCGTAAACCCGGTCATCAGACCGAGGGCGCCGCCGGCCACTGCAAGCAGGACCGATTCGAGGAGGAAGAGTCCCTGCACAGTGCTCCGTGGCACGCCGAGGGCACGCAGGAGACCAATCTCGTTGGTCCGCTCATGGACCGAGATCCACATGATGGTCAAAATGCCCATCGCGCCGACGAGCAACGACACACCGGCGATCCCGGACACGGCGATCGTGATCATGCCGATGATTTTACCGAAGGTGTCGAGCATCTCGGTCTGGGTCGTGATCGTGAAATCCTCCTCGCCTCGGTGGCGCCGCATCAGCATCGAGCGGATCCCCTCAACCACCTCGGGGATGACATCGGTGCTGCTCGCGACAACGTCGATTTCCACGAGCTCATCGACATCGAAGAGGTCCATCGCGCTGGCGACCGGGACATAGACCGTGTCGTCGAAATCGAAGCCGAGCATCTGACCCTTGGCCTCCATCACGCCGATGACGAGAAAGGTGGAGCCGCCGATACGGATCCTTTTGCCCAGGGGCGACACGTCGTTGAAGAGCTCATGCGTCAGTCGTGCCCCGAGGACCGCGTACGAACTTCGCCGATTGGGATCCATGCGCGGCAAGAACGATCCTTGCGAGACATTCAGGCGGAAGCCCTTGGCGGCTTCCCAACCGACGCCCTGTACGAACACGCTCCGGCCCAGACCGCCTCCTTCGACCCGCGCCTGTCCGAAGGCCACCGGCACAACCTCGTTGACGCCCGGGATCCGGCGAAGGGATTCCGCGTCGTCGATGGTGAGCTTGTGGGTGGTGCCGCCGAGGGCGCCCGGCATGCCGAGCGTTTTGACGTTTCCGGGGTTGACGGCGACGATGCTGGTGCCGAACTGCGTGAACTGGGCGACGATGTAATCTCGCGTTCCTTCACCGAGGGAGGTGAGAAGTATCACCGCGGTGACGCCGATCGCCACGCCGAGGGCAGAAAGGAACGACCGCAATCGCTGACCTCGGATTGCCCCGCCAACAAAGCGGACCAGCTCGATTACGTCCATCCCACCACTCCCTCACCCAATTCGGATTTCGAATTTCGGATTTCGGATTTGCCGCCCCACCACCCCTTTTTTCGAGGGCGGATGGGGGAAAATCCGAAATCCGAAATTCGAAATCCGAAATTCTTCATCGGCCGACCAACGCTTCCACCGGGTCGAGCCGGGCCGCGCGACGGGCAGGGACCACCCCGAAGAACACCCCGACGATCATCGACATGACCAGAGAGGCGACAATCGCCCACATCGGCGTGGCGGCCGGGAAGGTCGGGTAGACGCCGACAAACGCTCTCACCGCCGCCCCACCAACCGCCAGACCGACAACACCCCCTAACGTCGAAAGCACGGCAGCTTCGGTCATGAAAACCGCGAGGATCTGGACGGTGCTCGCCCCGAGCGCTTTGAGGAGGCCGATCTCGTGCCGACGTTCGGACACCGCCACCAGCATCACGTTCATGATCCCCACTCCGGCGACGGTCAACGACACCGACGCGATCGCGGTCAAGGCGAGCGTGAGCACCCCGAGGATCGAGTCGAGGGTGTTGACGACGGCGTCCTGGGTGATGACGGTGACGTCCTCGGCGCGATGACGCTCGGCGAGGAGGTCGAGGATCGCCTTCTTGCCGACCTCTAGGTCTTCACCGGGATGGAGCTCGACCAGGATCCTGAAGAGCGAGGTGCGGTTGAAGATCCGCATCGATGTGCGGGCCGGGATCTGCACAATGTCGTCGAAGTCGAAACCAAGTGAGCGACCGCGCGGGGCGAGAACACCGACCACTCGAAAGCGCCAATCACCCAGTCGCACCACCTTGCCGAGTGGACTCTCACCGCCAAAGAGCTCGTCGGCGACCTTGATCCCGAGCACCATCTCGGCGCCGCCCTGGTCAGGATCGCCGGGCGGCAGATACTGACCCGCACCGATTTTCAATCTGCGAACCTCAACCAGCTCCGCGGTGGTCCCGATGACAGGAACCGATCGCGCTAAACCTCCGTAACGGACCGTCTCCTCCCCGGTCGCCAGTGGCGCCGCCCGCATGACCTCCGGAATCCTCGTCGTGACCGCTCTGTAGTCGTCGATGGTGAGGTCGTTGATAACACCACCGAAAGGCATCATGCCGGTGGTCTCGACCTTGCCGGGAACGACAATCAGAAGGTTGGTGCCGAGCGCGCTGAACTCCTGCACGACGTACTGCCGTGCCCCTTCGCCAAGGGCAGTGAGGGCGATGACCGCTGCGATGCCAACCGCCACGCCGGCTACCGAAAGCCCTGTCCGCAGGCGATGGCCACGAAGGGCCCCGATCGCAAAGGCGATCAGCTCACCGATCGCCACGACGCCCCCCCGCCACCCATTTTGGATTTCGAATTTCGGATTTCGGATTTGCCGCCCAACCACCCCCTGCGACTCGGGCGAGAGAGGAAAAATCCGCAATCCGAAATTCGACATCCGAAATGCATGTTCATCGTCGCTCCACGATCGCTCCGTCATCCATGCGCACCGCGCTTGTCGCCCGCGAGCCGACCTCCGGGTCGTGGGTAACCAGGACGACTGTTTGCCCTTCCGCGTTCATGCTTCCGAGCAACTCCATGACTTCGACCGCCGCTGCCCGGTCGAGGTTTCCGGTGGGCTCGTCGGCGAGCAGGAGCCTCGGCTCCATCACAACCGCGCGGGCGATGGCAACCCGCTGCCGCTGTCCACCGGAGAGCTGGTCGGGTCGGTGGTGGACGCGGTCTGATAGCCCCACCGCCTCGAGTGCGCGGGCCGCCCGCTGCCGCCGTTCGGCCCTCGAAACCCCGGCAAAAAGCATCGGCAGCTCGACATTGCCCTGGGCGTTGAGGCGCGGCAGGAGATGGAAAAACTGAAAGACAAAACCGATCTCGGATTGTCGCAACCGGGTGCGTTCGCCATCCGAAAGCGACCCGACATCATGACCGTCAAAGGCGTAACTCCCCGAGGTCGGCCGGTCGAGACAGCCGAGGATATTGAGAAGCGTGGACTTTCCCGACCCCGACGGTCCCATCACCGCCAGGTAATCGCCCCGCTCGATCTCGAGGGTCACATCGCGCAGCGCGTGCACGTCCGAATCTCCGACGCGGTACGTGCGCCACAAGTCGCGCAATACGATCACGGCGTTGCTCCGCGATCCGACACGCTCGGATTCTGAATTCTGAATTCTGAATTCTGTATTCCCGACCACCCCCCCAGGTATTCATGGGTGGGTGGGGGCGATTCCGAATTCCGAATTCCGAACTCCGAATTCGTCCTCATGGTGTTTTCTCCTCGCCACGCGCTCCGGCCTTGATGTCCGGCGAGTTTCGAACCACCACCACCGCCTCGCCTGGTTCGAGTCCATCCAACACCTCGGCAAAGCGCCAATTGCGGAGGCCGACCTCGATCACCTTCTCGACCAGGACGCCGTCTGAGAGCACCAGGACCTTACCGCCTTCGGCCACCGCCGAGGCAGGGATACGCAGGGTGTCCTCCCGCCGGTCGAGGATCAGCTCGACATCGGCCGAAGTACCGGGCAGCACACCCACCATGGCCTGTGGGTCGGCCAACTCCACCTCGACCTCAACGGTCCGATTCTGCTCCAGTACGTCGAGTACATAGGGCGCCACCCGTGCGATGCTGCCATCAAAGGTCTGGTCGGGTCGGGAGTCCACCGTCACCCGCACGGCCTGGCCGATTCCTATCCGTTCCGCGTCCACCTCGTCGATCGGCGCGCTGACGTATATCGAGGCCGGATCGAGAAGGTCGATCACCGGTGGAATCGGCAGCCCCGGAGGCGACGGCGTGATGTACTCCCCGACCTCGGTGCTGACCTCCGCCACCGTGCCCGCGAACGGCGCCCGAAGCTCGGTAAATTCGAGCTGGACTTCGGCCGCAAAAACTCTCGATTCGGCCTGCCCGACCGCGGCACGGGCCGCCGCACAGCCGGCACGTGTCCGGTCGCGGTCGGTGCGCAGGAGGTCGAGGTTCTGATCGCTGGCGATGCCCTGCGCGTGCAGGGACTCGACTCGAGAGAGCTCTTTTTCCGCGAGCTGGGCGGCGAGACAGGCCTCGTCCGCTTGCGCTATCGCCGCCTCGACCGTGGTCTGCGCCGAAACGAGCTCGGCGCGCTGGGCACGGCTGTCGAGCACGACCACTACGTCGCCGGCCTCCACCGGATCGCCCTCGCGGTGCGGCAGGGCCACCACCAAGCCCCCGACCTGGGGTGACAGCTCGGCGCGGAGACGGACCTTGACCGTACCGGCTCGAGTGTTGGTGACCGTTTCTTCCACCAACCCCCGCTCGACGGCGGCGGTCCGCACCTCGACGATGTCGGGGGCAAAAACCGTGTACCGGAGCAACACAACGAGCGCGACCACGGCGAACACGACGGCAATCCACTTGGCTTTTCTCATGATCCTGGATTCTACTCCGGCGAAACGCTCTTGGTTTCATTGTGTGAGAAGGATTTTGAGGGCACAGCAAAACAGGCTACAGTTGCCCTCCCGCGAGATTTCGAGAGGAACGCCGATGAGCGACGAAAAAACCGAGATTCAAACTGACGGTGAGCCGGAGGAAAAACCATCCTGGCGTTTTCCGCGCACGTTCTGGACCGGTAATGCCTCCGAGCTGTGTGAGCGTGCCGCCTACTACGGCACCTTCATCGCGCTGCGCACCTACCTGATCCGGGTGGTCGGCCTCGACGACGTGCAGGCGGGTGTCGTCGCCGGTCTCTTCGGCGGCTGGATCTACCTGGTGCCCTTCTTCACCGGCGCCGCCGCCGACCGGATGGGATTCCGCAAGGCACTGATCCTCGCCTTCGCGCTCTTGACCGTCGGCTACGGCACCCTGGGTGTCTTCCACACCCTCGGCCCGGTGCTGGTCGGCCTGGCGATGATCGTCCTCGGCGGTGCATTCGTCAAACCGGTCATCACCGGCACCGTGGCCAAGTCTTCGGACTCCGTCAATCGAGCTCGGGCTTTCTCGATCTTTTACATGGTGGTCAACATCGGCTCCTTCACCGGCAAAACGATCGTCGCCCCGATGCGCATCGAGATGGGCGTCGAGACCGTCCCGTACTTCTCCGCCGGCGCCTGCCTCTTCGCCCTGATCCTCGTCATGCTCATCTACCGGCCGCCCGATGACGGCGACGCCCAACCCAAAAACCTGCGCGAAACCCTTCAGGGCATGTGGATGGCAATGAGTAACCTGCGCTTTTTTGCCCTCATCCTCATCACCGCCGGCTTCTGGGCCATCCAGGGCCAGCTCTACGCCTCGATGCCTGATTACGTGCTGCGGATGGCCGGTGAGACCTACAAGCCGGAGTGGTACGCCAACGTCAACCCGCTCGTGGTGGTGCTCTTCGTCGTCGCCATCACCCAGCTGGTTCGCAGGTGGAAGCCCCAGAATTCGATACTGGTCGCGATGGCGCTGATCCCCTTGTCCTCGGTCTCGATGGCCACGTCCTCGTGGTTCAGCGGTAATGTCCACATCCTCGGCATCGAGGTCCACCCCATCACCCTGATGATGGTGATCGGCATCGCCATCCAGGGTCTGGCCGAATGCTTCCTGTCACCCAAGTGGCTCGAGTTCGCCTCCAAGCAGGCGCCGCGCGGCAAGGAAGGGGTCTTCCTCGGCTTTGCCCACATCAACACCTTTTTTGCGTGGATGTTCGGCTTCATCTTCTCCGGTTATCTGCTCAGGGAATACTGCCCTGAACCCACCACCCTGGCGCCGGCCATCCAGGAGCGACACACTCTGGCACTGGCCGGCCAGGCGGCGATGCCGGAGATCTACGCCCACGCCAACTACCTGTGGTGGGCTTACGCCGGCATCGGTTTGCTATCTTTTCTCGGCCTGATTCTCTTTATCTGGGTCACCAATCGAATTGACGCACGAACCGGAGCGGTCAAAACGCCGTAATCTAGGATGGAGGTTGCTCATGCGGAACGCCAGAACTCTCGCCATCTTCGCCGCCTGCACCCTGCTGGTCACTGGTTGCGGGATCAATAAATCGATCCGCATCGCCGACGGAGAAACCGTCAACGGCGGCAGGGCCACGGTCAACGGCAACGTCCTTATCGGCGTCGGTTGCACGGTGCACGGTGACTGCCGAACGGTCAACGGCGGGGTCACGGTCGGTGCCGGGTCCGAGGTCAGCGGGCTGCAGTCGGTCAATGGCTCGATCAAGATCGCCGAAAATGTCCGTATCGAAGGCAAGGTCGGAACCGTGAACGGCTCGGTTCACCTTGCCGAAAACGTCTCGATCGAGGGCGATGTCGAGACCGTCAACGGGTCGGTCGGCTGCGAAGCAGGTTGCGTGATCACAGACGACATCACGACGGTCAACGGCTCCATTCAGCTTGCCCGCACCGAGGTCGGAGGCAATCTCGGCACCGTCAACGGCTCGGTGACGCTGGAGGAGAACTCGAGGGTCTCCGGCAACGTCCTCATCAAGGGCAAGTCCACCCGCTACGGCAAGAAAAAGGCGATCAAGATCACCGTCTCCGGCGGTTCGGTGGTGGAGGGCGGCATCATCGTCCGAGACCCAAAACGCAAGGTTACGGTCATCCTCTCCGGCGGTGGCAAGGTTATGGGCGAAATCAAGAACGCCGAGGTGATCGAGCGAGATTCCTGATTTCGGATCTCGGATTTCTGCCCACCCGCCCTTTGGCCACCATCGAAGAGTTCATAAAACAGTCCTTATCCTCAGAAATCCGCGAGGCGGGTGTCCTCGCCCGCATCGTGGATTTCTGAGAGCGGACGCGGGCTGTTGATCACCACAGAGCTTCCAGCCATTGACACGGTGAGGGTTTGGTATTACGATGTAACACCAAATTTCTGGAGGGAATGAGATGGCGACCCTGGGTGGCAAGCAGCAGATCGTGACCTTCAAGGCTGAGGATGCCCTTGTCGAGGCGATGGAGGACATCCCCAACCGCTCCGAGTTCATCCGCTCGGCAATTCTCGCGGCTTTGGACGGTGTGTGCCCGCTGTGCCACGGCACGGGAGTTCTGAACCCCCATCAGCAGCGGCATTGGGAGGATTTCAGCCGCACCCACTCTGTCGAGAAATGCGAAGAGTGCGACGAGGGCAAGCTCGTCTGCGTGGCGGACCGCGGCTGATTGGATATTTGATTGCGAAATCGCCACACGATGTGTCTCGGCTTTTTGACCCTCGCGGTTATGGTCCCCGCCGTCTCCGTTGCCAACGACGTCTTTGTCAGTATTCCGCCACAGGCGTTTCTCGTCAAATGGCTCGCAGGCGACCTCGTGCGGGTGGAGGTTCTGCTTCCACCGGGAGCGTCACCGGCAACCTACGAACCGACCCCGAAACAGATGGCTGCCCTCGACCGTTCGCAGCTCTACCTCCAAATCGGCACGCCCTTCGAAGGGCCGGTTTTGGCGAAGGTCGCCGATCTGATGCCCGAACTCCGGGTAGTCGACTGCCGGATCGGAGTCGAGCTGGAGCCGATCGGCGGAGACGGCCACGATCATGGGTCCGGCCTTCTCGATCCCCACATCTGGCTCGACCCACAGCGGATGAAGACCATCGCCGATACGACGGCGAAGGCGCTGCACGGCCTGCTCCCCGATCAGTCGCTCGCGATTGAAAAACGCCTCGCCGCTCTGCACAAGGCCCTCGATGACACCGACGCACGCGTCGCTGAAATCCTCGCCCCGCTCGCGGGTCACACCCTGCTCGTCTTTCACCCGGCTTTCGGCTATTTCACCCGTCGCTACGGTCTGATCCAGAGAGCGGTGGAGGTCGACGGCAAGGCCCCGTCGGCTCGGCGCCTGGCGACGGTTGTGGACGAAACTCAGCAACAGCCGGTGCCGGCCCTTTTCGTCCAACCGCAGTTTTCGCGATCGGCCGCCGAGCGGGTTGCCAAAGCCCTCGACTGCAAGCTCGTCGAACTCGACCCGCTGGCTGGCGACTACCTGGCCAATCTGGAAGCCATGGCCAAACGCATCGCGGAGGCGTTGCAATGATCCTCGAGCAGAAACCGACACCCATCATCAAGGTCGAAAACCTCAGCTTCCGTTTCGATGGCGGACCACCGGTGCTCGAGGAGGTCAACCTCGAAATCTCCTCCGGCGACTTCGCCAGCGTCATTGGCCCCAACGGCGGCGGCAAGACGACCCTGGTCAAGCTCATCGTCGGCCTCCTCACACCGACCACCGGCACGGTACGCGTCTTCGGCATGCCTCCGGTGAAGGCCCGGCCCCGCATCGGATACATGCCCCAGCATGCGATGATGGATCCGCGCTTCCCGGTGCGCGCGGCCGATGTTGTGCTCATGGGCCGACTTGGGAGTCATCGCCGGTTCGGAGACTACAGTCGTGCGGACCGCGAAGCCGCGGCGGACGCTCTGGCCAAGGCGGACCTCGCGGACCTCGGCGCTCGACCGTTCTCCGATCTTTCAGGGGGACAGAGACAGCGCGTCCTGCTTGCCCGCGCCCTCGTCACCGACCCCGAGCTGCTGCTCCTCGACGAGCCCGCCGCCGGCCTCGACCAGAAAGTGGAGCAGGACTTCTTCGAGCTGCTGCAGGAGCTCAACCGTCAGCTGACCATTATTCTCGTGAGCCACGACCTCGGATTTGTGGCGGGCTTCGTGCGTACCGTGATTTGCGTCCATGGGCATGTCGACATCCACCCCACCAGCGCGCTCGACGGTCGTGCGATATCCGAGATCTACGGCGGCGAAGTGCGGATGGTGCGCCACGATCACCGCATGGACCACTGATGGAGTTCTTGAGTGCCGTCCTCGAGTTCGGATTTCTCCGCCACGCGCTCGTGGCCGGGGCACTTGCCGGGATCGCCTGTGGAGTTGTAGGTTCCTATGTGGTGGTGCGGCGCATCACCTACATCGCCGGCGCGATTGCTCACTGCGTCCTCGCCGGTCTGGGCATCGGGCGTTGGCTCAAGGTGGTCCACGGGTGGCCGATCGCGCCAGCCCAGGGCGCTGTCGTAGCCGCAGTGGCGGCGGCCCTGGTTATCGGATTCGTGAACCTCCGCGTCCATGAACGGGAAGACACCATCATCGGTGCGGTGTGGGCGATCGGCATGGCGATCGGGATCCTCTTCATCGCCGTCACACCCGGCTACCACGAGGACCTGATGAGCTATCTCTTCGGCAACATCCTGCTCATCGGCGGCGGCGATCTGTGGACGATGGCGGTGCTCGATGCTGTAGTTCTGCTCCTCGCGCTTGGCCTCTACCCGCAGCTCGAGGCGGTTTGTTTTGACGAGGAGTTCGCGCGCCTCCGCGGTCTCAACGTCGAGGTTTATGTCCTGGTCCTCTTGGTACTCACCGCCCTGACCGTGGTGCTTCTGGTGAGCGTGGTCGGTATCGTGTTGGTAATCGCCCTCCTCACATTGCCGGCCGCGATCGCCGGCCACTTCACCACCACCCTGCGTGGCATGATGGCCCTCGCCTCGCTGCTCGCCATCGCGTTCACTACCGCAGGACTCGCCGTGAGCTACGCACCGGATCTCCCGGCGGGAGCGACGACGATTGTCATCGCGGGGGCTGCTTACCTGCTGGTTCTCGTTCTGCGGCGAATCGTGGCGAGATTCCGCACCTGAGGTGCGACCACAACGTCTGTCAACGTTCTGTCAATCAATCGATATCGCGTCACAACCCTATATAATGACCGCGCCGACCGTAGACGGTCGGGGGGAGAAATCGAATGAAAAACTCACACAGCACGAAAGTCCTGTCTTTCGTCGCTGCCATGGTGGTGTTATTCGTTGCGCCTGCCCAGGTGCAGGCAGACGAATCGTGCTGCCTCAACAATTTCCGATTTGCGGGCGGGTGCATGGTCGTCGTGCGCGGCCAGGAGACTTGCCAGGACGTCCTGGGCTACCTCAACAATTTCAACAGCGTTGGCAAGTATTACTGCGACAACACCACCATCCGCGGTGGGTGGTCGCTCGGCGACTGTGGTGACCCGGCAATGAACACCAATCCATACGCCTCACCCGGGTACGCACAGCCCGCGCCACCGGCCCAGCAGATCCAATCCAGGCCGCAGGTGACCCAGCCACAAGCGGCACCGCCGGCACAGATCGCGACCCTGATCCAGACATCGGCGCCGCTCAACGTTCGGTTCAACTCAGATGTGAATTCCGCCAGTCAAAGCGCCGGCCAGATCGTGACCGGAGTCCTCGAGGAGGATCTGATATCGGGCGACACCGTGATCGCTCCGGCCGGGAGCGAGGTCCAATTCCGGCTCGTTCCCACCAGCTATTGGACCGACGGTGGTGGCGACGCCTTCGAGATCCAGGCCACCGCCGTCAAGGTCGGCGACGAGCTGGTGCCGCTCAACGCCACCGCAGTTTCGGCCACCAGTCAGGTCGACACGTCCGGTACTGAGGTCAATGTTCCCAAGGGATCCCTGGTCAGCTTCGAGACCCAGGCTGCCGACCAGCGGGCGACCGATACGAGCGCTCTGCAATCCGGCGCCGCATCGTGGATAGAGGCTTTCGGCGCCAAGGACATCGATGCGATGACCGCTTTGTACGCCGAGGACTCGGTTTTGCTGCCGCCCAACGCGCCGGCGATCTTCGGGCGCGACGCGATCAGTGCGACGATTCAGGAGATGTTTGCCGCCGGTCTGAGCATCGAACTCGAGAATCTCGAGGTCAAGGTTATCGGCGATCTCGGCTACAAGGCGGGACGCTACCGCACCACGGCCAAAGACGGTTCGCTCATCGATCGCGGCAAATACATCGAGATCTGGTCCAAGATAGATGGTAATTGGGTCATTCACCGCGATATCTGGAACAGCAGCTTTCAGCCGGCTGTCGAAGACGAAGAGTAGAAACGGAATCATCACACAACAGAAGGGCCCTGAGGGCCCCTGTTTCTTTGGCCAGGGACCTGGGGCCTGGGGCTTGAGGTTCCGCGTTGTGGGTGGGTGGGAATCAAGCCTCAAGCCTCAGGCCCCGAGTGGGTGGGAGGCTGAGCTCCGCTACAATGCTCTCGACAATCCATGCCTGATCGAAATGCGATTCTGAACGCGGGGGTATCAGAGATGACTATCACCAGACAAGATCGGACGAATTGGACACGGTGGGCAGGTTTCTGTCTGCTCCTGATCGCCGCCTGCACGATGAATCCGGCCACGGGTGAGCGCCAGCTCACTCTGATGTCGGAGGCCCAGGAGATTCAGATCGGGGCCCAGACCCACCCCGAGGTGCTCGCCACCTACGGTGCTTACGACGACCCCGAGTGGCAGGCCTACATTCAGGAGCTCGGAGCGAAGATTGCGGCCACCTCCGAACGGCCCGATCTGGACTGGACGTTTACCGTCCTGGACGATCCGGTGGTCAACGCCATGGCGCTGCCGGGCGGCTTCATCTACGTCAACCGCGGCATCCTCGCCCACTTCAACTCCGAGGCCGAGCTGGCGTCGGTTCTCGGCCACGAGATCGGCCACGTCACGGCGCGCCACTCGGTCGAGCAGATGAGCCGGGCACAACTCGCCCAGATCGGTCTCGGCGTAGCCGCCATCGCGAGTGAGGATTTCCGCCAATACGCCGGGCTCGCCAGCCAGGGTCTCGGTATTCTCTTCCTCAAGTTCGGACGTGACGATGAGAACCAGGCGGACTCCCTTGGATTGCGCTACATGACCCGTGCTGGTTACAGCCCCGACGAAATGCCGAAGGTCTTCGCCACCCTCGATCGTGTGAGCCAGTCCCAGGGCTTGCGGGGCACCCCGGAGTGGCTCTCGACCCATCCCGACCCCGGCAATCGGATCGCGAACATCGAAGCCCGCATTGGCAAACTGCCTCCTGAGCGGCGGCAGGGCACCGTCGGTCGTGAGAGCTATCTCAACCGCCTCGTCGGCATGGTCTTCGGCGACGATCCGCGGCAGGGGTATACCGTCGGCCAGACCTTCTACCACCCCGAGCTCGCCTTCAAGATCGAGTTCCCCGACCAATGGCAGATCATCAACCAACGCCAGGCGGTGGGTGCATTGAGCCCGAATCGCGACGCGGCGGTGGTGCTGACTCTATCGGACAAAGACTCGCCGCAGGCTGCGTTCGAAGCCTTTTTCGGCCAGCAGGGCATTCAGCGCGGGCCCAGCCGAGGACGGAATATCTACTCCTTCCGATCCGTCGACACCGAGACCGGCGAGGGACGCGCCGAGGGATTGATCGGCTATCTTTCACATGACGGGCGGCTCTACCAGCTGATGGGCTACACGGGCCTCGACACCTGGAGCAGCTATGCCGACCGGATGCAGCAGAGCCTGACGAGCTTTGCCAAGGTCACAAGCCGGCGCTACCTCAAGGTCTCACCGGCCACGATCGATGTTGTCAAGCTGCCGAAAAGCATGAATATGACTGAGTTCGTCCGACGCTACCCCTCGACCGTCGAGGTCGAGCAGCTCGCCCTGATCAACGAAGTCAACATCGACACGGTCATGGAAAAAGGACGACTGGTGAAGCGGGTCATCGGTGGGGAGTTGCCAACACGATAGGAGTTAAGGGTTAAGAGCTAAGGGTAAAGGCGATCACGCCAGCAAAGCGTGACTGAAAAGGGTTTTGACTCTTCACTCTTGACCCTTAACCTCCTCCGGCTTGCGTAAAATCCAGAGGTAGGTCGGGAACGCCCACGGGGCAACGGTCAAGATCGCGTTTGCAAAGCGCTGCTTCGGCGAGCCGGGCCAGATCATCTCGGTTGCCTCGAATCGTTCCGGGTCACGCACCACCGCCCGGGTGTAGTCACTGATCTCGAATGCCCGCACCAGCCGCTTGAGCCCCCACACGGTTCGGTGAGTCTCGTAACGCCTCTGACCCCGACCCGTCACCCGCACGTACACATTGGCCAGTGGTCTCGGCAGCATCGTCACCAGGGGCAAATTGTAATGCCCATCCCAAACCCTGAGCCTGTTTTCTGCCGCGAAGTAACAGAATCCTCCGGGCCGGAGGACGCGGTAGATCTCGTCGATCATCCGCTGCGCATCGGGAACGTGCTCGTAAATGTGGGTGCAGGTGACAAGATCGAACTCGCCGGTCAAGTAGGGCAGTTCCATGGAGTCGCCAACCTGATAGGTCACGTTGTAGGCGGCGCGGTTCAGGCGAGCCCACTCGACCGCTCCATCGTCGATGTCGATCCCAACAACCCTCCCAAAGAACTCGGCGTAGTGCCGGGTCAAGATGCCGGTCGAGCAACCAATGTCGAGCAGCCGTACCGTGCGAGGGTCAACGCCCGCCACGCGCAGGGCATCGAGAATGACCGCAACCGTCTTGCGAGCTTTTTGCAGTCGACCCAGCTCGTCGAACATGGTCCTCGGGTGGAGCTCGGAAAAGTCGTGCTGGTATTCCCGACTCTCACCCATATTGGTACCGCTCCGCCTACTCTGTCGATTCTGCCGGATCCGTCGTCGATTTGATGGCGCCGAGCAGCTCTAGAAAGGTCGTCTCGCCAACCGCTTCGAAACCCGCAGTGCGGAATTTCGAGACGATATCTTCAACCGTCAGCTCGATCGAACGCTGCCGGATTTCCTGATCCCCCATCGGGATGAAGGCCGCGATGACCTGGGCCACGCGCACCTCGGCCAATGAACGAGCCGGTACGATGCCCGCGTCACCGGGGCCTATGGCTACCCGGCGGACGAGACCCGCGTTTTCGAGCCGTTCGAGGTGGCTGTCCACGGAGCCCGTCGACACAAAGAACCGGCTCGAGAGCTCATCCGCCGTCGGTGGGTCCTCGCCCTCGTGGAATCGCTTCGCGATCAGGATGAAGAGCTGGAGACCGGTTGGCAACCGGTCGCACTCGTCGCGTTCTCCGGCGGCCTTCGAGCGAACAAGTGCCGCGAAGTGTTGGTGGGTGTAGGCGATCTCCAACCCCAGGAGAACGATAATCCAGGTGATGTAGAGCCAGACGAGGAAGATCGGGATCACCGCCAACGATCCGTACAGGGTCGAGTAACGGACCGACTGGCCGATCGAGTTGGCAAAGACATTCTTGCCCAGCTCCCAGAGGATGCCGCCGACCAGAGCGCCGAGCAGCGCACTTCGCATGCGGACCCGCGTAAAAGGAATCACCAGATACATGAGCCAGAAGGCGAGAAAGGTAAAGAACAGCGGAAAGACCCAGGTTCCCAACTTCTCGAGAGTTCCCGGATCAAAGGGGATATCGCGGAAGAGCATCGCCCTGATTCGCGCCGACATCGTGATGCTGGTTCCGAGCAGAAGGGTGCCGAAGACCAAGACCGAGGTGTAGGAGGTGATCTTGGAGATGAATCGGCGCTGGGTTGTGACGTGCCAGATCTGGTTGAAGTTGGACTCGATGTTGTCGAGCAGCAGAATCGAGGCCAGAATCAGAAACAGAAAGCCGATCAACCCCATCTTGCTGGCGCCGTCGGCGAACTGGTTGAAATAGAGAACGATCTCATCCTGACTGGCCGGCAGGAACTGGGTAAAGAGGAATTCCTGCACCTTCTGTTTGACCTCATCAAAGGCGCCGAAGGCGGAAAAGAGGGCAAACCCGACCACGACCAGGGGCACCGCCGCCAGAAGCGACGAGTACGCCAGGCCCGAGGCGCGGATGATCACCCTGTCGCGATGGAGCTGACTCACGGTGGCCTGAACAAACTGGATGAATCGAACCGCAACCCTCTCCCACAACGGGAGAACGCGGACATCGAGACGGTGGAGATGATCGAGTACTCTCATGGTTCTTCGCCGTTCCATGATATGCCAGATTGGTCTGAAGGGCGCTCGGGTAGAATATGCCGAATATGAGATTGTCAACCAACAATGGAGCTGCCGCGAGGCCCGGCGCCAAGAAAAAAGGAGGTCCTAAATGAGATGTGCGAAAACCATGACCGCAGTGGTGTTCTGCGCCCTGTGTGTTTCAGGGTTTTTGACTGCGGCCGAAACCCACGAGACAGCAACGGTGACTCAGCAGGAGCCGTGCTGCTTCGAGAACCCGCGCTACAGCGGAACCTGTGAGGTCACCCCCGCGCCTGAGGAGACTTGCAGCGATATCCTCGGCTACCTCAACAACCCCAACAGCGTCGGCAAGACCTACTGCGGCAACACCAAGGTCCGCGGTGGCTGGAGCCAGGTCTCCTGCGAAGGGTCTGCCTCGACCGCCGCCACCGGGAGCTGGGATAGCCGGGAATGACCAGTTCGTGCTCAGGGTGCTTCGACACGGCAACGTGATCGAGCTCCGCAGATTGGTATCGGTGTTGGGTATGGATCGCTGAGCCTCGAAATACCCGGTCCACTCTGCGGGTTTTCTTCAACAGAACAAAGAAATAAGGAGGAGGAATTCATGAAAAGCTTCGCACTCGCCGCCCTCGCTCTCGCCGTCAGTCTCGTCGTCGTCACGTCTGCCGGCGCCCATTGCCAGATCCCGTGTGGGATCTACGACGATGCACTCCGGGTGCAGCTCATCGAGGAGGACATCACGACCATCGAGAAGTCGATGAACCAGATCATCGCCCTTGGCGCCGCGGAGAAGGTCGATTACAACCAGCTGGTACGATGGATCGACAATAAGGAAACCCACGCGCAGAAGATCCAGGACATCGTCACCGCGTACTTCATGGCGCAGCGGATCAAGCCGCCAGTCAGCCACGACAATGAAACCGAGGTCAACGAGTACCTGCACAAGCTGGCCCTGCTTCACGCTATCCAGATCCACGCCATGAAGGCCAAGCAGAGCACCGACCTCGAGGAGGTCGCGACCCTGCGCGATCTGCTCGCCCAGTTCCGCACGGCGTACTTTGGCGAGGAGGGCGAGCACGCGCACTAGATTTCGGATTTGGGATTTCGGATTTCGAATTTTCATTCCGGCCGGTCAAAGACTCCGGGGTGGGAGGGTGGCAAATCCGAAATTCGAATTCCGAAATTCAAAATTTTCTTAGCGATAGACGTCAATCGCGGCGCGGATAGCGCGGACATGGTCCGGTGTCGTGCCGCAACACCCACCGATGATGCCGACGCCGAGATCCATCAGCTGACCGACGCGTTCGGCCATGTACTCTGGCGATTCGGGGTAGACCAGCTCGCCTCCACGATTATCGGGCAGGCCGGCGTTCGATTGGATGATCACCGGCACCGACGCCTCTCTCTTGAAGTCGCGGGCGATCTCGATCATCGTGTCGATGCCGTTGCCGCAGTTGGAGCCGACGATGTCGGCACCGGCCTCGATCAGAACCTTGCACGCCTGGTTGACTGTTGTCCCCATCGTTGTGAAGAACCCACGCGGCGTCGAGTCGAAGGTCATGGTGGCAATCACGGGGATATCTGTCTTGAGGGAACGCGCCACCCTGACCGCGAGCTCAGCCTCGCGGACGTCGATCATGGTCTCGATGCACACGATGTCTGCTCCGGCTTCAATGAGAGCGCCGATCTGCCGATTGAAGGCCTCG
>CAYRFI010000050.1:0-28162 GCA_964423595.1 uncultured Thermoanaerobaculia bacterium | reverse complement strand
TGCAAAGACCAAAAGACCGGCCACGGCCCCACGGTTTTCGCTGAAATAGTACCAGAATTCGACCAGCCCGGCCCGGCGGGGAACCTCGTCGACGGCGGGCGCGGCGCCGCCATCCGGGTCGTGCGTGAGGCTGTCCGCGGGGTCCCCGGCATCTCACTGCCGGAACCCCTCCGGATCATCTCGGGAGAGGCCTGCCTTTTGGAGAACTGTTTATCGTGAAACGGATTCTGGTGACGGGCGCGAAAGGGTTCGTTGGGCGCAACACTCTGGACCCGCTCCGGACACTCGGATTCGAGGTGCATGGGGTCATGGCGCCCGGCGAGGTTCTGGATGTGCGCAATGTGGTCGAACACGGCGTGGACCTTCTGGATCCGCACCAGGTCCGGCGCCTCATAGGTGACATAGCCCCCAGCCACCTGCTCCACCTCGCCTGGTGCACCGAGCATGGAAAGTACTGGGAGGCGCCGGAAAACCTCGACTGGGTTGCCGCGAGCCTGACCCTGGCAAGGGCCTTCCATGAGCACGGCGGACGGCGCTTGGTGATGGCGGGTTCGTGTGCGGAATACGACTGGGCCGCAGCGGCCTGTAGGCCACAGGAAACGGAGCTCCCACCCCACGGGGCAGAGGAAACCCTCGAGATATCGACCCTCGATGAGAGGGTCGCGCCGTGCAACCCCTCGAGCCTCTACGGAATCTCGAAACACGCCCTTCACAATCTCGTTTCGGCCTTCTGCTCCCGGGTGGGCATTTCAGGGGCGTGGGCGCGGATTTTCTTCGTCTACGGCCCGAACGAGGATCCGCGTCGGCTGGTGGCATCGGTCATCAGATCATTACTGTCGGGCGAGCCCGCCGAGTGCACCCATGGAGAACAGGTGCGGGACTTCCTGCACGTGGCGGACGCCGGTTCCGCCCTGGCGGCCCTGGTCGACAGTGGTGTGGAGGGCCCGATCAACGTGGCCTCGGGAAGCGCCGTGCGCCTGCGCGAGGTAGTGCATGTGTTGGGCCGACACCTCGGCCGAAGCGATCTTATCCATCTGGGCGCAAGGCCCGCCCCCCCAAACGACCCCGCGATCCTGGCGGCGGACACCAGGAGACTCAACGACGAGGTGGGCTGGGAGCCGGCCATAGACCTTGAAACTGGACTGGAAGCAACCGTCGCCTGGTGGCGGAGCCGGCTCAACGGCGGCGCTTCCTGAATCGACTCTTGCTCAATACGTGAGCGGTGGATATTCTCCTTACGGGATACGGCTGGGAATATTCGCGGCTGGTTCGCAAAGGTCCCACCCACCGGACGGGCACAGGACCGGCCAATGATCGGATTGCCATGAAACTGACCGTCGACACCGAAGCCAAAACGATCACCTGGGAGGACGGCCCGGACCATGGCTCGATGGACCTGTATGGCAAGGAGTCCTTCGAGGTCCTGTCCGAGTTGTGGGTTAAGGTCGGCTGGAACCAAAAGTATTCCTACACCTTTTCCTGGCTCGGTCGGCCTATCATTCAACTTCCCCAGGACATGATCCGCATCCAGGAAGCCATCTTTTCGGTGAAACCGGACGTGATCGTGGAAACCGGTATCGCGCACGGGGGATCCCTGATCTTCTACGCCAGCCTGTGCCGCCTGCTCGAGCACGGACGGGTCATCGGCATCGACATCGATATCCGGTCCCATAATCGTAGGGCCATTCAGTCTCACCCGCTGTATTCCCTGATAACCCTCGTCGAGGGTAATTCCGTGGATCCCGAAACCGTCGCGCGGGTCAGGGGTTTGGTGAAACCGGACGAAAGAGTGCTGGTCGTACTGGATTCCTGTCACGATAAGGACCACGTGGCCGCCGAATTGGAGACGTACCACGGACTGGTTCCACCGGGCTCGTACCTGGTTGCCACGGACGGACTCACCAAGAGCCTGGCGGACGTACCCCGGGGTGACGCCAGCTGGATCTGGAACAACCCTATGGACGCCGCCGCGGAATTCGCTGCGACACACCGTGAGTTCGTGCTCGAGCCCCCACCCTGGCCATTCAACGAGAGCGGATTGACCAACGACGTCACTCATTGGCCCGGAGCTTGGCTGCGCCGACGCTAGTTAGAACGCAACACGACCCGGCAAAGCACCTATGCCGCCATGATCGCGGCCGGCACCAGCGAACGAAACCCAGCCTGGGCCGGCTGGGCAGGTGCCTGCAAAGGGTATGATTCAAGAGCATGGTTAGCGCGCATATCTCACCAGCTTTCTGCTGCGGTCGGCGATGCACCGCACCCAGCGGAGTTTTCTCGCCTCGGGGTGCTCCACGTACTGTCGAGTACGAGTCCGCGCCCCTCAGATCGCAAACTCCACTGGGCACGGCACCTCGCGATGAAACCCGGTGAGATATGCGGGCTGAGACGTCGATTCTCCGCACCCGCACCAGGATCAAATGGATGGGCCGATACAGCGGCTACGATCGTGGATGCGACTATCTCGAAAGCGACGGGGATGGCTGGCATTTCGTCGATGTCTATCGCAGAGGCGGTTCCCTGGGTCCGCTGCGAAGACGGTACCTCGACCGCCGCCGGCAGGGATGTAGCGAGAGCCCGCTCTATGATGCGAACAGTTATCTCCTGGAACGGGAGGTCGAGCGGACGGTTGCGAGGCAGCGACCCGACCTCGTACACCTCATGTATCTCGAAAAGGACTTCGGTATTCTGGCGGACCGGTCGAGAACCGATGGCAGTGCGCTGATCGCCACGGCTCACCAGCCCCGATCCTGGTGGACGCTGGTGCACGGGAATCCAGAGGCGGTGAGGTCGCTCGACGGACTCGTCGCTCTCACGGACCGCGAGGCCGAGTTCTGGGAGGAGGTCCTTCCCGGACGGGTATTCTTCGTGCCGCACGGCGTAGATATTGATTTTTTCTGTCCGCCGGACGAGACCTTTCAACGCCCCTCGGAACCGAGGTGCCTCGTCGTCGGCCACTGGTTGCGCGACCTTCGCACGCTGAGCGATGTGGTGGATCTGTTGCTCGAACGGCACCGGGAGCTCGGCTTCGATTTCGTCATACCTCTTGTCGCTCGTTCCGCCGACGAGCTGATCCGAATCGCCCGCCACGACCGCGTGATCTTTCACGCAGGCCTCTGCGACGACGAGCTCCGGGACCTCTACCGGCGGGCAACGCTCCTCCTTCTGCCCATGCTCGATGCGACTGCCAACAACGCGATCCTCGAAGCGCAGGCCTGCGGCACACCGATCGTCTCCACTGACGTGAGGGGAGTCGCGTCGTACGTGGATTCGTCGTTTGCAGACCTGCTGGCCGTCGGGGATGCGGACGGGATCGTGAACGCGGTGATCAGGATTATCGAAAGCGACTGGGAGCGCGAACAGCGCGGACGGGCCGCACGGGCCCACGCCGTGGAGCATCTTTCGTGGCAACGTCTCGCTCCCCGCGCGCTCGAGGTCTACGAGAGTGTCCTCAAGAGAGTGGAGTGATCGTTGGTCTGGGAACGCGCCTCGATGCAGATGCGACATGCCTGACAACGGCGAACTTCTGGTGACCGGCGGCGGCGACTCCCGTTGCGACGACCAGAACCTCGACCCATCCGCGCCTTCGCTGGCGGAGACCGTCCTCTACGAATCGTCCGTCTTCGTCAGACAGCTGGTCCGGCTCTCCTCTCGCTGTGAAATCGTTTGCGACACCCTGCCCGAAGACGGGATCGAGGTCCGTTGCCTGCGCTGGACCGCGGAGGATCGCGGCGCCTCCGCGTCGTTCAGCTTCGCCGCGGATTCGAGCGGTTTCTTCAGCGATGACCGGATGGGGACCCTGCTCACCGGGGGGGCGGACGGAGAGACGCCGATGCTCTGGCTGCCACGCGGCATCTTCGTCGGCCGACCGGTTGGCCACGGGCGCCTGAAGGCGGTGGATGACGTTGCGGTCGAGAGCTGGTGGGAGCTCGATGAGGTGCCGAAATTCCATCTTCGGTTGTCCGCGACCGAAAATGTGACCGTTTACCTGCCGATGGTTGCCTTCGTCGACGACACCCCGGTGAGCCGTGCAGACCTCTTCGAGTTGAGCGGCGTCGAGCTCCAGCGGTACCTGAAATCAGACTGGTTCGATGCCTCGTCGCCGGCAGACCTTTGGAAGTATTTCATCGGCGCCGGTGTCTTCGACCCCCGCGATTCGGCGCGGGGTCGTTTTCGGTGTCAGCAGTGCGCCTGTGCCTGGTGGAGCTATCTGATGGCGCTCCACAACCGAACCGGAAAAAGCCACTATCGCTCGCTCGCCCGTGCGGTAGCGTGGTCGGTTCGTGTCGATCTCGGGTCCGATGGAGCGTGGCGCCACGGGTTCTGGAATGAGAAACCAGAGATTCACTCCCGCATGCTGTGGGACGGGGTACGCCTTCTCCTTTCCGAGCACGAGCTGGCGCCGCATCATGACCTCCTCGCTGCGGCTGAAGAGGCGACGGAGTTCGCGATCGAGAATCTCACCGAGGAGCTCGATGGCGGTCGGCTCTGGTTCCTCCACGACTCGGACGAAGGATCTCGACCGCTTCGGGTGCCGGAGCCCGTGCTCGGTCGTTCGCGGCACAACTCGTTGTGTTTGAACACCCACATCCAGGCGCTCTGTGTATTGGCGAAGATGGAACGTATGACCGGCGTTGGCCGATTCAGAGACGAGTACCAGAGAGGACTGGACGCCCTCGAATCGGTCCTCGGGGTTGGCTGCGGTTCGGGGCCGCTGACTTTCGCCGATCGCATCTTGCCGCTACTGCTGTCGTGGAAAGTTCCCCGCGGGTTTGGTGAACGGGTTCTGCGTTTCCTCGTCTACCGGGTTCTCGTGGGTGGATACTGGTGGGCCCGGAGACGTGCTCGGTGTCTCGTGTTTCCGAGTGGTTACATCGATCGCGATCTCGGGCGGACGATGTTGGCCGACGAGTACCACGCGGTCAATCTCAAGGACCTCGGCGAGCTGCAGCGTTTCGATCCGCATCCGTGGATGGAGGAGGTCAGTGTAGGCGCGATCCGGTTCGCCGCTTCCCTCGATTTCGAGCGCGCACTGGAACGGAACCCTATATGGGCGGAGTGGGCCGATGTCCTCGGGATGACCGACCTCGACAATGACGTTGACTCCGTCCAAGTGGAGGCAACGGTTGAGAATGTCCTGGGAGGCAAGCCCCTTGACACGTTCTGCATAGCAACCGGGGTGTGGCGCTTCGAGGACCAGGACCGATGAATGGCGAAAAACCGCGCCTCGCGGTCGTCATACCTGAGCGGAATGTGGTCTCCGAGTCCTTCATCGGATCGCACATCGAGGGGCTCTTCGACGATCCGTTGGTCGTTTGGGGATCGCCGAGGCCGCTCTTTTACGGCGATGGCGAAGGGTTGCTGTTCGGCGTCTGGGCGACCGCGGCGAAGCTACTCACGCTGCGGAGGGGAATGACCGCTGCGCGGGCGCACGGTGCCCTCGGGCGACGCCTCCCCGAGCCGGTCTACTCCCGAACGCTGGCGCACTTCTTGCGGCGCGCCGAGATTGATGTCGTGCTCGCGGAATACGGGCCGACCGCGGCCACGATCGTGGAGGCGTGTTCGATCTCCCGGATACCTCTTGTCGCCCATTTCCACGGCTTCGATGCCTATCAGGAAAAAACGGTGGCCGACTTGCGTGAACCGTACGAACGTCTTTTCGAGACGGCGTCCCGCGTCGTGGCGGTGTCGAACCAAATGCTGGCCCATCTGCTGGAGCTCGGCAGCCCCGCGAAGCGAACCGTGTGCAATCCGTGCGGCGTGGATATCGATCGATTCCAGGGAGCCAGACCCGAGACGTCGCCGCCGCTCCTGCTGGCACTCGGGCGTTTTGTGGAGAAGAAGGGGCCCGCGTTGACCGTTCGGGCCTTCGCTCGGGTGCATGCCGAGGAGTCTGAGTCGCGCCTGGTCATGCTGGGCGACGGACCGCTTCGTGGTCAGTGCATCGATCTCGCCCGGGAACTCGGCGTCGACCAACAGGCGAGTTTCCCGGGGAGCATCGACCACGATGAGGTCGTCGCCTGGATGCGCCGGGCGCGTTGCTTTGTTCAACACTCCTTGCGGGCCGCCGATGGCGACTGTGAGGGAACGCCGGTGGCGGTTCTCGAGGCCTCGTCGTGCGGACTGCCGGTGGTTTCGACGCGCCATGGGGGCATTGTGGAGGCAGTCCGCGAGGGTGTCAGCGGTTTTTTGGTCGACGAGGGCGATGTCGATGGGATGGCCGAGAGCATATTGCGGCTGGTGCGCGATCCGAGGCTGGCCGAAAGGATGGGCGCCGCCGGGCGACGGCATGTGGAGGCCAACTACTCGTCTCAAAAGAGCCTTGGTTGCCTCCGCTCCATACTCGCCGAGGCCGCGCGCAGCGGCGACTGAAACCGATACGGTTGGGTCAGAGCTCGCCGAGCGGCCTTGCACGGTCGCCTTTTCGAATCCGACTCTCGCGTTCGAGCTGGCCTTCACGGTCGAGCCGATATTCGGTCCGCTCGTGAAAGTTATAGAGGCAGGTAATGCGCCACACGTGCCGTGCATGGTTGCCGGCGAGCTCGAGCATCCAGAGGTAGAGGGCAATGTCGTCGGCCGACGCCCAGTGCTCTCCGGTGGCAGGGTCGATCATGATCTCGTCGGGGACATGATCGAAGAGACGTCTCCGAAACGTGTGGAGGTGGCTGGTGGCCCAGGGATGATCACGATAGCTGTGGGCGCAGCGAACAGCCCGCGGAGGCGGTAGCTGGAACGGGATCACCCCGGTCGACTCGCGTTGGGTGTTGTAGGTCATCCAGACCTCGGGGTCCTGGTACACCTTGTTGAGAAACGCCAGCACTCCCGGATCGGGAAGCCAATCGTCACCGTTGAGCTCGATGACAATCGACTGGCTGTCAACCTGGCGGATGCCGTCGAGGGTGTTCCAGGTGCCGCCGCGGCGGCGTGATCGCTGCACCAGCTCGACGGTGTGACCCGGGTGCTGCTCGCACCATTCCTCGATAAGCGCCTGAGTGTCATTGGTCGATGCATCATCAATGACGAGGTGCCGGAAGTGGTCCTTGGGGTATCGCTGACCATGGACCGAATCGAGACACCGTAGGATGTCACGTCCCGCATTGCGCTGGGTCGACACGATGTGGAAGCGGTGCCGGTGTCTCGGTCGCACCAACGCGTAGCGGACGATTTCCCTGGTCCGACCGGCGGCCCGCAAGAGGAGGCGGACCCGGTAACGGCCGATCAACCACGTCAGAGGATTGGTCAGGAATCGCATGCTGCGCCCTTCCATCATACAAACCAACGGTGTCGCCTCATGCCGTGACCTATAATTTGGCTGTGGCAAAGATGTCCCCCATCAGATCGAAAATCATCCGGTATCCCAGTCCGCTCGTTACCGCGAGTGGCCGTTGCGAGGCCCGCGGCGGGGTCTCACGATGACCCAGCGCCCGCGAGTCCTCGTGCTGACCCTGTACTCGGGCGAGGCGGAGTTCGATCGCTGCCGGTCGGCACTCGAGCAGCAGGAATACCCGTTGTGGGAGCAGCGGATCATCGAGAACCTCCCAAACATCGAGGCCCACGCGCGGTTGTACGAGACGATCATGGCGGAGCACGAGAACTTCGGGCTCTTTCTCAAGCTCGACGCGGACATGGTCCTGGCTGACCCGAAGGTTCTCGGTGACTTGGTTCGGGTTTTCGAGCAGCGACCCGAGCTCGACCATCTGGTGGTGGCGGTGACCGACTGGATGACCGAGAGTCGCATTATCGGCGCCCATCTGTTCTCCAACCGGGCGCGGTGGAAGCGACACGAGGAGACGTTGTATGTCGACCCGGATCCCGATTTTCCGGGCCGCAAGCTGGTGGCCGACAACCCGCCGCGGGATCTGGTCCTGCACGCCGAAAACCCGTCTCCGCTGCAGGCTTTCCACTTCGGCGCCCACCGCGCCTTGCAGGCGTCACAGGTCTACCGGAAGTTGCGTGACGCCCGGCCCCACAATGCTCGTATTCAGTGGCAATACCTGGATCGCGTGTGGGATCACTACGTGCGATCGGAAGATCGGCGGCCGGGGCTGGCGATGCTTGCGGCCGACATGGTCTTCCGGAAGGAGCTGCCGCCGACCGCCAACGAGTACTCGGACGCCGCACTGCGTGCTGCATTCGAAAGCACCGAGGCTCTCGGCGACGGGGAAATTCGGGAGCGGCTCGAGCCACGGTGGGGCAGCCCAAAGCTGCGCCGGCAAACGTGGGCGCGCGCACTCGGGCCAGCAAAGTTCGCGCTGGTCAGGATTCGTGGCCTGCGCGACGCGGCTGCTTCAGCAGTCAAGGGTCTGTTGGGCGCGTCCGTGGAGCCGGTCGAGATCGGACCCCACGCCTGATGTGCGGCATCGCTGGCATTCTGGGCCGGGTTGACGCGGAAGATCGGAAACGTCGTGTCGGTCGGATGACCAGCGCCCTCAGCCATCGCGGCCCCGACGATGAAGGGTTTTTTGACGACCACCATGTATCGCTGGGTTTTCGCCGACTGGCTGTGATCGACCTCGAGACCGGGGAACAGCCGATACTTGATAAGGAGCGGTCTCTTGCCATCGTGCTGAATGGCGAGATTTACAATTTTCGCGAGCTCCGACAGGAGCTCGAGGACAAAGGGCACCAGTTCCGGAGTACGGGAGATGTCGAGGTCGTCCTGCGTCTGTGGGCCGAGGAGGGCCCCGAATGTGTGCGGCGGCTCAATGGGATGTTCGCACTCGCCGTTTGGGACGGCCGGCGGCGCGAGCTCTCCCTCGCTCGCGACCGTTTTGGAATCAAACCGCTCTATCTGTGCCGCGGCGGCGATGGGCTGGCCTTTGCCTCCGAACTGCGCGGCCTGCGCGCGGGCGGGTTTCCAGAGGCCCCACGGCTCGATGAGCTGCAGCTCCGTCACTACCTCGCTTTTGGATATCTGTCTCCGGAAGGAGCGCCGTTCGCGGGTGTCGAGTCGCTGCCGCCGGCGACGATCCTCACCGTCGACGCTGATCGACGCGAGCGGGTCGAAGCCTACTGGAAACCTCCAGCACCGGGCGAACCCAGCGCCGTTTCCGGCCAGATTGTCGGTGAGATGCGAGAGGTGCTCGAGAATGCGGTCGGACGGCAACTGGTTGCCGACGTTCCGGTCGGTGTCTTTCTCTCGGGGGGGCTCGATTCCAGCACCGTGAGTGCACTCGCCCGGCGGAGGGTCAGCGGTCCACTGCGAACCTTTTCGGTTGGTTTCGAGGGCCCGGATGCGGTCTCCGAGCTCCCCGCAGCCCGCGAGATCGCCGACCACCTCGAGAGCGATCACCACGAGCTCATGATGGATCCAGAGGAGGTGGCCCGCGACCTCGGGCAGATTATCGACGGCCTCGACACACCGCTGGCCGATCCGACCGCGATCCCCACCTGGTACATGTCGCGACTTGCCCGCGAGCGGGTTACGGTTGCGTTGTCGGGCGAGGGCGCCGACGAGGTCTTCGGGGGCTATGCCAGACAGCGCTACGACGTCGCCCTCGACCGCGTCGGCACCGTCGGGCGAAGGCTGTTGCCGGCGGCCCTGCGGATCGCCGGGAGGCCGCTGTCTGAACGTCTCGAGCGCAGGTTGCGAATGGCTCCGGGTCTCACGCGGCAGCTCGACTGGGGACGGGTCTTTTCCGCTGCCGAGATCGAGCGGCTGACCGCGTCCCGGGCTGCGAGCGAGGCGGAGCTCGAGGCCATATACCGAGAGCTCGATGACAGCTGGCATGGATGGGCGGATATCGAACCGGTCAACGGGCGCCTCGAAGCCGACCGCTGCACCTTCCTGCCCGGCGATCTCCTGCCCAAGGTGGATCGGATGTCGATGGCGCACTCGCTCGAGGTCCGAGTCCCCTACCTCGACAACGAGGTCGTCGACCTTGTCCTCACCCTGCCGGGGCGACTCAAGCAGACCATGAGGCGAGACAAGATCCTTCTCCGCGACGTCGCCACTGGTCTTCTCCCGCAGGCGGGTTCCCTGCGCCGCAAACGCGGCTTCGAGGTTCCGATCGGCGCCTGGTTGCGTGGTCCCCTGCGTCCGGCGCTGACCGATCAGCTGTCGCCGGCGAATGTGGCGGGTCTGGGCTTCCTGCGGGTGGTCGAGGTCTCACGTCTCGTCGATGAGCATCTCGCGGGGGGGCACGACCACGGGCGAGCCCTGTGGTCGCTGATGGTGTTGTCGCGCTGGCTCGATCGAGGGGGGCGGCGATGAAAATTGCGCTGCTCTCCCACCTCGCGTCGGCGACGGCGCCGACCGGCGCTGAGCGATCTCTCGCCCTGCTCGCCCTCGGGCTGTCAGCCAACGGGCACGAGGTTGCGGTGGCTACCCCCGGACGGTGGGCCTTGAGTCAAGAGCTCGAAGCCGGCGGGGTGTCGGTGATATCAGTGCCTGTCAGACAGTGCTGGCTCGTCCAGTACGGGCCGCAGCCCCTGTGGCGTCAGGCGGCACGCGGCCTGCGCTACGCATGGCCCGACCCCGGAAGCCGGGGGCTGCGTGCGTGGCTGTCCGAGCTCGAACCGGATGTCGTCCACGTCAACTGCCTGTCGCACCTGCGGGGCGCGGCAGCAGCTCGAGCCCTGGGTCTTCCGGTGGTGTGGCATCTGCGCGAGATCCTGCCGCCGGGTCACCGGCGCCGTTGGTTTGCGAGCCGGCTGCGCGCCGATGCCACCCGCATCGTGGCGGTCAGCGAAGCGGTGGCGGCGTGGGTCCGGAACGAGGGCCTGGATGAGCGGGTGGAGGTCGTCCACAACGGCGTCGATCATCCAACGGATGATTTCGATGGGGTGGCGCTCCGGGACCGTTTCAATCTGCCGCAGGAAGCCATCGTGGTGGGGCTCTTCAGTCAACTGGTGGCCCATAAGGGAGCCCTCGACCTGGTATACGCGGCACACTCTGCCGGAGCTGAAAACTCGAAGCTGCACTTCCTGATCGCCGGCCACGGCCCGGCCTCCTTTGTCGACCAGCTGCAGGGCGAGATTGCGGCCGGCGCGGCCGCCGGGCGGATTCACCTGGTGCCGCCGCAGCCGGAGATCTGGGAGCTTCTGGCGGCGGTGGATGTGCTCGCCCTGCCGACCCTGTGGCCCGATCCGCTGCCGCGGGCGGTCATGGAGGCGATGGCCGCCGGGCGACCGGTGGTGGCCTACGATGACGGCGGGGTGCCGGAAATGGTGGTCAACGGCGAGACTGGTCTTCTGTGTCGACCCGGCGATGTTGAAGATCTCTCCCGAGCAATTCTCGAGTTGGCTGGCGATGAGGTCCTCCGCAATCGACTGGGTGAGGCGGGTCGGAAACGCGCCCGCAAGAAATTCAGCGGAGCGCTTCACGTCGAGCGGATGGAGGCAGTTCTCGAGGCGGCAACGTCAATATTGGCTTGAAATCATCGGGCCGATCGTCTGTGCGGCGCCGGCGTGCTCAGGTCGCTCGAGCTCGGCGGCGAACCATTCTCGGATCCTCTCAGGGTGTGGGTGGGTGGCGAGGAGTCTGATGGCAGCTTCGGCCAGACCAGGATCGCCCGGGTCTCGGTCGAGGCTGTCGACGAGGCGCGTCGCAGCCTCGTCCCACCGACCGAGCTCCATCAGGGCGAGGATCGCTACCTTCGATCCGGGTGCGGTGCGGGGGTGGAGCGAATCGAGGATGTCGAGCTGCTCGAGCGCTTCAGCCGGACGGCCGGTGTAGAGCAGGGCAGCCGCCAGATTGTGGCGCGGACGGAACAGTTCCGGCCCTCTCTCCGTGGCCTTGCGAAAACACTCCCGCGCCTCCTCGAGATCTCCTTTTTCGACATAAACGTTGCCCAGCCATTCCCAGCCGTCAGGCCCGTCGGGGAAGATTTCGATCGCGGCGCGGGCGAGGTTTTCCTGGTTGGCGTAGACCCACAGGGCGTGCCGCAAACCGACCTGTTCGACGACCAACGCGGTCGCCACGATCAGCGGCACAGCCCACCACAGGCGGGGTCCTCTGATCGCGAGCGCACGGTTGGCCCACAGCCCGAGCTCGGCCAGCGCGAGGGCGGTGATTGCCAGGGGCAGGTAGAGATAGCGTCCGAAACCGCCCCAACCCGGGACCGTCGTCACGAGAGCGATCGGGAGGAGCATCGACCCGGTCGTGAGTGCCGCGGCGAGCACCAACGGCAGGGTTCGCCGAAGTCTGACTGCGGCCATCAGCAATACGAGGCAAAGGGCGCCTGCTCCTGCGCTTGCGCCCCACCCTAGAGATCCGTACTCCCACGAGAGATGGCGAATGCCGATCGGTTGCATGGTGAGCATCGCGACGAGACCATCCACGACGAGAGCCGGATAGACCTTGAGGGCGGCCAACCGCTGAGCGGAGTCGACCCCGGTCGCTTGCAGGCCGGCGAGGGCGGCGGTTCGCAGGAGAATGAAGACGACACCGGAAACCGCAACCGGAACCAGGTACCGCAGCCGAACACCGCGCGCGACGACCAGGTAGAGGCCGAGAGCCGGTAATGCCGCCAGCACGACCTCTTTGGCAAAGAGACCGGTGAAGAACACGAGCCCCGCCGCGACCGAGGCAACCCAGATGCGCGGCCCGTTCTGATGCTCTCCGACGCGGCGGTCAAGGATCAGAATCGCCCCCAGAAGCCCGATCGCCGCCAACGGCTCGGGCAGGGCGGACGACCACAGATAGGCCTCGGCGGTCACCGGGTGAAAGGCGAAGAAGAGGACCGCGACTGCGGTCGCCGGCCGAGATTCGAGCCAGCGAACGCCGAGAAACCACAGCAGCAGGCATACCACGAGGTGGGCGGCCAGCACCGCCAGATGGAACCAGAACGGATCGGGCCCGTTGATCCGGTAAACCGCCGCCAGGGCGACCATGAACAGTGGCCGGTAGGTGTCGACGCCGTCGGCGCCTCGGCCCTCGCCGCCGGCGGACTGGACGACGTTGTGGGTGAAGAAGAAGGGGATGCGAGAGGGGTCGCCGATGGTGGTGGAGTTGACGATTTGATCGAAATCATCCCACAGGAACCCGGCCCGCAGCGCTGGCGACAGGAGCGCGGCGACAACCGCGAGCAAGAGAAGGATCTGCAGCGGCCCGCGTGTCGCCAGCCAGTTCGCCAGACCTTTCCAGCCTTTGACCATCCCATCCATTGTCGCAGCTCTTTTCTTACCCCGCCGCCGTTTTCAGCGCCTCAGGCCCCAAGCCTCAAGCCGCAAGCCCTTATAATCAAATGATGCCCTGCCTGCCGAGCTTTTCGTCTCAAACAGGAGGATCGCAATGACCATCGGTGCGGTGGTGGTGAGCCACAACTCCGCCGAGGATCTCCCGGCCTGTCTCGAGGCGCTCCGAGATGCGGACGGCCTCGAACGGGTAATCGTTGTCGACAATGCCTCGCGGGACCAGAGCCGCGACCTGGTCCGAGGCTTCGACGATGCCCGCGTGAAACTAGTGGTCGAGGAGGTCAACAGTGGTTTTGCCGGCGGCTGTAACCGGGGATATCGTGAGCTCGGCGGCGACTTCGAGCACCTCGTCTTTCTCAACCCCGACGTTGTTGTATTCAAAGACTGCTTGCGGCGAGCTGCACATGCGCTGCAACAGGACGACGCTTTGGCGGGCGTCGCTCCACTCTTGATGCGATCCGACGGCGAGACGGTGGATAGCGTCGGTCAGGTCTTGAGCCCGTGGTCATTGGAGGTCTCCGACCGCGGCTATGGCGAGCCACTCACCGCCGAGCGGAGGCAGACTGCCGACGTGCTGGCTGCATGTGGCGCGTTGGCGGTGTTCCGCCAACAGGCGTTGGCGTCGGTGGCGGACGCCAACGGGCCGTGGGCGCAGCACTACTTCTGCTTTTGGGAAGACCTCGAACTGGGGTGGCGGTTGATCAATTCGGGTTGGCGGATCCAAAGCTGCCCGGATGCAGTGGCAACACACCGCCGCGGCGCCGGCGCCGCCTCCGGCAGAGGCCCGCTGAGATGGCGACGACCGCCGGAGCTCGAGGCCTGTGTCCTCACCAACCGCTGGATGACCCTCATCCGACACCTCCACCCCCTTGATCTCGTGCGGCGCCTCCCCCTACTCTTGGTGTGGGATCCGAGTTTGGTGGTGGCCGGCGCCGTGCGCCGCCCGTCCCTCGTCGGGCATCTGCGGCGGCGGTGGCCGCTGGTGATGAACGAGTGGAGGAACCGGAGCCGAGGCCGCCGACGGAGGTTGCACGAGCTGCCATGACGATCCGACTTTTCCTCGGCTTTTTTCTCGCCTATTTCCTTGCCATCGTGGGGACCCCCATAGCGCGCGAGGCGGCGCTGCGCTTCGGTGTCGTCGACCGGCCCGATGGCGCGCTCAAGAACCATCAGCAGCCGGTTGCCTACCTCGGTGGACTCGCGGTTTTCATCGCCTTCCTCCTTTCAATCGGCATGACCTTTGAGTTCGACCAGGAGCTGCTGGCCCTGCTGCTCGCGTCGACGATCGTAACCACGGTCGGTCTGATCGACGATTTCGGAGCGCTGACGCCGAAGCCAAAAGCAATCGGCCAGGTGGTGGCAGTCTTCGTCCTCGTCAAATCTGGGATCATGATCCAGGTCGCGATCATGCCGTGGTGGCTGCGGCTCGTCGTCACAGTTGTGTGGCTGGTAGGGCTCTCCAACGCCTTCAACCTGGTGGACATCATGGACGGGCTGGCAAGCGGTCTCGCGGTCATCTCCGCGACCTTCCTGCTGGTGGTCGCGCTGCTCAACGGTCGCCTGATGGTTGCCGCCTTCACCGTTGCCCTGATCGGCGCCCTGCTCGGCTTCCTTCGTTTCAACTTTTATCCTGCAACCATCTACCTCGGTGACTGCGGCAGTCTCTTCATCGGCCTCACGCTCGGTGCGTTGGCGATGGTGATGGATTACACCACGCACAATTCCCTTGGTTGGCTGGCGCCGCTCTATATCCTTGCCGTGCCGATCATCGACACCGTCTACGTGATGGTGCTCAGGATCAAGGCGGGCCGCAAGATCTACCACGGGAGCTCCGACCACTTCCCCCTCCGCATGCGGCGCCGCCTCGATGGCTGGACCGCAGGCACGGTTTTCGTCAGCTACGCGGTGGCGGTGGTCTTTGGCGCCATCGGTTTGGTGGTGCTCTTTCTCGACCCCGTGTCCACCCTCGTCGTCACAGGGGTCGTTGGCGTCACCGTCATCGGTCTCCTGGCGTGGTTGGCGTTGGTGCCGATGGAGGCGTGATGAAGCCGGTATTGATCATCGGCGGCGGCCTCACCGGATTGGTGGCTGCGGAGCAGTTGGAGCGCGAGGGAACGCCCACGGTGGTGCTCGAGCGCGAATCCGAACCGGGTGGCGCCTGCCGCAGCCTGTCAGACAACGGATTCGTCTTTGACTACACCGGTCACCTGCTGCACGTTGCACGACCCGAGACTGCGGCTTATCTCGAAGATCTCGGTCTGTGGGGGCAGCTCGAGGTCCACGGGCGGCGGGCGGCCGTGGTCATCGGTGGCCGGACGACTCCGTACCCGGTGCAGATCAATACTCACGGCCTTGCGCCGGAGGTGCGGCGTGACTGTCTGCTCGGCTTCGTGCGTGCGTGGGTGAATGAGACGGCCGAAGAGCCCGGTGACTTCCGGGCTTGGGTATTGGATCGTTTTGGAGAAGGCCTCGCAGAGCATTTCTTCTTCCCCTACAACAGTAAACTCTATCGAGCCCGCCCCGACGAGCTGAGCCTTGACTGGGTCGGGCGCTATGTGCCGAAACCGAAGCTCGAAGAGGTGGTCAACGGTGCCTTCGGTCTTTACGACGGGGATGTCGGATACAACGCCACCTTCCGCTACCCCGTCAAGGGCGGCATCAGCCTGATTCCGAACGGTATCGCTGACCGATTGAGCCGTCTTCGGCTCGAAAACGAGGTCACGCGGGTCCACCTCGAGGATCGTTGGATAGAACTTGCTAATGGCGAACATCTGGAGTGGCGGAAGCTGGTGTCGACGATCTCGCTCCCTGCCCTCATCGACCGCCTCGTTGGCCCTCCGCCAGTAGAGGTCGCGGAGGCGAGGCGTGCCCTGCGCTGGGTGCGCGTGCTCAATCTCGCCCTCGGCGTCGGGGGTCCGGCGCCGAGCGCTGAGCATTGGCTCTATTTCCCCGATCCGGAGCTGCCCTTCTATCGGGTCGGCTTCCCGTCGAACCACGGCGACCTCGCTCCTGCGGGTTGCCATACCGTGTCCATAGAGGTCAGTCTGGACCCTGGCGAGGGCGACGTGGAGGCCCTTGCGGCCACCGCCCAGCGGGCCCTGGCCGGGGTCGGGCTCCTCGACGAGGGGGCGGTGCGGGTGCGCAGGGTGACGGTCATCGATCCGGCATATGTCGTCTTTGACCACCGCCGACGTGAGGCGGTGGCGCTGTTGCGCGGGTTCCTGCGCGAGCACCAAGTGACGCTCGCCGGGCGCTGGGCAGACTGGAAGTACTCGGCGATGGAGGACGCCGTCCTCGACGGCATGCGGGCCGCGCGCAGCCTCGGCGGCGCTGGATAGGAATTGTCGGAGTGAGCGCCACAGAGCGCATCCGGGTCCTCCTCGCCATTACCCGACTCGAGCTCGGCGGCGCTCAGCGGATCGTGCTGCACACCGCCAAAAAGCTCGATCGGGCAACCTTCGACGTTGCTCTTGCCTGGGGTCCCGGGGACCGCCTCGATGACGAGGCGGCGGCTATCTCTGATCTCGAGCGCTTCCCGGTGCCGACCCTGGTCCGGCGGGTGGCGCCGATAACGGATCTCCGTGCCCTCGTCTCCCTACGCTCGGCGGTGCGCCTTTTTCAGCCGAAGGTCGTCCACACCCACTCATCCAAGGCTGGGATCCTGGGCCGTCTCGCGGCTCGGTTGGAGAACGTGCCGGCGGTGCATACGGTGCATGGCTTCGGTTTTACCCCGCTGCAGGCGGCACCGACGAGGTGGATATACCGGGTGGCCGAGACGACGATGGCCCGGTTCACCGACCATTTCGTGACGGTGTCAGAGACCGATCGGCGCCGCGGCATCGAGATCGGGCTTTTCCCACCCGGTAAGGTGACGGTGATCAGGGCCGGGATCGATCTCGATCGTTTCCGCGCCGCCGCCGGCGGTGATGCGGTCCGAAAACGACTGGGCATTCCGATTGGTCCTCCGATGGTGACTCAGGTGGGCAACTTCAAGCCCCAGAAGGCGCCGCTCGATTTCGTCCGCGTCGCCGCCGCTGTCCGCGAGCAGCATCCGGACGCCTGGTTCGTGATGGTCGGTGATGGGCCCCTGCGCGAGCCCGCAAAAAAGCTCGCGCGTGAGCTGGGAGTCGCCGACCGGTTGATCTTCGCCGGCTGGTGGGATGATGTTCCGGGGCTCCTGGCCGCGACCGCCATCTCGGTGCTGACCTCGCGCCACGAGGGTCTGCCGTGCTCGGTCGTGGAATCGCTGGCGGCCGGGGTGCCGGTGGTAGCGACCGCGGTCGACGGCACGGTCGAGGTGGTACGCTCGGGAGACAACGGATTGCTGGCTCCGGCCGGAGATATCAAGGGCCTCGCCCAATCGATTGACCAGCTGCTGGCGGACCCGGATCTGCGGAGGCGCATGGCGGCGGCGGCACGGGAGGGTCTCGAAGGCTTCGACCGCGATCTAATGGTGCGGCAGCAGGAGGATCTCTATAGATGGATGTGTTCGCACAGCCGCTCGTGATGGTCTACGCCTTCGCCTTTGTCTGGGGGACGGTCGTGGGGAGCTTTCTCAACGTCTTGGTCTACCGGCTGCCGCGAGAGATCTCGGTCGTGAAGACGCCACCGTCATCGTGCCCGGCCTGCTCGACACCAATTCGCTGGTACGACAACATTCCGCTCCTTTCGTGGGTGGTCCTTCGCGGCCGCTGTCGCCGGTGCCAGGCGTCGATATCGATTCGCTATCCGCTGGTCGAGCTCGCCGCCGGGCTGCTGGCGGTCGCCACGGTGGCGCGCTGGGGCATCAGCGTGATCGGGCTCGAGGTGTTGATCTTCGCCTGGGTCTCGCTCGCGCTGGGACTCATCGATCTCGACCACCAGATTCTTCCCAACGTTCTCACCTATCCCTCGATTGTCGTAGGGATCTTCTTTTCCTGGCTCGGCGGCTACACCTGGTGGCTCGATGCGGTGGTCGGCGCCCTGGTCGGCGCCCTGCTGCCGACCCTGGTGATTGTCATCTACAAGCTCTGGCGGGGGATCGAGGGAATGGGCTGGGGCGACGTCAAGTACCTCGGAGCCATCGGCGCGGTGGTGGGTCTGCGCGGCGTGGTCGGAATTCTGGTGGTCGCTTCGATCATGGGTGCGCTCGTGGGCCTCGGGCTGATTGCTGTGGGTAGAGGATCCGGCAAGACCGCGCTGCCGTTCGGCACCTTCCTGGCGCTGGCGGTGATCCTGTGGCTCTATGCCCCGACTTCCTGGCTGGCCTGGAGCCCGCTGTAGGCGGCCACCAGGGCTTCCTCCAGATGACGGTCCTGATCGGGAAACACGGTCCGCAGATCGAGCACCACCTCGTCGTCCTCGATGCGTGCCACCACGGGTGGTGATTCGGCGCGCAGCCGGTCGGCCAGACCCTGGCCGCCTGGGAGGCCGAGACCATAGCTTGCCAGGGTCTCATCGGGGGTCGTACCGCCACCGAGAGCGGCGCGCGTCGCCCGGCCGTGCACCGGCACGCCTCGTGCGCGCAGACGGCGACCGAGGCGCCGGGCGCGCCCCATCAGGGCATCGATCGGCGTTTCCAGCATCGCGTAGAGCGGAATCTCCTGGAGACGTCCACTGTGGTGTGCGCGAAGGGTCTCCTCCATCGTCAGAAGCGCCATTTTGTCCGGACGCAAGGCGCGGTAGAGCGGGTGACGGGCGAGCGGCTCGACCCACTCGGAGCGGCCGACGACGAGACCTGCCTGCGGTCCACCGAGAAGCTTGTCGCCCGAAAAACACACAATGTCGGCACCGGCCTCGAGAATCTCTGAAACGGTGATCTCATGGGGCAGCCCCCAACGGCTGAGGTCGTGGAGGGCTCCCGATCCCTGATCGACGATCAGAGGCAATCCGCGGGCGTGAGCGAGCCCGGCCAGCTCGCCGATCGACGGCTCCGTGGTGAAGCCGACGATTCGGAAGTTGGACTGGTGAACGACCAGGAGGGCCGCGGTGTGTGCACCGATGGCGGCTGCGTAGTCCCGGAGGTGGGTGCGGTTCGTACACCCCACCTCGACCAGCTTCGAGCCCGAAGCCGCCATCACATCGGGTAAACGGAAAGACCCGCCGATCTCGATCAGCTGGCCGCGGGAAACAACCACCTCACGTCGCTCGGCGTGCGCTTTGAGGATGAGAAAGAGCGCTGCCGCGTTGTTATTCACCATCACTGCGCTGGCGGCGCCGCAGACCCTGGCAATGCGGTCTGCCATTGCCGCCAGGCGTTGGCCGCGACGGCCTTCACTGACGTTGTACTCGAGGGCGAGGTATGATTTCAGGGATGGTGGGAGGCGTTGCGGAAGCGGCGCCCGGCCGAGGTTGGTGTGCAGGAGCACACCGGTGGCGTTGATCACCGCGGGGTAGGCAGAAGCGACACCGGTGCGCAGCGTGTCGAGGATTTCGCCCTCGAGGGCTTCGCACGCTGCTTCGATATCCTGTCCGGCACCCTCACCGGCGCTGATTCTCTGCCGGAGCCGGTCAACGGCAACCCGGCACGCTTCCATAACCGGTGCGTGACCGTAGTCGTTGACTGCGGCCCGCAGGGCGGGGAGGTCGAGGAGACGATGAATCGCGGGAATGCGCCGATAGTCTGGTGCCACAAAGGACATTCTAGCGGAGACTGCATCATCAGGCATCCTATCGGCCGGAGGCATTGATGGAGCTGATCGAACAGATCACGATGCTCGAGCGGGCACTTCAGGAACACATCAGGAAGTGGGAGATGTACTTTTCCGGTGTTGACCGGGTGCCACCTCAAGAACAGCGCGAGCGCATCAACCGGCGAATCCGCATGCTCGCGGAGCAGACCGTCAATCGTCGCGCCGAGCAGTTTCGGATCGAGCAGCTGCAACACCGGTTCATGACCTACTCGCAGAACTGGGAGCGAATGTTGCGTGAGCGCGAAGAGGGCCGGGTTGCTGCCCAGCCCCACACCGATCACGAGCTGCGCAGGCCCTCAGCGGCAAACGGAGCCACAACTTCATCCGTAGACAAGACCGACGAGGGCTCGCTCTTCGATCGCTATCGGACCGCAAAATCCGAACGCGGCCTCGACGTCGGTGTCGACCGCGAGACTTTCGACAAGCAGATCGCGGAGCAGCGCAAGAAGATCGAGGAGCGACTCGGGCGCAAGGTTCGATTCGACGTGCAGATCGAGGATGATAAGGTCAGGGTCGTGGCGCGCAAAGAAAAGAAGAAGAAGGGGTAAAGCAGAGATGGGGAGAGTCTCGATGCGGGTTAAGGTCGGAGGCCTGTTGTTCGTGGTCGTCGCCGTCGTCGTGTTTTCGGCTGCCGCTGGCGAGCCGATGTTTGTACGCTGGCTGGTGATGGACGATCCGGGCGACGAGACCATTCGTGACTACTGGGGGCGGGCCGAGCGCGATGAGCTCGATCCGCCTGCCCTGGTCGATCTCGGGACGATGCTCTTTTATCGCGGTTATCCCAAGGACGCCGTGCGCGTGTTCAAGAGCGCGCTCGATCTCGATCCCGACCTCTACGAGGCCTGGTTCCGGATCGGCCTGGTCGAACATAGCGAGGGAGATCTGGACAACGCCGAGCAGGCCTACAAACGCTGCCTCAAAAAGCTGACCGGCCACGGTTGGTGCAACTTCTACCTCGGCCTGCTCGAGGAGCAGCTCGGACACAGCTCGGACGCCCTCTATTACTATCGTCGAGCCCTCAAATTCGCTCCCGAGCTGGCCAATCCGAGGGTCAACCCCGAGGTCATGGCGTCGCAGCTGATGCTTGGTGTACATCTTCAGGATCAAGACCGACGGCGGTTCAAGAACTTCCTGCCCATGCCGTACCTCGAGCCCGCCAAGGTCGAACGGGTCAGACAGCGGTACGAACCGACCCCGACTCCCGAACCGGAGAAGGCGTTTGAGGCCGCGGTGCTGGAAACACCGCCTCGGAGCGAACAGCAGCGCGTCGAGCCGCAACCAACACCGGCACAACCGGTGCGCCCGCCGCGCCCGGTGACGCCTCGTCGTGTCACCACGCCGACGCCCCCAACGGATTGATGATTGGTCTCAGCGATTCTCAGACGTTGAAACGGAAGTGAACGACCTCACCGTCCCGGACGGGATAAGTCTTTCCTTCCAGCCGCAAGGTTCCGAGCTGGCGGCAGGCTGAGAGTGAGCCCGCCTCGAGCAGCGCATCGTGAGGCACCACCTCGGCACGGATGAACCCTCGTTGGATATCCGAGTGGATGACTCCTCCGGCTTCTACAGCCGGCGTCTGTGTGCGGATCGACCAGGCGCGGCACTCGTCGGAGCCAACGGTGAAGAAGGAGATCGACCCGAGCAGTCGATACGACTCGCGGATCACACGGTCGAGGGCGCGGTCCTCGATGCCGAACTCCGCCATGAAGTCCTCAGCGTCGGCTCCCTCGAGCTGAGCCATTTCAGCCTCGAGAGGCGCGCATACCTGGGTAAAGGCCATTTGCGGGCGTTCGGTCCACTCGGCCCACCGAGGGTCGGAAAAGAGCTCGGCCGAAACCTGGTTTTCACCGACGTTGAGAACCACCAGCATCGGCTTGGCCGACAGAAAGGTAAAACCGCGAAAGATCTTCTCTTCCTGTTCGCTGAAGGTCTCCGCGCGGAGCGGCCGTTCATCTTCGAGGACCGCCTGACAACGTTTGAGCATTTCCGCCTCACGTTCGAGCTCCGGCACCTTCCGCGTTCTGAGATCGCGGCGGATTCGCTCGAGCCGCTTCTCCACCACCAGGAGATCTTGGAGGATGAACTCCTCCTCGATGTACCGGAGGTCGCGTTGCGGATCGATCGAGCCCTTGGGATGCGCCACCGCATCGTTTTCGAAAGCCCTCAGCACCACCATCAGCGCGTCGACGGCGCGAAGCTCCGGAAGATTGAACGCCACCTCCTGACGGTGCTCCTCGGGGATACCGGGCACGTCCACGTAGCGCACCGAGGCAGGTGTGGTCTTTTCCGGCTCGTACATAGCGCTGAGCGCGTCGAGCCGCGGATCGGGCACCCTGGCAATGCCGATCTGGACGCTGCCGTGGCGTGCCGCCGGCGCGCCGGGGTCCTGGCCGGTCAGCAGACCGAAGAGGGTCGATTTGCCGCTCGCCGCCAGTCCCATAATGCCCACTTCCATGTCGAACCTCCTGCCGTGGCGCAAGGTAACGCCAAAGACTGCGCAAGATAGCATAATTCGGCCGATTATGATCGAGTTGCGCTCCGGTGTCGGAGTTCGCATCCGGACGAATGCCCGGGGAAGAGGGAGAGGGACAAAGGAAGGAGGGGTTCCGACTCGTGCGAGTGTTCCCTTTCTCCCCTGCCCCCCTGCTCCCCAGCTATTCCGCTTTCCCGTCAGCCGACGACGGGTTGCCGGCGGACGAGAAGGGACGGCGCTCCGACGAAGCCACGGCTGGTCTGGAACCAGCGCAGATCGGTGCCGACCGCCTCGATCCGACGCAACAGTCTTCCGAGGCTCCCACGCAGCTCGACCACCGGATGCCAGCCGCGCACCTTGTAACCATCGAGCCATACTCCTGACGCGATGATGCGGTAGGTGTCTGAAGAGGGTTCGAACCCGATCGGCGCCAGGGGGCGCAGCAGGTACAGCGCATGGTCGGCCGATCCCAGCAGCTCGGCCGCTGCGACACCACCTCCGGTTGCGACCTGGAGGTTGGCAATGCCGGTTACAGGATAGTCTCGGTATGAAAGCCTGAGGGCGCCTCCGCGCGAAGCTTCGGAGTAGCGCACGGCGTCCCGGTGGCTGGCGAGACGGTAGCGTGGCACGCCCGCGTCGACCAACAGGGTGCGCCGGGCGGGTAATCCTTCGCCGTCGCAGGGCCCCGTGATCGGGGCATTCGGGTCGGTACGGTCGTCGACCAGGGTCAGCGCAGGAGCGGCCAGGCGACCCTCGCGGTCGATGATATTTACCAGAAGGTCATCTTCATCGGCGGTTGCGAAGAAGAGCGGAGCGATCGCTGCCAGGAGTTCCGCCGAGACTTCGGGGTGGAGAATGAGATCACGGAGGCCGGAGTCGGTGGCAATCCGACTTTTGGTCAGCAGGGCACGGTCGGAGACTTGGGCCGCGGCGGTCTCGATATCGAAGGCCTCGGGATCCGGTATATGGAGCCAGTCGCGCCACACGCCGCTACGCTCTCCCTCGATTTCGACTTCAGCGAGAAGAGCGGTGCTGGTGTCCTCATGCCGAGCGACCCAGCCGTCGCCGTTGGCAAGGATCCAGGCGAATGCGCCCTCTTGAATGACGGTGCGACGGAGCCGAGCATGGCTGCCGGTGGCGCCGGCCAGGACTCTGGCCAGCTCCTCACCGATATGGCTTGCCCAACCCGTTGGCGGCAGAGGACGTGGCGCTCGAACCTGAGAGGTGCCGAGCACACGGGGTGGCGGCAGCGGGTCGAACCCGATCGGCATCTCGGTACCGAGCGCGCCTTCCACCGCCCGCCGCGAGGCGTCGCCCTCGAGACCTGAGGCGGCGGCGAAACCGGATCGGCCATCTCGGGCCGAGCGCACTGCAACTCCGGTCTCCTCGACGTTGATGACATCGAGAGGGTTGCCGGGGGTCACCCCCACCTCGCGCGTGAAGGAGGCTTTGGCGAAGAACTCCCAGCGGCCCACCGGCTGGTTCTCGAGCTCGGTCCGGGCGGCGTCGGCGGCGGCGTTCAGACGATCCAAATAATCGTGGGAACTCATAAGACCTCGAGGCGTTCGATGAGGAGCGTCGGAGCCTCCGACCCCGTGGCAAGCGGCAGGCCGTCCTTGACGCACCATCCCAGACGCCAATCGGCGGTCGGGTCCGAGCCGATCCGCGAGTTGATCCTGGCCAGGATTTCGAGGGCGCCGCCGGTCAGCTCGCAGGGGGCGAGAGGACGGCGTCGGCGGCCGTGCCGCACCTCCCACCCTCGTTCGACCCGCAGCACCGTCCTCGAGGACACCGGATCGACCGTCGCACCGCCGATTCGCGTCACGACGAGGGCGTGATCGAGGTCGCCTTCCATTTCCTCGGGGAGGTACTTGCCGGGAGCGATGACGAGGTTCGACTGACGGGCGATGGGCGGCCTATTCCAGTCCGCGCGCCGGCCCCGCCCCGGTTTATCACCAAGGCGTCTGCCGCCCTCTCGATCGCATAAAAAGCCGTGGAGGCGTCCCGCCACGACCAGGGGAACGGGCCGTCCTTCAACGCCCTCGTCGTCGTGGTCAAAGGCGCCGGCGAGATCGACGCGGGTCGGGTCATCGACAATGTCGAGGGTCGAGGCGGTGATCGTCGCTCCTTTCATGCCTGCCAGCGGCGACCCAGCGGCCACGACAAGGTCGGACTCGGCGAGATGACCGACCAGTTCATGCATCAGAGTGCCCGCTGTGCCGGCCGTGAAGAGCACCGGGATTTGAGAGCCGGGGCTCGGCTCCCAGGCCTTGGCGGGTGGAGGCTCGAGAAGCTCGGTGAGCCAGTGGCCGAGCTGTGGATGGCCCCACACCGCGAGCAGCGCAGCCGGTCGATCGCCGGATCGCTCGACGTGAACCAGAGCGGGGCTCGCCGCCTGCACCCAACCGTCGCTTCGGACCACCGCTGCGCGACGACTGAGATAGCGAATGACTGACGGTGCCGGCCCGAGCCTGCAGGCGACCTCGCGCGCCCACTCCAACCATCGTCGCGGAGGATCCATTTCGGCCGGCGGCAGCGGCCGCGACAGCGGAAGTGTAACCCGGTCCGCTTGCCGGCCGAGAAGCTCCCCGATTGCAGAGGTCGAGAGCCCGGTGCGGGCGTGGAGGACCGACCTCGACGGCGACCGCCAACGTGCTGCCGCTCCTTCGAGGCGGCACGACTCCACCTGAAGCTCGCTACCCGATGCGACCGCACGCACTTCGAGTCGTTGTTCGAGGTAGAGGTCCTCGAACCGGGCACCGCCCCCTCGCAGGTCCGCGCAACGCTCCGAGAGCAGCTGCAGCCACTTCGGATCGAGAGGGGTTTCGGGGCGCGGCGCCTGACGCATGCGTCATCCTAGCGCGGCCGACTTGGAACGTAGAGTAGAAGGGTGTGATGGTGACGTATTCATTTTCACGCTTCCCTTTCTGTCGAGAGGGATCTCCAGTATTAGGGAGGTTTCACCTTCCGTAAGCCTTATGGAGCCGGCCGCGGTAGAATGCCGGGGGCTGGGGAGGTCGGGGATGAGCCGTGAGGTTGTTGATCGATTGCGAGAACGGTTGGCCGCCAACCGCCGCGGTGGCGGAGATGACAAGATCGAACGCCAACACGAGCAGGGGAAGCTGACAGCTCGCGAACGGATCGAACAGTTCCTCGACGAGGGCAGCTTCGAAGAGACCGACGCGCTGGTCGAGCACGGCTGCACCGATTTCGGAATGCAAGACCGAAAGACTCCAGGAGATGGTGTCGTGGCCGGCCACGGGCGCGTCCATGGTCGTCCGGTCTTTGTCTTCGCCCAGGACTTCACGGTGTTCGGCGGCTCGCTGTCGGAGGCCAACGCGGCCAAGATCTGCAAGATCATGGACCTCGCCATGAAGGTCGGCGCGCCGGTGGTCGGCCTCAACGATTCAGGCGGGGCGCGGATCCAGGAGGGGGTCGCCTCGCTCGCGGGCTATGCCGACATTTTTCTTCGCAATACCCTCGCCTCCGGTGTCGTGCCCCAGATCTCAGCCATCATGGGCCCGTGTGCCGGTGGTGCAGTCTACTCGCCGGCGATCACCGATTTCGTGTTCATGGTCGAGACCACGTCCTGTATGTTCGTAACCGGCCCCGAGGTCATCAAGACCGTCACCCATGAGGAGGTCACCAAGGAGAAGTTGGGCGGCGCCATGAGCCATAACTCGGTCTCCGGGGTCGCGCACTTCGCCTCGCCGGGGGACACCGAGTGCCTGGCGTCGATGCGCCGGCTGCTCTCCTATCTGCCATCCAACAACGCCGAGCGGCCGCCGGTGGTGGCGACCGAGGATCCGCTCGATCGTGAGATTCCGGAACTCGACGACTTCATGCCGTCGGATCCGAACAAGCCGTACGACATCACCAAGCTCATCCGTTGGGCGGCGGACGAGAATGAATTCCTCGAGGTCCATCAACACTACGCCAAGAACATCGTCGTCGGGTTCATCCGTCTCGGTGGGCGTACGATCGGGGTCATCGCCAACCAGCCGGCACATTTGGCCGGGGTCCTCGATATCAACGCTTCGGTCAAGGGCGCTCGCTTCGTACGTTTTTGCGACGCTTTCAACATTCCGTTGTGGATCGTCGAGGATGTACCCGGGTTCCTGCCCGGCACCGAGCAGGAGTGGGGCGGCATCATCCGTCACGGCGCGAAGCTCCTCTTTGCGCTCGCCGAAGCTACGGTGCCCAAGGTCACGGTGATCACCCGAAAGGCCTATGGCGGCGCCTACTGCGTGATGGGCTCGAAACACATCCGAACCGACCTCAACTTTGCCTTCCCAACCGCCGAGATCGCGGTCATGGGCCCACAAGGGGCGGTCAACATTCTCTACGGCAATGAAATCAAGAACGCTGGTGACCCTGGCGAGGAGCGGACGCGTCGGGTCGAGGAGTACCAGGATCTCTTTGCCAATCCCTTCGTGGCCGCCGAACGCGGGTACATCGACGAGGTGATCATGCCGCGGGTTCTCCGCCGCAAGCTCGTTTCGGCCTTTGCCATGTTGCAGACCAAGACGGATTCGATGCCTGCGAAAAAGCACGGGAATATTCCGTTATGAGAATAAGGAATTCGGAATTCGGAATTCGAAATTTTCCGATAGGCGGAGTCTTGCTGTGAAACTCCTCATCGCCAACCGCGGCGAAATAGCGGTCCGCATCATCCGGGCGTGCCGTGATATGGGGATCGGCACCGTCGCCGTGTACTCCGAGGTCGACAGGCTCGCACCGCACGTCCTCATGGCCGACGCGAGTTACCCCATCGGGCCGGCGCCGGCGGCCCAAAGCTACCTTGACAAAGAAAAGCTGCTCGCAGCGGCATCCGAAGGCGGCGCCGATCTCATTCACCCCGGGTACGGGTTTCTGGCCGAAAACGCGGATTTCGCAGAGCGGGTCGAGGCGGCCGGTCTGACGTGGGTCGGCCCACCGCCCGACGCGATGCGGGTGATGGGATCGAAGACCGAGTCCCGCAAGCTGGCACAATCCGCCGGTGCGCCTGTGATCCCCGGGCTCATGGAGCCGATTACCGAGGTCTCGGAGCTCGAGGCTTTCGTAGATGAGCACGGGCTGCCGGTTTTGCTGAAAGCGGTTGCCGGGGGCGGCGGCAAGGGCATGCGGGTTGTGGCGGACAGGGATGAGCTGGCCGGCTCGTACGAGAGGGCGTGCTCCGAGGGGCAGGCCTACTTCGGTGACTCTCGAGTCTACGTCGAGCGACTGGTCGACTCGCCGCGTCACATCGAGGTCCAGGTGGCGGCCGATCGCAGTGGCAACGCGGTCTACGTCGGCGAACGTGAGTGCTCGATTCAACGCCGCCACCAAAAGGTCGTCGAAGAGTGCCCGTCGCCGGTGGTGGGGCCCGAGCTGCGGAAACGACTCGGTGAGGCAGCGCTGGCAATCGTCAATGCCTCCCGCTACCACTCGCTGGGAACGGTGGAGTTCCTGCTCGATCCAAACCACGAGTTTTACTTCCTCGAGATGAACACCCGATTGCAGGTGGAACATCCAATCACCGAAGAGGTCTACGGAGTGGATTTGGTGCAGGAGCAGATCAAACTCGCCCTCGGCGAGACCCTGTCGTTGCGACAAAAGGATCTAATGCCACGCGGCCACGCCATCGAGTGCCGCATCTACGCCGAAGACCCACTTCGAAATTTCGCGCCTTCTCCAGGTCGGATCTCGCTTTGGGTAGGCCCAGGTGGGCCGGGTGTGCGGCTCGATTCCGGCGTGATGGCTGAAAGCGTGGTGCCGCTGGACTACGACCCCATGCTTGCCAAGCTGGTGGTGTGGGCGCCCGACCGCCCGACTGCAATCAAACGCCTCCATCGCGCCCTGTCCGAATTCCAGGTGCGGGGAGTCTCCACAACCCTGACCC
>CAYRFI010000049.1:0-29026 GCA_964423595.1 uncultured Thermoanaerobaculia bacterium | reverse complement strand
ACAGTCGATCAGCGACACCGACGAGCTGATGGTGTTGGCGGTGACGAGCCGATTCCGCGCCTCATCGACTTCGATCAGCAGAGGTCCGGCACCGTTGAACTGCAGACCCGACATTCCGAGAAGATCGATCTCGGTCACCGAGTACTCGGCCGTCGCCGGGATGGCGCAGGCCACCAGCAGCACAATGATCATTGCCTTGCGCGTGATCATCACAGCCACTCGTGGTTGTTCGTGTACTTGGTGATCAGCGTGGTGCGGAGCGTGCGGTAGAGCTCGACGACTTTCTCCATGCATTCGCGGGTGTAGTCGGTGAGGAAGGTGTCGGCCTCCTCCGGTGGCCTCTGGTAGAGCTCGAGGGCAGTCTTTTCAACTACCTTCTGGGTTGCGAAGAACGAGGCCTCGAGCGGGTCGCGCTCGGCCCGGACATCCTCGATCGCCTCCTGGAATCGAAGGTAGAGCAGGTTGTCGACGAAGTCGATCAGCCACCGCGCGGAGTCCTCCGAAAAGGCCTCCCAGTCGTAGGTCTGATAGGAGGGCGGGATCTCCTGCACTCCGGCGTAGATCGGCACATAGGTGCTGACGTACTGGTTGTCGAGGTACAGCCAGTAGACACCGCCGACGGCGTCCGGCAGCCAGGATCGGAGCTGGGCGACCATGCCGTAGCCGCCCTTGGAAACATTGCGGTGCCAGGTGATGTCGAGGAGATGTCGCCACTGCGAGGTGGGGAAGGGGGTGGTGAGGGGGCTCTTCACCAGATTGCCCTCCTCGTCCGGGACCAGCCAGTCGGTGTCGGCGGTCATGTCGTAAATGGTGCCCTCGAAGACCGAGCGCTGGAAGGCGATCACGTCCTGGACCGACAGCTTCTTCTCCGGCTTGACCGAGAAGGGGTAGAAGGACAACGACTCGATCGGAAGGTGGTAGGCGTCGTATCCGTCGAAGGGCTTCTTCAGGCTCCGGTCCGGCCACTCTTTGAGAGACGGGGCGACCGTCGAGTAGAAGAGCCACAGCCGGTTGATCGCCCACTCGCCGGTGACCGGAGGAGAGTAGGCGTCCTGCCACACGAACGGTCGCCCGGCCTGTGGATCATACCAACCGTTGTCGATCGCGACCTCCATATAGTTGGACGAAGCCACGAAGTTTTCTGGGTCGCTGAGATCGATCTCCTTGATGATGCTCCAGTTGGGTATGACCGTGACGTGATCGTCCGGCAGCCGTTGCGCGGCCCAGATGGCGCCCAGCTCGCCGCTCCCCGGGTCCCAATCCGGTCCGACGGCGAAGACTTCCATCACCCACGCCTCGTTCGGATCGGCGATGGCCAGCGCCTCGGAGCCATGGGCGGAGGGGAGAAAGCCGTACTTCTCGACCAGCGATCCGATCAGTCGGACAGCTTCGCGGGCGGTTTTGCAGCGCTGGAGCGCGAAAGCCTGCGCCTGCTCGATCGTCATGATCTGCTTCGCGCCCTCCTCACGATCGGCGTTTAGCTCCGCGCGTTGGCTCATCGTGGTCTCGCCGATCGCGAGCTGGTACTCGTTCATGTGCGAATAGGACGAGTGGAAGTAGCGGTAGGTCTTCTCGACCTGCGGGATGTGGCCGATGACTTCGCCGTAGCTCGTGAAAGGCCCCTTGGCGTCGAGCAGTCCCCAGTACACCGGAACCATGGATCCGGGCTCGTGGGTTTGGGCCGGCACCACCTGGACCGCCCCACCTTTGCGGGCGGCCCCGGTGTGCGAGGTGATCACCGAGCCATCGACCGAAGCCGCCTTGCCGACGACGATGTCGGTGCAGGTGAGTCCGGTGGCCGGTACGAGGATGCCACCGATGATTGCCAGCACGAGAAACTTGCGGGTCATATGTCTGCCTCCTTGACGGCGAGCATCCTATCGGGTCGTGAAATCCGTGGCAACGGAGACGAGCGGCGCAGTGAGGGTAGCACCCATTCCAATCAACAATGGTGAACGCGGCACCAGTGAGGGAACACATTCTCCTTGTGTGTTGTTGCTCAAAAGAATGTTGGAAAAAGCTGGTCCCATCAAACACGACACTGAAATGCCCACATCCCGGATGGTTACACAGCGACAGCTCGCCGGTAGCACATGGGGGGTCATACTCCTTTTGACGCTATTGGCAGGACAGGTCCATGCGCATGTGGTTCTCGACTCCCCGAACGGAGGGGAGATGCTCGAAGCCGGATCTGTAGCCCAGATTGTCTGGCACGATGCGGTAGTGCACGGACCAGCAAGCTATGATCTTTGGTACTCAATTACTGGGCCAGAGGGGCCCTGGATGGTCATCGACAGTGGTCTTCCGCGTTCTGAATCTGCTGGGAATTCCTACGATTGGGTGGTCCCCGATACACCGTCCGACCAGGTTCGCATCCAGGTACTCCAGAACAACTTCGAAGCTGAGGACTATGCGGACATGAGCGACTCAGACTTGGCCATTGTCAGTTCCACGACGGGTCTTCAGGTCGTTCTCGAGGCGGAGAGAGACGCCACGATTTACGAAGACGGGAACGGCACGAATGCCAACGGCTCGGGGAGTTACATGTTCACTGGCCGCACCGCGTCTCAGAATGGCTCGGCCGAACGGCGAGCACTGCTGGCATTCCCGATCACAGACGTCATCCCCGAAGGTTCGACGATCACCTCGGTAAGCCTCGAGCTGACGATGTCCCGGACAAACTCGGGAGCGCAATCCGTGGGACTTCATCGGCTCCTCGAAGATTGGAGTGAGGGCCCCTCAGACCCAACCGGGGAAGAAGGAGCCGGCACAGGGGCAGTGGCGGGCGACGTCACCTGGATACACCGGGAGTTCTCCGAGACCCTTTGGACGACTTCCGGCGCCTCTTTTGCGCAATCTGCGAGCGCCACGTTGCAGATCGCAGACGAAGGCAGTTACGTGTACTCGAGCACTCCTGATCTGGTTGCCGACGTCCAGGGCTGGCTTGGCGACCCTTCGAGCAACTTTGGTTGGGTGCTCGTTATCGACTCGCCGTCATCGGGAAGTGCGAAGCGTTTTGACAGCCGGGAAAACAACACAGCATCCACCCGTCCGAAGCTGACAATCAGCTATGAGGCCAATGTTGGCGAACCAACGGCACGTTTCAGCTTCACTCCTGTCCATCCGCAACCTGGCGACGAGGTGCGTTTCAGCGACGAATCAACGGGTGAGCCGACAAGCTGGCTATGGGACTTCGGAGATGGTCAGACGAGCCAAGAAGAGAATCCCGGTCACACCTACACGACCGCAGGAAGCAAGACCGTGACACTCGTGGTGAGCAACGCTTTTGGCAGCGACTCAGCTGTCAAAGAGTTGCGCATGAGCTCACCGCCGCGGCGGCCTTCTCGCCGAGTGGTGCCCAGCAACTGACCAAAAAGCCGCTCCTCTTGAGGCTGGCACCCATGCGAGTGGAACCCATGTGGAGCCATGTGATCCTCACAATGCGACATTGCGATACGTGGCACCCATGGCACCCATGAATGATGAATGCGAAGGGCGGCACTCATGGCGCCCGTGCGGCATCCGCGTGGTCAGCGCGCTACGCCGCCACGGATGGTGTCACTGTCTGCGCCGTGCGTACTGATAGATGATCTTCCCCTCGTCGTTCACGAAGGTGATGATCAACTCCGTCTCCGTGACGGTGCACAGGGTGAATCCCGGGTCCGGGCTGGCGAAGAGTGTGCCCTCGAAATGAACTACCTCCCGGGTTTGTGACGCCGAGGTGTTCACGACGTAATCCACGCCGGAGCCGGGTACCCGGATGTGCTGGAAGTTGTGGATGTGCCCACATACCGAGACGTCGACATCGTGTGCATCGAGCAACGGCTGGAGCCGCTGCTGAAGATCCCAGCGTTCGGACTCGTCCTTCGTGGTCCCGGCATACACGGGATGGTGGCCCATGACGACCTTCCATTCGGCTTCCGAGGCGCCCAGGGTGCTGTCGATCCACGACAGCTGCTGTTCCATGGACTGCTTGCCGGCGTCTGGATGCACAACAGGATCATTCCGGTACTTGTCGATCAGGGGCGTCGTGTCGATGAAGAGCAACAGCACCTCCGCGTTGTCCGACACCGGCTCCGTCATCGAGTAGTACCGGTCCGGCATGTCCCAGCGGCGGCTCACGGCGGAGTAGTCGAGCATGGCCTGCGTCGAGCCTCTGTACTCGTGATTGCCCAGCACCGGGTGCCACAGAATCATCAGCTCGGGATGCTTGTAGATCCATTCGAAGTTCGTCTGCCACAGTGGGTCCTGAGCCGACTGGACCCCCATGAAATGGTGCGTGTCGCCCAGCGCGGCGACGAACTCCGGCCCCGTGATTGCAGCCACCTCGCCCATCATCTCCGCGACCGGCTTCTGGTCGTAGTATCCGTTCCGTCCGAGATCGGCGGCGATGAGGAACGTGAAATGGTCGTCCAGCGCCGTCAGGGCGCGGGCGTCCTTCGGCGCAATAGCGCCGCCGCCCTTGGCGAGCAGCACCCACACGAGGGCAACGGTGAGTACGACGATCAGGGCCGTGAGGAGCAGGGACGTCTTTTTCACGGGCTTCATGGAACCTTTTTCGAGGGGAGGTGCAATCTCTCCCGCACCACGACCGTGTTTCCAGGGTACCGCAATTCGGTGTGCCTCCTCACGGGGCACCCCATGCGATGGGTGGTACCCATGAACATGCGGGATCCGGCGGCGAGTCTGCTCCCGCGAGGCCTCGCTTCTATGGCCGATCCTTGAAATCACTGCATCGGCTTCGGTGCCACGTATCACATTGTCTCATTGGGCGATGCAACGTCACGAAGGGATACGTGGCACCCATGCCCAGTTGATCAGCGGTAGGAAGCCCAGTTCGTGATCGCGTCGATGCCTGCCTCGAGTATGGGATCTCGCCCCTCGAAGAGGTCGTGCTGAGTTGGTTCGACGACCACATCGGGCGCGATCCCGTAGCCAACGAATTCCCTCCCGTCGGGGAAGAGGTCGCGCTTCGAGACCACCCGGAACTTCCCTCCTCGGGGGAGATCCACATAGATTGGATTCCCGGTGCTACCGGCCGTTGTACCCCCAACCAACACCGCGCGCCCGGAGAAGGAGAGAGGCACCAGGAAATCTTCTGCAGAGCTGAAGGTGGCGGGCCCGGTCAATACCACCAACGGCCCCAGGTACCTCGTCCCCTCACGGGGCTGGATCATTGCAGGGTCCGACTGCTCCCACTCCGGCTCGTTGCCCCAGGATCGGTAGGCCGGCACGTACCTTATGCTCTTCCACATCGCGGCCTTGACGGGCTCATCAATGAAGTAGCTCACCACATCATAGGCATTCGAGCTGTCACCTCCCGGGTTGAAGCGAATGTCCAGGATGATCCCCTTCGTGGAACGGAGATCGAGGCGATCGAAAACCTCCCGGAACTGATCCCTGCCGTCTATCTCCATGAAATTTGAAACGCGGATGTACGTGATGCCGTCGGCCAGGTTCCTCGCCTCGACCGATGGATCAGCCCCATACCACTCGAGAAGGCGCCACTGGAAGGTTTCACCGTCGACCTGCACAGACCGTCGCGTCAATATGATGTCCCTCTCGGTGCCGTCCATATCCTTCACTTTCATCGAGACCGCGCCGGCTTCGGGACCGTAAAGAAGCGTGACAAGCCCCACCGCCTCATCAGCTTGTTTGGTGCCTCGTGAGCCGAGTCTGAGCACGGTGTCGTCGAAGTAGGTTCGGACGGGCGTTCCACTCCCGATTTCCAGAATCTCGAGACCGGGATATACCCTCTGATTCTGAAGCTCCTCCGAGACTCCCACCCGGGCGACGAAAAACCGATCGCCGATCACCTGCACCTCTACGGGAGGTTGATCCCAGCCAGGTCTGACAAGCCTCCAGGGAGGGATGACCGCGGTGTGGCCGTCCTTCAACTGCGCGGCACACTCCATCAACACTTCGTAATAGGCCTCGGTGTCTTCGGCGGCGATGACCCTGGGGATGAACTCCCGCACGCTGGCGTCCCAGTCGAGGTTCGGGACCTGGTCGAAGAATGGAAAGTTGAATTTCGCCTCGGCCCAGACCTGCATCAGCCCCCAGATCTTTTCCTTTTCAGAGAGCGGTCCCTCGTCCGCGTGCGCCTTCAGTGCACCCGGAACCAGCACCAGGAACACAACGATCACGGCAACGGCAGAGCGAAAATTCATCAGTCCGACCCTCCAATGATCCGGAAGCAGGATGTCACCCACACCCTCTCTTACGGCTGCGGTGTCTACGAAGTTCGATCAAGGTCATCTGCATCCAGGATGTTGGTGGTGCCACCGGCGCCCGTGCAGTATCCTCCAACCGGACGTCCATGCCATGTCGACTCCCGAGCGCGCTTCAAGAAGAAGTCGGTGGAGATCGTCACGCGGGCAACTGCAAGTGGGAAGCTCGAGCGGTACACCATCAGCGCCGAGTAGGCCTCACGCGTGGCCCTCGAAAATCACCCCCTCCTCCTGGGACGAGCCTTTCTATCCGCGATCCGGCAGCGCAGAGATCAATAGAGTCTCCCTGGCACCGATCGAAGACGGACCGCCGTCAGGTTCGATGCAGGAAGTCCGGCAGTCTCTGTTGGATGAAGTACTCCCAACCCGCTTTGCAACTCTCTCGGGTGAACTCGGGGATGTCCTGGGGGAAGGACTCGATTCCAGTACAGATCAAGACCAGCTTCGTACCCCCGTCGGTCTTCGATAGTTTCCATTCGGTCGAACCGAGACCGGGGAATCCTTCGTAGCGCCATGTGTAGGTGATGCTCGTGCCCGGCACCACCTCGGTCACCTTCCACCGGTGGCGGAAGATCCGTCCTCCGGTCTCGATGTCGAACTGCGTTTCGAACCCCACCTCGGGGCGAAAATCTTCGATTGGTTCGAAGTACCACTGCCGCATCAGATCCGGTTTGGTAACCGCCTGCCACACGGCGTCCGGCTGCACGGAAAACAACTGGTCTACAACGATCGGCTTTGAGCTCACGACCTGACCTCCTCAAACGTAACTCGCGATCCTGAATCAAAAAACGCAAAACGGGGCCTGCCTCGTTTTCCGCGAACTAGGGTGCACCCGTCTCGTGAACACGATGCAACGATGCGAAACGTGGCACTGATGCCCATGCATCAATGCGAACGGTGGCGCCCATTCGCGGGTTTTTCCACGACGAAGACGACGAAGGGCCACAGAGGAATGCCGATGTGCCGTTTGAAAAGAACCTTACAGCCGAGGCTCTCAAGTGTCGGCAGGACAGAGACGGACCGGCAGCCCAGCGAGATGGACGGAAAGTGCCACACGACGCGTTCCACCATGTCGGCGAGCCGTTTGACGATGGGGTTTTCGGGATCGGCGGAGTGGGCGATACCGATGCGGCCCGAGGGCCGTGCCACGCGGTAGAGCTCCGCCGCTCCCTTGGCCGGGTCGTGAACAGGACAGAGGCTGTAGGTGGACAGGACCGCGTCGAAGGTACCATCGTCGAACGGAAGCGAGAGCATGTCGCCGACGTGAAACTCGACCCGGTCACCGAGATCGGCGCGCGCCGCCTTTTCACCCGCCACCGCCAGCATGCCTTCACTCATGTCGAACAGCACTACCCGTCCCGACGCTCCGACCTTGCGGGCGGCGAGAAGCCCAGTCGTTCCGGTTCCTGCACCGCAGTCGAGGACGACCTCACCGGGGTTCACGGCGTGCTCGACCAACAGCCTGCGGCCTCGTTGGTCGGACCTTCCGGTGAGCAGCCCGTGCTGGACGTCGTACCGATTTGCGACCTGGTCGTAGACGGTTATTAGTTGGTTGATTTCGATGGCTTTTCGCATGAGAGTCTGCCCAGTCAATCCACTCATGAGGTGCAACCGATAGCGTGAATGAGATGTTCCAGTGGTGGCACATGTCTCGTAGCCGGACCACGCCGAGCAGAAGCTTGAAGTGATTCCCAGCGCCGATCGGCAACAATGCTGCAATGAGGTACGTGGCACCCAAGAAGCCCAAGGCGCCCATGCGATGGGTTGCGCCCTCGGGCGCCGGAGTTGTGGCACAATGACGCCGGGCACTCGGCGCGAACATCAGAACGCGACCCGCAGGGTCGATCGACGAAAGGCTGGATATGGCGGAGCCACAGGGGCCTTCAGACGGAGCCGTCGACTCGGGCAGGCGCCGGCTCGTCAACTGGTTTCTCGGAACCGCGGTCGGCGGTCTGGTAGCAGCCATCGCGTATCCAGTGATCCGTTTCGTGAGCCCACCCGAGGTGGCCGAGGCAGCCACGGACCAGGTCGAAGCCGGCCGAATCGACGATCCCGAGTTTCGGGACAAGGGGTTCAAGATCATCCGCTTCGGCGTCGAACCCGTGATCGTTATCGAGGTCGCGGCGGACGACGTCCGGGCGTTCTCGGCGACCTGCACCCACCTCGCGTGCATCGTCGGGTATCAGAGGGAGCACGCCCGGATCTGGTGCAACTGCCACAATGGAGAGTACGATCTCCACGGCAAGAACGTCGCCGGACCGCCGCCCAAGCCGCTCGAGCCGTACACCGTCCATCTTCTCGAGAAGGACAACGAACCGGCGACCGTCGTCGTGTCGAGGACCTGAGCGATGAAGAGCATGATGGACTCCGCGTACCGGTGGCTCGACGAAAGGGTGCACGTCTCGGAAGTGTGGCGAGCGCTCTCCCACAAGGAAGTGCCGGTCCACCGCGCGTCGGTGGTCTACTACTTCGGCGGGATGACCCTCTTTTTCTTCGCCATCCAGGTCTGCACCGGCATCCTGCTGATGCTGTACTACCAGCCGTCGGCCGACCACGCCTTCGAGTCGGTCGAGTTCATCATGACCACCGTCCCGTTCGGCTGGCTGATACGCTCCATCCATTCGTGGTCGGCCAACCTGATGGTGTTCTTCGCGTTCGTGCACCTCGCCACGGTCTACTTCACCAAGTCGTACCGCCCGCCGCGCGAGCTGACCTGGGTTACCGGCTGCCTGCTGCTCTTCCTGATCCTCGCCTTCGGCTTTTCCGGCTACCTGCTGCCGTGGAACCAGCTGTCGTTTTTCGCGACAAAGGTGGGAACGGACATCGCGGGCAAGGTCCCGCTCATCGGCGAGTGGACGCTGAGGTTCCTGCGCGGCGGCGATCGAGTGACCGGCGGCACCCTTTCCCGCTTCTACGGCTGGCACGTAGCCATCCTCCCGGCGCTGACCGGGGCCCTCCTGGGGCTGCACCTGCTGCTCGTCCAGCTGCTGGGTATGAGCGTGCCTCCGTCACTGGAGGAGGAGAGCCACCGGCGGCCTCCCATGCGGTTCGTGCCTCAGTTCGTGCTCCGCGACGCCTTCGGTTGGATCCTGGCCCTCGGGGTGCTGGCGGCGCTTGCAGCCCTGTTTCCGTGGGAGCTCGGAGAGAAGGCGAATCCGTTCGCACCGGCCTATGCCGACATCAGACCGGAGTGGTACTTCATGTTCATGTTCCAGTCCCTCAAGCTGGTCCCGGGAGGTGAGGTCCTCGGCATAGAGTACGAGTCCATCCCGATCGTGCTGTTCGGGCTCGCCGGACTCGCTTTGCTGGCAGTGCCGTTCGTCGACCGTCAAATCGTACGGACCGGCCGCAGCCGTGGGTTCACCATCCTGGGGGTCGTGGTGCTGGCGTTCGTTATCGTCATGACCTCATGGGGTTATCACTCGGCGACCCCGGTCCTGGTGGCTGCCGCGACGGTGGTCCTGATGATTGTCATGGCCTTTTTCACGAGGCACGAGCAATGAGAGCCCCGTGCACCGCCGCCCTCGCGCTGGCCGGCCTCCTCCTCGCGGCCGGGCCAGGTGGGGTTCACGCCGCCGAAACCAGCTCGTGCATCGCTTGCCACGGCAACGCCGATCTGCTCGGTGAGGACATGGCGCAGATCGTCGAGCAGTGGCGCGAAGGGGTCCACGCCGACGTGGGTCTCGACTGCCATGACTGCCACGGAGGCAGCTCCGATCCGAGCCTCGCCGAGGACGCGGACGCCGCCATGGACCCGGAGTTCGCGGACAACCCGTTCCGGGGAGCGCCGACCCGCGGGGAGATCCCAGACTTCTGCGGCCGCTGCCACTCGGACCCGGATTTCATGAAGAGGTTCGACCCGGCGGTGCGGGTCGATCAGGAACGGGAGTACTGGACCAGCCAGCACGGCAAGGCGCTTCGGCAGGGCGACACGAAGGTCGCCACCTGCATCGACTGTCACGGCGTCCACGGCATCCTCCGTGCGAGCGACACCCGGGCCCCCGTCTACCCGAAGCGGGTCGTCGACACCTGCGGGCGCTGCCACGCGGACCCGGAGCGGATGAAGGGGTACACGCTGGCGGACGGGCGGCCGTTGCCGGTGGACCAGCCGGACCGCTGGCGGCGAAGCGTCCACGCGGCGGCCATGTTCGAAAAGGACGACCTGAGTGCACCGACGTGCAACGACTGCCACGGCAACCACGGCGCGACACCGCCCGGGCTGGAGTCGATCGCGTTCGTCTGCGGCCAGTGCCACGGACGCGAGGCCGGCCTCTTCCGCGCCAGCGCGAAGCAGGAAGGATGGCGCGATCACAACGAGATGCTGGCCGACGCGGGCGACGAACGGTGCGCCGCGTGCCACGAGGCGCCGGCGGCCAACGTCACTGATGTCCGCGCCTTCTCGGAGTGTGTGACATGCCACGGCAACCACTCGGTCATCCGTCCGACGGTGGTGATGCTGGGTCCGTTGCCGACCACTCCGTGCGCCTTTTGCCACGAGCCGGTGGGGCCGCTCGCCAAGGCCGTGCCTGAGCCGGCGGCTCGCGCTGCGAACTACCGCCGGGTCCGCGACGAGCTGTTGGGCGAGCTCAAAGGCCTCGAAGGCGAGAAGCTCTTCAACGCCCTGGTGCAGCGCGCGCGACAGCTCGAGTTTCACACGCGGGCGGCTGCCTCCGGGGATCAGGACCGGGTCCTCCGTCCGGAGTTCGACCGGCTGTTCACCAAGTTCCGGATTGGGACCACGACCTACAGCTTCCACGATCCGGTGACGGATCAGACAGTCACGGAGAGGGTCGTTCGATGCAGCGACTGCCACGCGCAGCCGCCGGATGGACCCCCCACGACGAGTGCGATCTTCGTGCAAAGCATGCGCGAGCTCACGGGTCTGACCGCCCGTGCGGAACGGATCGTGCTCAGCTCCCAGCGCGGTGGGGTCCAGGTTCGGGAGGCGCTGGACGAGATCGACCAGGCCGTCGACGCGCAGATCGAGCTCGAGGTGCTGGTCCACAGCTTCGACGGAGGCGAGGGCTCGAAGTTCCTGGCAAAACAGGACGAAGGGCTGAAGCACGCCGAGGCCGCGTTGGCCGACGGTCAGCGGGCCCTCGACGAGCTTCGCTTCCGGCGGGTCGGTCTCGCCGTGTCGTTGATCTTCATCGGCCTCGTGCTGGCAGGTCTCGCCCTCAAGATCCGACAGATCGGCGGGCGTAGCTGAGTTTCGTCACGGAACGGTGGCACACGTCCACCTATCATTCTGACAATGCAACAACGTGGAACGCGGCACCCGTGTGATGTTGTGAAACGGCAGAGCAGATTCCACGTCTGCCAATGTGATGTGCGGGTCGAGGCGAGACCCAAAAAAGCGAGCAGAAAAACCAATTTCAGAACATCACCGAGTGATACCTGGCGCCCCCGAGGAGGTGAACTTTGTGTCGAGTCGTGGCGGTCCTCTTGAGCGTCGCCTTGATGTGTGCGGCGGTGGCGTCGCGTTCAGCCGATGCGCTGGTGGGCGCATCCGCCCCGGACGAGCGTCAAAGGCAGTCGATTGTCATCGCCATTCCGGTTGACTACGAGAGTCAGATACCAGGTGCACTCATCCTGGCTGAGAGCGTTCGGACATTTGCCGGGGAGCTGAGAGACGTGCCCGTGCGCATCTTCATCCCTTCCGGGCTCGCGCAGGCGATCGCGGGGCGGAAGGAGAGGCTCGCCAGCCTCAACGTCGAGCTTTCGGAGGTGGTTGTGCCCGATGAAGCCTTCAGCTACATCTTGGGGGCGAAGCCGTTTCTGGCCGCGCAGGCGGAGCGGGAAGCTGGAGGCGCCGACGTTGTGGCGATCCTGGCGCCCAACACCATCATGCTGCAACCCCCGACCGCTTTCGTTCTCCCCCAAGGCGTTGCGCTGGGCTACAGCACGGTCCACCATCAGAACATCGGTTCCCTGGCATCGGAACCATTGGACGGCTTTTGGGGTCGCCTGTACCAGGTGTTGAATGTCTCCGACCAGGAAGTGTTCACCAACGAAACCCTGGCCGACAAGGTCACTGTCCGTTTCTATTTCAACGCCGGCAGCTTCGTGGTCAGGCCTGAGGAGTGGCTCCTGCAGGCGTGGGCGACGGCGTTCCAGAAGCTCATCGGCGATTCGGCAGTGGCGGAGCTCTGTGCGAACGGCCCCAGGAACGTTTTTTTGCACCAGGCGGCGCTGGCGGGAGTCGCCCTGACGCGACTGCGGCCGTCACAGACGGTTGAGTTGCCCGACGCCTACAGCTATCCGCTCTTCTTCGAGCGATTTCATGGTGGTCTCCTGACGTTTGACTCCCTCGAGAACGTGGTGACGATGCGCTATGAGTTTCGCGTCGAGGACCTTCCGGTTGGGTGGGAGGCGCAGGTCAACGGCCCGACCGAAGTGATTGCATGGATCTCAGAGCGGCTGGCGGGATACGGAGCTGATTCCAGGTGACCGGGAAACCATGGGTGCCACCAATCAAATTGGCACCCATGCCATCATGCGAAGTCATCAAGTGATACGTGGCACCCGTGTGCGGCACCCTTGGGAGATGTGCTATACGGACGGAGAGCCAGGAAGGGTCCGACCGTGCCGTTTGACTACTACAGAAATCTGACGCCCAAACAGCGTAAGGCGTACCGTGAAAGCGATCGTATCGCCCACGTGGAATTGGGTGATCCGACGCAGTTGCAAGGTGCGGTGACCGCGCTGCGGAACGCACTGTCGGCCGGTGATCGGCGTCGGGTGCAGCGGGCCTGCGTGGCTGTGGCCCGGGGCGTGTGCGATGACCTGGGCATCAGCCGTGTGCGTGTGCGAGTCGGCGGTCGTCGGCCGACGGACGCCGACGGCGGGGAGCTCTTCGGGCTTTGCTCCTGGGAGGAAGAGAAGACCAAGGGCGCGCTGGTGGAGGTGTGGATGCGCACGGCCAAGCGAGGTCAGGTGGTGGCCTTCAAGACCCTGCTGCGCACCCTGATCCACGAGCTGTGTCACCACCTGGACTACGAGCTGCATGGCTTGGACAACACCTTCCATACGGAGGGCTTCTTCCGACGCGAGTCGTCGATCATGCGCCAGCTTGTCGACCTGCCCGCCGCCCCCGAGCCGGAGCCAAAGCCCGAGCCGGAATCCAAGGGCCAGCTCGGTTTCAACTTTTAGACCTGTATTGGGGCGGCCACAGCCGCGTGCCAAGGTGGGGAAGGGGTGAGCGTTCGTGGGTATTCAAACAAATGTGTACGTGGAAACGCACCTGGCTCAGAAGATCTTCAGCGTCAGGAGACGCTCACCGAACGTAGCCGCGACCCGAATCGCCACGACCGCATCTTCACCAGTGTGCTCCGGCCCTCGCTCAGCGTGCACCGCCCCACCGCACCCGACGGATCAGCCGTAGTCGTCGCCCCGGGCGGGAGCTATCAAAGGATCGTGATCGACAAGGAAGGCCGGGACATCGCCGAGTGGCTGAACGGTCTCGGGGTGACCGCCTTCGTTCTGAAGTACCGCTTGCCGGGTGAGGGGCACGCCGCGCCGGCCGACGTACCGCTCCAGGATGTCCAACGCGCGATGCGCGTCCTGCGCAGCCGGGCGAAAACGCTGGGCATCGGTGCGGGCACCTCCAACATTTCGCCTACAATCACCCATGTTTAGGAGGCAGACGATGGAGTATGTCAATCTCGGCAAAACCGGCCTCAAAGTGTCCCGAATCTGTTTGGGCGCAATGACCTACGGCACCCCTCAGTGGCGTGACTGGGTGTTGTCGGAAGATGAGAGCCGCCCCATCATCAAACGGGCACTGGAGTTGGGTATCAATTTTTTTGATACAGCCGATATGTATTCACTGGGAGTCAGTGAGGAAGTGTTGGGTCGTGCACTCCGGGACTATGGCCAGCGAAAAGACGTGATCATAGCGACCAAGGTTTATTGGCCCACCGGCGATGGTCCGAATGATCGTGGTCTGTCTCGCAAGCATATTCTCGACTCCATTGATGCCTCACTGCGGCGATTGGAGACCGACTGCGTGGATGTCTATTACATCCACCGTTGGGATTACGAAACCCCGATTGAAGAAACACTGGCGACGCTTGATGATCTCGTACGAATGGGAAAGGTGCGTTACCTGGGCGCATCCAGTATGCATGCGTGGCAATTCATGAAGGCTCTGGGCCTGGCCGACCAACACGGGTGGAGTCGCTTTGTGGTGATGCAAAATCACTACAACCTCATTCACCGAGAGGAAGAGCGGGACATGATGCCGCTGTGTCGCGCAGAAGGAATCGGTGTGGTGCCGTGGAGTCCGATGGCCCGGGGTTTTCTGGCCGGAAACCGTAAACCGGGTGAGCGCGGCGTCACCACCCGCGACACGAGCGATCAAATGGCTCACGATTATTACTTCCAAGACACCGATTTTGAAATCCTGGAGAGGGTGGTGAAATTGGCCGGAGAGAAAGGTGTGAAACCAGCGCAGATTGCCCTGGCGTGGTTGCTCCACCAGCCCGCTGTCACCGCGCCGGTGATCGGGGCGAGCAAAATGAACCAATTGGAAGAAGCGGTTGAGGCGTTGGATGTCAGGCTCTCGCCCGAAGAAAATGCCTATTTGGAGGAACTTTACGTGCCGCGTCCTGTTCTCGAGTACGAGTGAGAGAATACAGATTTCGGACGAGTTCTTTCGAATTCAGATGAAGTGAGTATCACGAAAATGCAGAGTCCACAGGGGTGGGCTGAGCCCGAGCAGAAACTTGAGTTCAATGAATATACGATACGTTCAAGGGCACTCTGATGACTCGCTGGAAGGCTCGATCACGACGTTCTGCAGCGGGAGATCCTCCACGTGCTCGAGGACGCTGCCCCCGCTGACCGCGAGGAAGGAGCTGTCCCGCATCACGAACCCGCGCACCGGCGCTCCCGGGAGTCCGCGCACGAATAAAGCGTACCGCGCCCAGCGAACGGTCAAGCGCTCGACGAGGATGTTGCGGACGACCGGCACGAAGGGGCCGGCCGCGCCCTCCTCGTACTGCATGTTGATATCGATGGCCGAGCCGGTTTCGCCGATCTCGACGTCGCGAACGAACACGTTTTCGATCACGCCGCCACGCACCGAGTTGGTCTTGATTCGGATCCCGCGGTCAAGATCGGGGCTGCTCATCTCGGTCTGCTCGACGAAGACGTCCCGCACGCTTCCGCTCACCTCGCTGCCGGCGGTCACGCCGCCGTGCGCCGCTTGCATCCGGCACCCCGGATCACGATGCACTCGGAGGGGGCGGCGAGCCGTCGGCCGTCGGCATTGCGCCCCGACTTGATGGCGATGCGGTCGTCTCCGGTGTCGAAGAGACAGTCCTCGATCAGGACGTCGGTCGACGACTCCGGGTTGCAGCCGTCGTTGTTGGGGCCGGCGGAGACGACTCTGACGCCACGGACGATGACGTTGTGCGAGAGGACCGGGTGGATGGCCCACATCGGGGCGTTCGTAATCGTGATGCCCTCGATCAGGACGTTGTCGCAGCGATAGGTCTGGAGGAACGACGGCCGCAGGTAGTGGCCGGCGCCGTACACCCGCTCGGCGACCGGGACGCCGGCCTCGGCCTGGGCGAACGGCCGATCGCGATCGGGGAACGTTGGTGCGCTGATTCCGGCGAGGATGCCGGGCAGTCGCTCCCAGGGGTCTGAGGGTGCGGGGGCCGGCCCCTCGCCGTAGGTGTGGACGCTCAGGAAGGCAGTGACCAACAGGAGCCCGGCGATCAGCCCCACCCGACCGGGTTCTCCACGCCTTCTCAGTACCGAGGTTTTGAACTCCGAGTTCTGTGTCACGCGACCGATTATAGATAGGGACATCGATCGGGCCAGCTTTCATACGGCGAAAAGCGCTCCCTGAACTATCCGTGTCGAGTAACAGCTCTGGCCAAGCGACAGGTAGGTTCCGTCGAGCTGATGAACCGTCGATCGGTAGTCTCTTGCATGTTCTTCTGACCAGAAGAAAACGCATTTCCGTCAGTATCCGTCGATGATCGTTGGATCTTTGAATGCGCTCCAGTCGACGGCGGGCTCGAAGACCAAAGGGCTCGGTCCGCCTTTTTCGATTCGGTAGTTCAACTCACTGTCAACAACGATTTCCATCGCTTCGCCACAGTGGGCACAGGTGCTTTTGATTTCCACCTCGAGGGGAGTCTTCCGCAGATGCCCTTGCACGAAGGGCGTCGCTATCGCGTCTTCCGCTCAGGCTGCGTCGAGTCGCTCGCCTGTGCCGAACACCAAATGGTGTCCCGTCTCCTCTGCCGTCACCGGAAAAGCCCACGACACCTCTGCACCGTTGCCACGAACGAGAAAGAACAGGTTCTTCTCGAGATCTTCCACGATGCTCTTCGTGCGTGACCTGGTCAAATGCAGCGCGTGTGAAATTTCGGCCAACGAAATCGGCCGGCCCAGTCGCGGAAGTTCTCGCACGACAAAGTTCCGAACCAAATGATGTTCGTGAGACATGAACTCCAAACGCTGGCTGATTTTCTTCGGAGCCGAAATCAACTCGTGTTGCCAATCGCTGCGAGGAATGTTGATGATCGTTTCTCCTCGGCCTATCAATACTCCGTCGTTCATTGATTCTCTCTCCAGTCGTGTCTTTTCTTGACCTTCTATCCTCGCTCCTGCAGGCGGTGGCTCGCCTCGGCGTCCAGCTCCAGGCCGTAAATCCGCTTGATATCCGCAATACGGCTGAGCGACTCTTCGCCGAACGGGCATTTCCCGTCAAAAGCGTGCAACACGATGCCCTCCAACAAATCCCCCAGGGTGATGTCGTAATACTCGGCGATCGCCTTGAGCACCTTGAGAAGCCTCTTTTCGAGGCGCACACCGGTCTGCACCCTTTCAACCAGAAATGTCTTTTTCTTTTCCTCTTTCTTCTGTTGAGCCACGGAAGCCTCCATGTGTTGTCGCGAATGTTACCAAAGTATCTTGGTAATATTATACATGGATACCAATCATGTCAAGAATTGAAAACGCCGCTGGGCGGGTCTTCGATGGAGAATCTGCTCTACAATTCAACAATTGTGTACGTCGCACCCATGATGAAAAGCGCTGGTGACCCGTAGCGGAGGTGGACTTGTCCGGAATCTAGCCGTCCAAGATGAACCATGGCTGACCCCGTCATCCGCTTTTGCCGCCTCGCAGGTGGCACCCGGGTCGCGTACTCCACACACGGTTCGGGTCCACTGTTGGTGTGCCCGGCGTGGTGGGTCTCGCACCTGGAAAGGGATTGGAAGCAACCGACGTTTCGCCACTTCTTCTCCACGCTCGCGCAGCACCGGACGGTTGTCCGCTACGACCGTCCCGGTGTCGGCCTCAGCAGCCGCGACCGACACGACTTCACCCAGGAAACCGAGGTCGAGGTCCTCGACGCCATCTTGGGTGGTCTCGCCAAACCCTCCGTCGATCTCCTGGCCTTTTCCTGCGCCGCTCCCGTAGCCCTCGCCTGGGCAGCAGCCAACCCAGGACGCGTCCAAAAGCTGGTGTTCGTCGGGGCCTACGCGTGCGGCTCCGACCTGGGTGCCGACAACATCCGCGACGCCCTGATGGCGTTGGTTCAGGCCCACTGGGGCATGGGCGCCGCTACCATCAATCGCCTGTTCTCCCCGGATCTTTCCAGTGAGGATGCGCGCTCCTACGGACGCGATCAGTTGGCTTCAGCCTCGGCAGAAACGGCGGCCAGGCTCCTGGGCCTGAGCTTTGCCATGGATGCCCGGGAGGCCGCAGCGAGCGTCAGCTGTCCGGCGCTCGTGATCCACAGGAAAGGAGACCACACCGTCCGCTTCGAGGCGGGCCGGGAGCTGGCCGCTGGCCTGCCCAACGCGACATTCCTGCCCCTTCCTGGCGGCGCCCATCTGCCTTGGCTTGGCGATGCTGAGCCCATACTATCGGCGATACTGACCTTCCTGAATGAGACACCAGCGGCGGACGTTCCCGCGATCCAGCCCACCTGGAAGCGCACGGGCGACATTTGGACCATTCGCTTCGACGAACGAACCATTCACGTGAAACATGTGAAAGGGCTGGCCGATTTGGCCATCCTCCTGGGCCGACCAGGCCAATCGGTCGAGGCCCTCGATCTCTACGCCGGGCCAGAGGCACCACGTTCGTCAGCTCTCGAGCCCGTCGTCGACCGGCAGGCCCTGGTCGCCTTCCGATCGCGGCTGACCGAGTTGGCCGGGGAGTTGGAGCTGGCCGAGCAACGTGGCGACGTCGCGTGGTCCGAACGGGTGCAGGCGGAGAAAGAGGCGCTTCTAGAGCATCTCCAACAAATCACGGGACTTGGAGGCCGGGTGCGGACGGCAGCGTCTCCTGCTGAGCGAGCGCGCAAGGCCGTCTCAGCGAGGATTCGAGACGCCATCGCCAAGATCGGTCGCCACGATCCGGACTTAGCAACCCACCTGACAGCCGCGGTCTCGACGGGAGCCACCTGCATGTATCAGCCCGAACGGCCGGTTTCCTGGAACACCTGAACGCTGCCAGAACCGATCTGGCGCCCTGCCAGACGAAAACTGGCGCCTAAGGGGTAGTAACAGGAGGCAGCTCTCATGCAAGAGACCATCGACATCGCCACCCTCGCCGCCCACTGCAACGCACTCCGCAATAACCAGAGGGCACTTCGCAAGCGATACCGCGTTGACGCCCCCGGGGAAGCTCTTGTAACCGACACGGCAACCTCGGTGGCGAAAGCCGGCGATTCTCCGATGTGGGGATCGGTTCAGATCGGCGCCCCCGACTTTGGCGTCACCGCCCCTGTGGGCGTGCACCGCGCGGTTGGAGGAAGGCACGATCTTCCGGTACCCGGCGATATCCTGTGCGCGGCACTGGTGGCCTGTGTGGACACCACCATTCGAATCCTCTCCAACAATCTCGGAATTCCGCTGGCGTCCCTCGAGGTGGATGTTCAGGCAGACTGCGACGTGCGCGGCACGCTGCTCGTAGACCCCTCGGTTCGAGTTGGTTTCAATATGATGCGAGTCAGCGTCAAGGCCGTGCCCGACCCCGGTGTGACTCCCAAGCAGGTTGAAGGGCTGGTGCAGATGGCCGAAAATTGCTGTGTCGTCCTGCACACGTTGAAAAACGGCGTCGACGTGGCCTTCCAGCTGGACGCCGGGGAAGAGGCCGGCGCCGCCTAGCGGGTCTGATCATGAAAAAGATGATCACTCGATCTTGAGTGGTATCGAACTCCAAAGGAATCGAGGAGGTACAGGTTGTTGTATCCAATGGTCTTGATGGCTTTGCTGACGTTTATTGTCGGCCTTTTCGCCGCGTCGGCCAGGTTTTTCGGCGTCCGCAGTGGTGAAGTCAAGTTCAAGTACTTCAAGCTCATGCAGGGGCAGGAAGTCCCAGATAGAGTTACTGTAACGACTCGCTGTTTCAACAATATGTTCGAGGTGCCTGTACTTTTCTACGTGGCGTGTACTCTTTTTATCAGCCTTGGTGTTGAGAGTCTGCCAGGGCTTGTATTGGCATGGCTGTTTGTTGCCCTGAGATATCTGCAGGCTTTTGTACACCTCACTTACAACCATTTTCTCCACCGGATGATGGCTTTTTGGATGTCATTCATTTGTGTCTTGCTGTTGTGGGTGAACCTGGTTCTTCAGCAGAAATAGGCAGACCTATCCGTGCCAGATGAGACGCTTCCGTCGATGTTTGAGTCATCCTAACGAAGCGCCCCCGCCAATGTCGGCTCGAGCTTCTCGAGCTGCTCACAGGCGCGGGGGCCGAGCGCCTTGGCCACCGATCCATCGGTGCCGGTGCGGAGCAGGAACGCGAGGTGCCGCAGCCCGTGGGCAAGAGGGTCGAGCTCGCCGATCTCGGGTGGCCGCGGGTGGAGCGGATTGGTGGGACCGGGCGGTACGAGCGCGGGGAGCGAACGCGCACCGGGCGCGAGGGTGCCGTCCCCGGCCCACGCCACGTAGGTCAGCACGATCCGGCCGTCGGGCTCCCAGCGCCAGCTCGTCGAGTGAATCAGCCTGAGCTCGCCGGTTGCCTCCGCGGCAAGCTCACGCGCCCGTTGATCCGGGTTGAGGCCACCGACGAGCGCACCCTCCGAGCGCGTGAACACAAGCCCCTCGTGGTTCGTGTCGGCGACGGCGACAGTGAAAACCTCCACGGTGACACCGGTCTGCGGCGGTTCGTCCGCTGCGGTGCTTGCCGCCGTAACCAGCAGCACGGCCGCGAGCAGCACCTCAACTCTCACTGCAGCCTCACACCGACTGTGAACAGGAAATTGAAGCCGGGGTCCTGGAACTGCCACGGCATCTCGTAGCGGTCATCGAAAAGGTTGTTGAGGTCCAGGGCGATGACTACCTCTGCGCCCGCGCCGGCATCGACCGCCGCCTGCGCCCGCAGCGCGGGGATGACGTAGTCGCCAAAAGATCTGCGGCCCGCCGGCGACGAGCTGTCGTAGTAGGTGCCCACAGCGCGCAGGTACGGCGAGATGACGAAACCGTGGGGAAGCTGGAAGCTCGCCCCGAGGTTGGCCATCCAGTCCGGGACGAACGGGATCTCGGCGCCGCTTTGATCCGGATCGAGGGGGTTGTCAATCTCGGAGCTGGTGTAGGTGGCGTTGGCAAACCAGCTGATGGTGGGGCTCAGTGCGTGATCGAAAGCCAGCTCGATACCGTGCGAGGTTGCGTTGCCGGCGTTGATGGAACGGGTCTGCGATGGGTCTTGACTCACCACGTTGTCCACGATCACGTCGTCGATTCGGTTCCAGAAGCCCCGAACCCCGAGCCGACCGGTCGCCAGGGCCATGAGGTCAAGGCCAAGGTCCATCCCGAGCCCGCTTTCCGGTTGCAGGTCGGGGTTTGGGAGCTGTCCGTGGCGTCCGGGAACTCCGAGGTCGTCCAACGCAAGTGTCCCGCCGACGGCCTTCGGAGTCGGCGCCACGAAGCTCGTTCCGGCGTTGGCGAACACACCCGCTGTCGGCGACAGGTTCCAGCGCACCCCGGCGCTCCACAGCCCTTTGGACCAGGAGGCGTTGTCGATCCCGGGGGCGGCGCCCCCGAGCAACTCGTACGACTGCTCGCTGGCGCTCCACCGCAGCCCGCCTCGCAACACCCAGGCGCCCAGGGTGACCCGTTGTTCGGCGAACACGCCGTACGCCGACGCCTTCGCGTCGTTGCCGGTGGATTGCACGCCGTCCACCTCGCCGTAGGTCCGATAGGCGGCGGCCTGAGCGTCGGCGCCGACGGTGAGCTGCCCCGTTGTCGACTGCGTCCACGTGACGGTGACGTCGGCCGGGTAGACCGCCTGCTCCACCCCATCGTGCTCGCGCAGCGCCAGGCTGTCCGGATAGAGGTCCTCGCCCCAGCGGCGGTCATAGGTTCGCAAGCCGGCCATGATCCGCAAATCGACCGCCCGGCTGACCCGGTTGCGATAGGCCGCGTTGACGGTGCCGTACTCGTGTTTGTAGTCGCGGTTCGGCCGGCCCACATCACCGCTGTGGCCGGTGTAGTCGACAAAGAGTGACACTGACTGGTCGTCGCCGCCGAGATACACGGTGCTCTTGCCGTACAGCCGCAGCTTGGTGTAGGCGGGGTCGTCGAGCATGTTGAGCCAGGAGTTCGGCGCCCCGTAATCGGTATAGTCCGAGCTCTCCCAGGTGCCGCCGAAGAAGTAGTGAAGGGCGCCGTTGTGCCCCTGGCTGTAGGCCTGCGCGACCAGGGTGTTCCACGAGCCGTAGCTCGCCTGCAGCCGGGTGAGCGGCGCCTCGACGCGTTCCCGCAGGATGTAGTTGGTGATGCCCGCGAGCGGAGTCTGGTTGCCGGCGAAGTCCATACCCAGGTAGTTGGAGTACATGACCGCCGCCGGGCCGCGCTGAATTTCGACGCGCTGGAGTGCCAGCGGGTCGATGCTCATACTGTCGATGAAGGAGTCAACGGGCAGACCGTCGAGCAGGAAGCTGTTGTATTTGGGGCCGAGACCGCCGCTGGAGCCCCAGTTGGCGTCGTTGCGCGACAGCGCGCTGACGAAGATCCCCGGCTGGTAGGTCAGCAGCTCCGAGAGGTTTCGGTTCGGCAGCACGGGCAGCTCCGCGATCGCCCGCTCGTCGATGACCCGAACCTGCTGGGTCACCGCCTCCTGCGATTGGGGTGTCTTCGACGACGTGACCGTCACCTCACCGCGGAAGGTCGTCGACACCTCTTCCGCGTCCTCCGCCTCTGGGTGATCGGGCTCGCCGGCAACAGAGCTCGGCCCGAGCTCGGCAATCTGTTCCGCCGAGACCTCGGCGGAAGAGGCTCCCGGGAGGAGCAGCAGAGCGATCGGAACGACGAGGTGTAGCGGGTGGATTCTCATGGTCATTCCTCCAGTCCGTGATGGTGGTGACCTCCGGTAGCCGTCGACGGGCCTGAACCTTCGCCGTGCTCGTGACCTCGCCACAAACCGGCCGAGCTGAGAACCAGCTCGCCGTGCTTGACGCCCCGCAGCCCGATCAGCTGATCGGCGTACTGGCGGAGCACCGCCGGCTCGCCCTGCAGGACCTGAACCTCCAGACACAGCCGCTGATCGAGGTGCACGTGCAGGGTGGACAAGACGCGGGCGTGGTGGTGGTGGCCCGCCCCGACCAGGCGTTCTGTGAGCTCGCGTTGCTCGTGGTCATACAGCAACGTTAGGCTCGCCACCGCCTCCCCCTCCTCGTGCTCGATCCGGTCCTCGATGAGTCGGCGTCTGACGAGGTCGCGAATGGCTTCGGAGCGGTTGCCGAGCCGTCGGTGTTCGAGGAGCTCGTCGAAGTCCTCGAGCAACTCCGTCTCAATAGCGATGCTGATTCGTTCCATTATTCCTCAATCTCCAGCGAGTTAATACTTTTCCAAAATTCGTAATACGACGTCTTCTGAGCCGTGTCAAGCCCAAACACACAGGTCGGAGGGTCTCGGGATGGGTGTGGATGGATTCGCGAATTCACCTTCCGAAGATCCTCGGATCTGGTACCGATTCAATTATCAAATGTGTGTGGCGCCCGTGGGGCACCTGGCACCCATGTTGCGCGAGCGGGCGCTGAGGTTTAGGCTCGGTGCGGGAAAGTGGAGGAGGGTAGGTGGAGGGAGACGTCGTCAGCGCGCTCGGTCTTATCGTCCTTGGTTTCGGCACCGGGGCCTACGGCACGTTGATCGGGGCCGGCGGTGGTTTCGTCCTGGTCCCGATCCTGCTCCTGCTCTACCCGCACGATGGCCCCCACCTGATCACCAGCATCTCGCTCGCGGTGGTGTTCTTCAACGCGGCTTCGGGCAGCGAGGCGTACGCCAGGATGGGCCGCGTCGACTATCGGTCCGGGCTGCTGTTTGCGATTGCGACCATCCCGGGGGCGGTTCTCGGGGCTCTCACTACGAGCCTGCTCCCGCGGAGTCTGTTCGACATTACATTTGGCGTACTGCTCGTCGCCGCCTCGACCTACCTCGTGTGGCGCAGCGCTCGGCCGAACGAAAGCGCCGGACGGGACGGACAAGGCTCCACTACACGCCGACTGATCGAGGCCGACGGTACTGAGCACACCTACTCTTTCAGCGTTCCGCTCGGCATGTTTCTGAGCCTTTTCGTGGGTTACCTATCGAGCCTGTTCGGAATTGGCGGCGGCATCATCCACGTGCCGCTGCTGACCTCACTGCTCCATTTCCCGGTCCACATCGCCACCGCGACCTCCCACTTCATCCTCGCTATCATGGCTCTCGCAGGCACCGTCACCCACATTGCAACCGGGACCTTCGCCCAAGGAGTTCACCGGACTATCTACCTCAGCATCGGCGTGTTGATTGGAGCTCAGGTCGGAGCGAAGCTGTCCAACCGGTTGAGCGGGGTGTGGATCATCCGTAGTCTCGCGATCGCCCTGGGGTTGGTCGGCGTCCGCCTCATGCTGACGGCCTGATCTCAGGGCCGAGGCGCCACCCTTCGCATCCCGATGAAAACGAACTCGCCACGGGCGACGCGGCAACAGACGTGGTACGTAGCTCCTGGAACAGAGAGGCGGGGTTTTCTCGGCATGGGAGGTCTCCCATGCGCGGACGGGGCACCCCAATTCTACCCAGCCCCCCTCACAACCCAACAATTGTGTACGTGGCACCAATCCAATCCGCCACACAGTGGTTCGTTCCAACCATGGCACATGGAAATGCGGGCCGACCTGGGGTGCCGACGATCGCGTTTCCAGGGTGCCACCCATCGCACGACGCGCTTCATGTCGACAGCACGGTGCTGGGCGGGGGCCGGAGCTCCCCGCGTTGAACTGAGCACCCGTGCATGCTCGTCTGGCTGCGGTAATTTCTTGCCGCGCTGCGGTATACTGCGCGGAACAACACCGCGGGTCTTTCCTTTTCGGTCATCGACAGGACGTCGAGACATCGCGAAAGGACGCGGTCGAGGTGAAAGGCTGAGACATGGCGTCACCCGCGGGCACGCAGACGAGAACCATCCTCCGGATTCGAGACAACCTCCTCGCGGAGTATCCTGACGTGTACACTCCCGAGGCGCTCGCGGCGCTCGAGGCCCTGGCCGTTTTCAATCTCGATCAGAAGCGGCTAATGCAGGAGCGGATCGAGTGCCGGGCACACCGGTTCTCGAAACGAGAGCCGATCGCGTTTCTGGATCCGGACGGCACAATCCCACGCACGAAGATCTCTGTTCAGGATGCGCGTGACGGAAGGTTCGTCGGTTCCGAGATCCCCGCGGACCTCGAGCGCCAATGGATCCAGGGCACTGGTCCGGGCGCCAAGCCGAACGCTCGGCTCGAGTCGAGCCTGCGCAACGTGGCCTACGCCCTGTTGTCCGGCGCCGACGGCTGGATGTTCGACGGCGAGGACGCGCTCGGTCAGGTCACGAACATGTCGCTCGACAACATCCGCAACCTCAAGCTGGCGGTCGACGACGATTCCAGTTTTCTCGAGGTTGCCGAGCAGGTGGCGGCCGACATGAACGCCTGGGCCGACGGGTTCTTCGGCCGGCCGATCATCGAGGACTGGCGGAAGCAGCTCGGGTTCACCACTCGGATCTTTCGAACGCGCGGCCTTCACCTCGACGACCGCCACATCCGCAACGCCGACGGCTCCTCGTTCTCCGCGTCCATCGCCGACCTGTGTCTTTACGTGGTCAACACCTACCGCCAGCTCATGGGCGAGGGTCGATCCGTCGTCCTCTACCTGCCGAAGATCCAGACCGCCGAGGAGGCGGCGCTGTGGAACGAGATGCTGACCGCGCTCGAGGTCCACCTCGGGCTCGAGAAGGGCACGATCAAGGTCTACGTCCTGGTCGAGCAGCTCGAGGCGACCTTTCAGCTGATGGAGATTCGAGCCGCCCTCGGCCTCCACTTCGTTGGCTACAACACCGGCCGCTGGGACTACATCAACAGTGTCGCCGATGCCAACACCTGGAACGAGAAGTTCATCAACCCCAACATCGAGTCGATCGTCATGACCTACGGATACATGCGGAACTACGAGGACCGCGTCCGGCGGGCCGTCAACACACCGGACGCCAACGGCAACTGCGCCCTCTGGCAGGGTGGCATGGAGCCGAACATACCGGTCGGCTCGGAGGAGGGCGTTTCGAGCAGCATGGGGAAGGCGGTCGCCGGGGCCGAGCGTGAGCAGCGCGAGGGCGCCAGCGGCAAGTGGGTCGCGCACTGGAAGATGGTCCACATCGTGCGGCCGGTGTGGGAGAAGGTCGGCGAGGCCAACCAGCTCGGCCGGCAGTTCCCGCCGCTCACCTACACCGACGGGGACGCCGCCGGGCTGCTGCTGCTCGAGTCGGCGCCGCGCACCATTCGCGGCGCGCGCAACCTGCTGAGTGTGGCGCTGCAGTACGGCAACGCCTTCGGCCAGGGCATGCAGGCCGCGGCTCTCAAACCGGCAGACTTCTTCGGCAACGACGACATCCTCTATTTGATGGAGGACATGGCGACCGGCGAGATCCGGCTCAGCATCCTCTGGGAGTGGCTCCACAAGCGGGCGGCGCTGACCGAGGACGATGCCGAGACCGGGCTCGAGGAGGGCGACGTCTTCGGCCGCGAGATCTTCCTGCGGCTGCTCGAGGAGGAGTACGCCAAGCTCCAGGCCGCGTCGAACCGCGACGTCCACGACAACTCGAAGAGCACCACGCTCCCAATTGCCCGCGAGATCGTCGAGACCTACGTGCTTTCGAGCGCCAAGGTGCCCTGGTACATCGACCTCTTGAACATCAACCTCAACAACCATGATCTGGAGGTCGCGCGGCAGAGGATCGGAGCCTACATGCGCGCATTCACCAGGGACGGCAGCCGTATCACCGAGAATCTCGACACCGCGACCGATGCCCTGGACGACGAGCCCGCCGCTTTCGAGGAAGCGGTCTCGGAGACCGCCGCCTGGATGGAGGGGCCCCGGTTCGCCGGTATCACCCGCCTCTACTCGGCCCGCCAGGTTGTCCAGCAGCAGGGGACAATTGACCAGGACTACACCGTGGCGCGGCGCGCTGCGGAGGACTTCTTCGCGCGTTTGCGCGAACTCTTCGCGGAGCGCAGGTCGATCACGACGTTCGGGCCCTACACTCCGGGCCAGGCGGTGGCCATCAAACGGGCCGGGATCGAGGGGATCTATCTCGGCGGCTGGGCGACCTCCGCAAAGGGATCGATCAGCGAGGACCCCGGAGCAGACCTGGCCAGCTACCCGCTGAGCCAGGTGCCCGACGAGGCGGCACCGATCGTTCGCGCCTTGCTGACCGCCGACCGCAACCAGCAGTACCTGTGGTCGCGGATGACCGCCAGCCAGCGCCGGCAGACGCCAAAGGTCGATTTCCGACCGTTCATCATCGCCGACGCCGACACCGGTCACGGTGGCGATGCCCACGTCCGCAATCTCATTCGGCGATTCGTCGAGGCAGGGGTCCCGGGATACCATATCGAGGACCAGAAGCCGGGCTGCAAGAAGTGCGGGCACCAGGGCGGCAAGGTGCTGGTGCCTGTAGACGAACAGATCAAACGGCTCAACGCGGCGCGTTTCCAGCTCGACGTCATGCAGGTGCCGGGGATCATCGTCGCCCGTACCGACGCCGAGGCGGCAAGCCTGATCGACAGCACCGCCGACGAGCGCGACCACCCGTTCATCCTCGGCGCCACCAGCCGCGACGTGCCGAGCTGGAAGGAGACCTACCTCGCCGTTCTCAAGCGGTTCCACGAGCTGGGCGTTTCCGACATCAACGGCCACCTGCTGTACCAGGTGTCGAAGGAGGCCTACGCCAAGGCCGATCGCTGGCTCGAGCAGATCGGCGTCGTCGGCTACATGCGCGACCTGTTGTCGATCCACGAAGTCGACCGCGTGCTACCCGTCGACACGATTGTCGATCAGGCCATCGATCGCTTCGCCGACCTTTGGGAGGCCGGAGCCCGGCTCAAGACCTTCGGCGAGGCGGTGGCCGACGCCATGTCATTCAACATCGAGCAGGGACAGAGTTTCGACTTCTCGATCGACGAGTGGCTCGCGTGGTCGAGCCACGCTTCGTGGCAGGAAGCCCGGCAGCGGGCCGACGAGCTGGGCGTCGACGTGGTCTGGGATCCGGAGAGGGCGCGAACGCCCGAGGGTTTCTACCCGATCCAGGGCGGTATCCCCTACGCGATCGCCAAGTCGCTCGCGGTGGCGCCCTACTGCGATATCATCTGGATGGAGACCAAGACCGCGAACCTCGACGAGGCGAGGATCTTCGCCGAGGCGATCCACGCCCACTATCCCGACAAGATGCTCGCCTACAATCTATCGCCATCGTTCAATTGGGACACCACCGGTATGACCGACGAGGAGATGTCGGCCTTCCCGGCCGAGATCGGCAAGCTCGGCTTCGTCTTCAACTTCATTACCTACGGTGGGCACCAGGTCGACGGCATGGCGGTCGGCGACTTCGCCGCCGCGCTCAAGCAGGACGGCATGCTGGCCCTGGCCCGCCTGCAGCGCAAGATGCGCCTCGTCGAGTCGCCATACAAGACGCCGCAGACGCTGGTCGGCGGGCCGCGCCTGGATGGCGCGTTGATGGCCTCTTCGGGTCGCACCGCGACCACCAAGGCGATGGGCAAGGGTTCAACCCAGGTCCAACACCTGGTCGAGACCGAGGTACCGCCGCGGCTGCTCGAGGATTGGCTGGAGATATGGAGCGGCGCCAACGGCCTTGAGGGCCCATACACCGTCAAGCTGCGGCCGCACGTCGCGGGCTCCGAGCTGCTCGAGCTCAGCGTCTACGATCCTTCGGGCGAAAAGGTGGCACGGGTGGTCTTCGCCACCATTCGCGACCGCCGCGGAAAGAGCATCCTGTCGGTCCGCGACCAGGAGACCATCGCACCGGAGTTGCGCAACAAGCGCCTGGCGACCCTGTGCCATTTGTTCCTGATCCACCGGTACAAGGCCGAGGCGATCCACTACGTGTCGCCGACCGACGACAACGTTGGCCAGACGAAGGGCATGCAGAAGCTCGGTCTTTTCGACGAGGTCAACGTCGAGATTGGCGACATCATCGTCGCCGGCATCGACCAGGAACATGTGCTGGAGCTGCTCAAGGCCGATCGGAAAGCGTTGAAGAATCTGATCAACAAGGAGTGATTCTCCAGGGCACGGCACCTCGCCGCCCTCGCGACGAAACCTGGTGAGAAATGCGGGCTAGAAACCTAGCAAGTTGATCGGTCGACGAGGAGGCATTGCACTTCCCAAGATCCTAAACCCTGGCATCGATATGGCACCGATACAAGCAAAGAACGAGGCCCAGGCTGTTCAACCTGGGCCTCGAAGAGCTCCGTGCCCGCGGGCGGGAGCCGTCCCTGAAAATCAGGCGAGATC
>CAYRFI010000048.1:0-29118 GCA_964423595.1 uncultured Thermoanaerobaculia bacterium | reverse complement strand
TCCTTGCTTCGCCTTACCTCCGATTCGTCGTACTCGACGGTGGCGACAAACTCGGATCGGTGGGCGACATCGTGTGCCGCCCGGATCTCGCTGCGACTCTTCGCCGTCTGACGGAAGAGGGTTCGGTCTCCTTCTACCGTGGGGGCATCGCGCGCAGGATGGTGCGAGACCTCGGAACGCGCGGGGGTTACCTTCAGGCGGTGGATCTTTCACTCGTACGGGCAAGAGAACTTCAACCGTTGTGGTCCGGATACCGGGGGGCGGAGGTCATCTCCTATCCCTGGCCTGGAGGGGGCGGCGAGGTGGCCGAGACGCTCAACATCCTACAAACCTTCTCGCGCGAGTTTCTTAGCCGAGACTCCGTGAGTCGTCTGCACGTGATGATCGAGGCATTCCGGATCGCGAATTTCGACCACGCCCAGTACTCTCACAACACGGCTCGGCAGGCAGTGGGAACAATCGACTACCTGTCTGAAGAACACGCCCGCCAGCGGGCCTCGCTGATGACACCCGGCCGCGCAATCGCTGAGACGGCCCTTGGCATAGCCGGGCCGGCTCCGAAAATGGGCGAGCACACGACACACGTCTCAGTGGTGGACCGTCATGGCAATGCGGTAGCGTTGAGCCAGACCTTGTGCCGTCAGTACGGCGCCAAAGTTGCGACCCCTGGTCTGGGCTTTCCATACAACAGCTGTCTCGAGTTCTTCGATTTCGAGCATCCGGGGAGTCCTTACTTCATGCGGCCACGCGCACGCTACGCCACAACCATGGCCCCCACTATCGTCCGTCGTGATGGCAAAATCATGGTTTTGGGGAGCGCAGGCTCCGACCGCATTCCGCCCTCGGTGGTTGATGTCATCAGCAACGTGATCGACCGTGACATGGGCATTCGGGACGCTGTGGTCGCTCCGCGGGTGCTGTGGAACAGCGCTCACGATCCGGCGCGGATCTGCATCGAAATCACCGATCCGATCACGAGAAGAGATGCCAATCGATTGCAGAGCTTCGGATTCGACCACATGTTTCGCCTCGAGTTTGAGCCGGTGCCCCGAGCCGACCTGGCGTTCTTCGGCGGAGTCAACGCGGTCATCTACGACCCCGCGACCGGGGTCTTCTCCGGCGTCGGTGATCCCCGTCGCAGCGGGTACGCTGAGGGGCCGAGGGTAGTTGCGAACCCGCTGGAGAGACAATGAGCATTCCCGCGTATCACCGCGATTGTTATCTCACCGAGCTCACGGCCGACGTCGTGACAATTGGCGAAGAGGACGGAAATCCTTTTGCGGTCCTCGCTGACACCCTCTTCTATCCGGAAGGCGGTGGCCAACCCGCTGACCATGGGCGACTCGGCGGCGCCGAGGTCCTCGACGTGCAAAGGCGCGGCGAGGAGATCCGTCACTACCTGTCTCGACCGGTGGGCGAAGGGCCGGTACGGCTGGAGCTCGACTGGTCGCGGCGCTGGGACCACATGCAACAACACACCGGCCAACACGTGCTGACCGCTGTGGCCCTTCGGGACTTTGACTGGCGAACCACCGCCTTTCACCTCGGAGCAGAGTGGAGCGACATCGAGCTCGACGCACCGAGGCTCGATCGCGCCGATCTCTACCGCCTGGAGGAGGCCGTCGCCAGAGAGATCCACGCCGCCCGCCCGGTGGATTACCGGACCGCCGAGGTCAGTGATTTCGAGCGCCTCGGTGTGCGGTCGCGTCGCCTGCCCGAGGGATTCGAGGGCACCGTCCGGCTGGTCGATATCGAGGGCCTCGACCTCAACACCTGCGGCGGAACGCATTGCCGATCGACGGCGGAAATCGGTCTCCTGTGCCTCCTCGGAACCGAGCCCATGCGGGGCGGCACCCGGGTGTTCTTCGTTGCCGGCGACCGCGTCCGGCGGAGGATGGCAGCCCATGAAGATCGCAACCTGCAGCTCCGGTCACTGCTCGACACCGGAGACGACAAGCTCTCCGAGGTCATCGCGCTGCGATTGGATCGGGAGAAAGAGCTCGCTCGAGCCGTCCGTCGCCTCGGCGAAGAGCTCGCCGATGTCGCCGCAGCGACCCTGTGCGCGGACGATGCACAGCTGCTTGACGCCCACTGGCAGGACCGCGATATGGCCTTTCTGCAGCGGGTCGGGCGCACAATCGCGGAAGCGGCGCCGGACCGGCGGGCCCTGCTGAGTTCGGAAAGCGAAGAGGGCGCGATCTTCCTTGTGGTCGCAGGTGAATCCTCAGGCCTGAACATCGGCGAGGCCGGTTCGGCGATCGCTGCGGCCCTTGGCGGCCGCGGAGGTGGTCGCGGCACGATCTATCAGGGCAAGGCGGATTCGCTCAGGGACCGCGACCACGCACTGCAGATCCTCCGCGACGCCTGACCGGACGAACTCAACGCAACGACGCAAAGGCGCGAAGACGCAAAGCCCACCCACCCACACCGGTTTCAACGCAGAGGCGCAGAGACGCGGATAATTTACTCTGGATTCCTCCGTGCGGCGAGGTGCCGGCCGTCTGACGACGGCCGGCGACCGCTGGACCGGGCCACCGCTCCAACCACGAGTGCGCATCGCGGTGTCCCGGCCCAGCGACCTGCGCTCTCTCTGCGCCTCTGCGTCTTTGCGTCTCTGCGTTATCGGGTGGGTGGGCGGCTCTGTGTTTTCTCTGTACTTCTGTGTCTCTGTGGTCATTCGACCATTACTGCACCAAACAACGCCAACAGGGCCTTGAAGTCATCGCGCTCTCGGAGCGTGTCGAGGTCGGTGTCGCTCGCCATCAGTTCGGCGTTGTTGAAACCACGCTCCACCGCTTTCTCCAACGCATTCATCGCGTCGTTCTTCTTGCCGAGCAGCGCACGTACACAGGCGAGGTTATACCAGACCACCGCGTTGTCGTCGCGGATCATGTTTGCTAGCTCGTACGAGACGGCGACCTGTCCATAGCGCTTATTCGACAAATCTTCCAACGGAAGATAGAAGGAAAGAGCTGAATACAAGCTGTTGAGGCAGCGTTGGGCCATCAGACCTTCCTCGCCCGGCTTTTCAGCGTTTCGCGTCAGATCCCTGATGTGGAGATTGCCGGCGAGCTGTTGGGTCGGCGGCGGAACATCGGAGTTTCGCAACAGGGTCAGCGCGGCGTAGCGTCGTTCCAGGCACCCGGCTTCGTAATCCATCGCCCGCCGAAGAGTTTTGAGCTGCATCTTGAACTCCTCGCCGGCTTCGATACCGGTGGCGACCTCAGTCGCGTCAGAGGTATCGTGCAGATCTTTGTAGGTGCGCTCCATCTCCCGCAGCCGCTTCGCCGCCGCCAGGGCCTGTCCATTCGCCGCCAGCGCTTGCGCCCTTTTCAGGTCAGCGGAGTACAGCTTGTCGATCACATCTCGATCACGATTCCGGGTTCCCTGCTGCATGGCGATGAGCTCCATCCACTCGACTGCCTCTCGGGCCACCGGCGGCAACATCCACGAGTGAGGGCCTTCGAAGATCACGAGCCGGTGCGGGTTGCCCTGCTCAGCCAGGACATCGTCGAGATGGTGCATCTCACTGAAATTGAAATCGGTGTTGCCGGCTGTCAAGAAGAAGGCCAACGTGTCGTCTTCCACCTGGTTGACCACATTCAACCCTCCGCAACCGATGATCCCGGCGACCTCGCCGGTCGATCTCGCAAGCAGGGTCGCGACCGCGACGCCGCCCGAGAACCCGGTCGCATAAATGCGCTGAACGTCGGTCGGGATCCGGAAATGGATCTCCGGCCACAAGGCCTGCAGCGCAGCCAGGTTCGGGTCCCAGGATCCGTCGGAACGGGTATTGTCCGAGCTGACGATGATCCAACCATAGGTTTCGGCGGCCTCCCTGAAAAGCTCGGCCGCGAGCAAGGATCGCCCACGCGGATCGAAGACCAGCAAAACCGGATATCGACGATCATTGGCGAAGGTCGACGGAATGTAGAGGGTGTAGGTCTGGGTCGGGTCGGAAGCGCAGGCGATGCCCTCGACCATCTCCCCGATCGGAACCTGGAGTGGCGTTACCTGGGCCGCGGCAGCAGCGGAGACGCAGATGACGACCAGGCAGACGAAAAAGCGGCGCATGCGGGAAGTACGCAATGACATGGTTGAGGTTATACACGCGAAGTTCACTGGAGGCCGCTTCAGTCCGTCCAGGAGCTCCACGGCTCTACGGCTATGCGGCTATTCGGGCCGGCTGGCCGCCCGAATCAGCATAGAGACGACGGCAATTCTCGGCATCTTTCGTTGCGGTTCAGGTGGGCGGGTGGGGGAAGCCATATGGCCGTATGGCCGAATAGCCGTATTACCCGGGCCTGCAAGAGGCGCGAATTCAATACAATGGGCGCGTGAGGATCATTACGACCCACCTTTCAGCGGACTTCGACGCATTTGCTGCGGCGGTGTGCGCGGTGCGGCTCTTTCCCGGTTCGAAAGTCCTCTTCCCCGGTTCCCAGGAGGTGGCGGTCCGCCGATTCCTTGCAGAGTCTGAAGTCAGCTACCCGGAGGTCAGGCTGCGTCGTGCCCGCGCGGCGACGATCAAACACGCAGTGGTCGTGGACACCAGGAGCCCATCGCGGCTCGGAGAAGTCTACGATCTCATTCAGCGCGACAAATGCCCGGTCACAGTGATCGACCACCACATGGAAGAGGATGAAGACGACATCCAGGCTGGGAAGATCTTCGAGCGTCCAGTAGGCGCCACCTGCACAATCGTCGCCGAGCTCTTCCGCGAACGAGGTATCGAGCCGACCGCCGAGGAGGCGACCCTCCTTTTGATGGGCATCTACGAAGATACCGGAGGTCTATCCTACCGTGAGACGACCCCGGACGATCTCCGGATCAGCGCCTGGCTCCTGGAAAACGGTGCGTCGCTCGAATGGGTCCGACGGTGGGTGTTGAAAGCCCTCCAGCCCGAGCAGCTCGAGCTCCTGAACCGGATGGTCGAGGCAACCGAAGAGGTGATGGTCGCCGGTTCCCCAGTTGCGTTATCGATGATTGAGGTCGACCGCTACTACGAAGAAGCGGCATTTGTCGTACACCGCTGGATCGAGATCTTCGAAATCGCTGTCGGCGCGGTGATGTTGGTCCATCCCCCGAACATCAACCTTATCCTTCGCTCACGCCTCCCCGGTCTCCACATCGGTCGTGTGGCACAACGTTTCGGCGGCGGCGGTCACCCGACGGCCGCTTCGGCGAGAGTTACCGGGATGATGCCTGTCGAGCTCCGAGAGACTCTTCTCGAGACGCTTGCGGTCGAAATGCCGCCGCCAATAACCGCCATCGATATCGCCGCCCGCACCATATTTTTGATCGACGACACCAACGATGTCGAGGAGACAAAGGATCGGATCAACCATCTGCGGGTCAATGCGCTGCCGGTCCGTGACAGCAGGACCGGTAAGCTAGTTGGATTGGTGACCCGACAGATTCTCGACCGCGCCCTCAGCCACGGCATGGGTCATCGACCGGTGAGCTCGATCATGCAGCCCGAGCTACCGATAGTCTCGGCGACGATTCCGCTGGATGACCTCCGCGATGTCTTCCTCGAGCGCTCCTATCGATTTGTCGTGGTCGAGGAAGCCGGCCGCCCAGCCGGCATCATTACGCGCATGGAGCTCTTCCGCCGTCTTTTCGAGCGGCAACACGCCGCAGGCTCGTCCCTAGATCACCGCATGGCCGGCACCCGCCCGGTGAGTCAGCCGATATCCAGGCTTCTGCGAGAGGTCACACCGGGATGGGTACAGCGCCTGATCGCGGCCGCACGTGAGGTTGCCGACCGCATGGGCGTATCGGTCTATCTGGTCGGTGGCATGGTGCGAGACCTCCTTTTGGAGCGCACTAACGAGGATGTGGATCTGGTGGTCGAGGGCGACGGCATCGCCTTCGCCGAAGCGCTCGCCGAGGCACTCGACGGTCGTCACCATCCACATGAACCGTTTTTGACCGCGGTTGTCACCCTCCCGGACGGTCTGCGGGTCGATGTGGCGTCGGCGCGCACCGAGTTCTACCGAACCCCTGCGGCACTCCCCGAGGTCGCCACCTCGCTGATCCGCCAAGATCTCTACCGTCGGGACTTCACCATCAACTCGCTCGCGATCGCTCTCTCCGGCGAGAGCCACGGCGAGCTGGTAGATTTCTTCGGCGGCCGCATGGATATCCAGCGGCAAGAGATCAGGGTCCTCCACTCGCTCTCCTTCATCGACGATCCAACCCGCGCCCTGAGGGCCGTGCGTTATGCACGCAGGCTCGGTTTCACGATTGCTCCCGATACTCGCAATCTGATCTCCACCGCTCTCGGAGAGGGCGTGTTCGAGCGCCTCTCAGGCCAGCGCCTCCGCCGCGAGCTCGAAAACCTCCTCGCAGAACCGCACCCGACGCAGGCACTCGCCCTGACCGCCGACCTCGGGTTGCTGTCGGCGCTCTGTTCCGACTTGAAGTGGTCGGAAGAGGTGCGGGGCTACCTGATGGAAGTCGAAGGCCAGCTCGCCTGGCATCAGCTCGAGCAGCTCGGCGCACCGCCCGAGCCCTGGATTTTGTTTCTGGGGGGATTGGCCCTTTCGTCAGGGAACGAGGTCACCAGGGAACTCGCCGAGCGCCTCCAGCTCGGTGGTCCGGTCCGCCAACTCTTCCTGGCCCTACCTGCGGCGGTTGACGAGATCAAAGCGGCGGCGAATTCCAGATTGTCGCTTTCCCAGCAGGCACAGGTGGTCGAGCAACATCCCATCGAGGCACTCCTGCTCGCAATGTCCGATCTGCCCCTCGAGTCTCGAAGGAGCCTGGCGAACGCAGCAGTCGCCGCGACACGGGTACAGCTGCCGGTGAGCGGGCAGAATCTCCTCGACGCCGGAGTTTCACCGGGGCCTCACATCGGCCGCGCCCTCAAATTGACCCGCGACGCGCTAATCGATGACATGATTGCGGCCAACGAAGCGCTGAGATGGGCCCTGGAAACGGCCCGCTCTCTGGAGACGGAGACGCACCCATGATCGTCCGTGCCGCCTTGCCGGTGATGTTCTCGATTGTTGCGGCCACGGCCTCGGGCCAGGCGCCGGTGCCGGTCGCGGAACGTACGGTCACCCACGGAGAGGTTGCGACCCGGGTCTCGCTCTTTTCAAACCGCGTCGTTGTGGTCACAGTGCGACGCGGCGACGAGCAGGATTTCATGCGGCGCATCACGCTTCCCGAGGATCAGTACATGGTCTATCTGGGAATCCTCCAGACCGCCGCCGAGGAACTCGACAAGCAACCCGTCTCCTCGGATGTCAAAACGCCGCAGGACGAAGCCGTACTCTCCCTACACGTCGGACGCGACGCGCCACGGCTGCTTCGCTTCTCACCCATGTCGGTTGTCAAGCTGCCGCTGGCCAGAATCCAGGGGGCCCTTGACGACCTCCAGCTCCAGGTTTTCGAGGCCAGCCCATCGTCGGAGGCAATACGGACCTGGCAACCTCAGAAGGGCGATCGGGTCGAGCTGATGAACGGCACGACCGCGACGGTGGTTGAAGTGTGGGAAGAAGGCCTTTTGATTCTCGAGCACGATTCGACCTACGTCCGCGAGTCTGTGCCGTTGGGCATGCGCGACCAGGTCATTCTCCGCGTCGTGGAAGACGAGCAATGAGGATCACCGGCGGGGACTGGCGATCACGACGGTTGCTGGGTCCGGGAAAGGGTACGGGCCTGCGACCGACTCCGGACTCGATGCGTGAACGTGCATTCGCCGTGCTCGGAGACCGGGTCGCCGGCTCGCGCTTTCTCGATCTTTTCGCCGGCACCGGAGCAGTCGGGCTCGAGGCACTTTCGCGCGGTGCCCGCTCGGTGGTTTTTGTCGAGCGGCATCGCGCAGCGGTTCGCCTGATCGAAAGGAATTCAGGGGCGTTCGATCTCACGGCTGATCGCGCCGAGCTCCTGGTTCGACCGGCGGCCGCCGCGGTCGGGTATCTGGCCGATCGCGGCGACAGCTTCGACATCGCGTGGGCCGATCCACCGTTCGAGATCTGGATCGAAGGGCTCGAAGCGCTGACACAGATTTTCGAGACCGGTCTGTTGGGAGACGGGGGTCTGGCGTGTCTCGAGTGTCCGTCCAAGGCCGACGTCGCCGGTTCACTCCCTTCCAACCTTCACATCATTCGCGACCTTGTCGGCAGCGCCTCGCGGGTCGTGATGATCGAGCGCATTCACCGCGCCGTGCTCTGAAGGCGCTTCCCGAGAGGATGCCAGGCACGCCGACGCGACGATGAGGACATCGTCACGTCGGGATGCCAGGCACCTCCGAGGAGCGCCCTGTTCTCGCCTGAGCCTACGGGACGACGGTGCGGCGGAGGGCGCGGGCTTCGGTCAAGAGCTCACGAGCGGCATCGACGACGGCGGGAGCTGAGGTCGATTCCACGCCCGCCAGCTCGGTCTGCGGTTGATCGGGGTCGCCGAGACCGGCGTCGCGCAACCGTTTGAGGCGCTCCAGGATCAGGTCGCGGATCATCGGCGCATTGTCGACGCCACGGAAATAACCGATGTGGCCGCTTTTCTCCTCGCTCTGAGCCTCGTGCGGGCCGACGCTCGCTCCACCACCCGCGGTTCGGACCTTCAGGTTGGCGATCCCGAACAGTCGCTCGATCGGGCCCTGCCGGATCGAGACCTCCTGCACATTGGCGAAGGTGAGTGTCATCTCGCTGATCTTCCACGCCCCCTCGCGGATGCGCAGGCTGCGGTCGGTGACGATGTACCACCGCATCTCCCAGTCGATGATCACCGGCACCAGGGACAGGGGGAGCTGCAGGAGGAACCCGATCACACCGATGACCTCGAACCATCCCGCGAATCGCCAGATGATGGCCCTGTGCGGCACTTTTTCCAGGACCTCAACCGTGCCGGTGGCCATAAACTGCAACGCGACGAGCGCGGCGACGAGGCCGATGAGGGTGAAGACCTGCCCCACGCCCCAGCGCAGGAGCTTGAGCTGGAGGTACCGCCTCGATGCCCGAAAGACCCTCGCGCTGTCAGTCGCACCCGCCGGCAGATGCGGCTCGGGCGGCACCTTGAGGAGCCTCAGCATCAGGTTCTTGAGGCGGCCAACCCACATATCTCACCAGCTTTCGTTGCGAGGCCGGAGAGGTGTAGCGAGATGTGGAGTTTGCGACCTGAGGGCCGCGGAAACGTACTTGACGGTACGTTGAGCAGCCCGACGGGAGCAAACGCCGCAGATTGCTGCACATCTCCGGTCGCAGCAGACGGTTGGTGAGATATGCGGGTTTGTCACGGCAAATCGCCCCTTTCGCGGCTGTTGAGGGCCGCACGCACCGCTCGCAGCTCGGCCGCGACCTCACGAAGAGTATGGGCCAGGTCCTGCATCGCCGCCGTATCGACCCCGACCCCCGCAACCGGGGTCCGAGCGGACACACTCTGCCGGTCGTGACTCCCCCGCATGCGGGCGTAGAGGTAGTCGCGGATTGCCTCGAACTCGAGCAGACCCTCGAGGGTCATCTCGGCCCCTGAGCTGCCGCTCGCCGTCTGCACCTCGATCCGCGCCAGATTCAGCCAGCGTTCGACGAAGTTCGAGCGCAGGTGGATATCCTGGATCCGTGCGTAGGTGAGGTTGATTTCGCGTCGGAAGAGAATTCCCCAACGCATGGAAATCCCCTCTTCGTCAAAACGGTAACGCAGGGTGTGATAGCGGAAGTAGAGCGGAATCAGGAGAATGAAGAAGAGCGGTCCGAGGGCGAACGACGACAGGAGGTAGTAGGTGAAGAGGTTCGGGGCGGGGTGTTCAATGGCGAAGACGGCGGATTCGTCCATCGATGGTGTGTTCATGGGCTGAGTCTACACCGTTGGTGGCGGGGTTTCGGGCACGGAGACAGAGACGGGCATGGAGAAAACCCAGGAATGAATCCTGGTAAAATGACGGGTGGGGGTACTTGATGTCATTGCTTCGACCACGCGGCGAGCGGAAACGCACATACTTCCGCAGCTACACCACGATTCAGTGTCCGTACAACGGGCACCAGGTCTCCTTCTGCCGTGGGCTGTGTGAGCCCTTTGAAGGTCACGGCCACTGCGGCCGCCTCGCCCCGCACGCCATGGTCGGCCGCACCCAGGCCGCAATCGCGAGCTATAAGGCGAGGCCCCTGAAGTGCGGCTCGGATTTTTGACGATAGCGTTCTCGGGAATCCCCACTCGATGCCGGATGCATCATAATCATGGGTTCTCCTCTGCAATTGCCGAGGGGCGGGCGGATCTGGTATCTGGTATCTGAGCGGTAGGGCAGATTAAGAACCGCCGGTCGAGTACCACGCCATCGTCTGGTCCCATGCTCGGTCTTCAGAGACACTCTCGTCGATGAGATCCTCGAAGGTGAGGCCCTTCACCGAGCATAGGAATTCCACCAACACGTGCCAACGAAAATGACGGCGGTCAAAGTGTTTGACGGAAAGCCGCCACGAATCGTCGTCCAGCAGATATCGGATTCGGCTCCGGAAATCGTAATCGGTATCAGACGCCGCAGCGGCGAGATTGGCCGAGTAATCGGCGTAGCCCTCCGATTTCCAGACCGGGATCCTCCGCGCCCTTTTGAATCCCAACTCAGCAAATACAAGGCCGTGTGCGACCTCGTGCGCAATCGCTGCCGCCCACGACCCCTGCAGTCTCGAGTGTACCGGTTGACCGCCGTTCCGCCGCCCGACAGCCTCGATCCCCGGCGCGGACAGAAAAACACTCCCGGCCGCCGAGATCCCCAGCCCCTGGCCGGCGTAATGCATGCCGGCGAGCTTCACAAAAAAAACGAAAAGGCGTCGTGACCGACAGACAAAGATGCGCGGTGTCGCGGCTCCACGATAGGGCTCCATCGCTTCAACGCGATGCCGCGCATCTTCGGCAACGAGTTTGAAATCGCTTGGGATCTCGCGATCGGAGTAGACGCTGAATCCCGCGAGCTCGGCGTGATGCGGGAACAGAGGATAGGGCAGGAAGAAGACCGAGAGGTAGAGGGCAGAGAGGGCGACCACCACCGCCAATCCCCAGAAGGTCCGTTTTGCAGCCTGGCGGATCTTGATTTTCAATCGACCCCCAAGTGTCGTCCAGCCACATCGAGTACTACGAGACAGCACACCTTTAGTTATCGACCGGTGGAAGCATTGGTCAACACCGCGGCTATCGGAGGTGCCTGGCATCCCGACGTGATGTTGTCCTCAACATCATGACGGCGGGCCTGGCATGCTCTCGGGGAGCGTACTGGAAGAAAAGCGCGCCAACATCAGAGCATTTGCCGAGAGCAGCACATCGAAAATCGAATTTCGGGTGGGTGGGCGGCTGCCTACGCGCTCTTCTTTGTCTTCGGCCGACGGTTGGCTGCCAGCGCCCGCTTGCGGACGCGGATTGCGGTCGGCGTGACCTCCACCAGCTCGTCATCATCAATCCACTCGATCGCGCGGTCGAGGGTCATCCTGCGCGGCGGCGCCAACCGCAACGCTTCGTCTGCGCCTGCGGCTCGCATGTTGGTCAGCTTCTTCTCGCGCGTGACGTTGACGTCGAGATCATTTACACGCGCATTTTCTCCCACAATCATCCCCTCGTAGACGTCGGTCACCGGGTGGACGAAGAGCGTGCCTCGGGGTTCGAGGTGGAAGAGAGCGTAGGTGGTGGTCTTGCCGGAACGATCAGCCACGAGCGCTCCCGTGGCGCGGCCCGGAATCTCTCCCTGCCACGGTGCCCACCCATCGAAGAGGTGGTTGAGGATGCCGGTGCCGCGGGTATCGGTGAGGAATTCCGAGCGAAAACCGATCAATCCACGCGACGGGATCCGGAAGGCCAGCCGCACCCGCCCATGACCCGGGTTGTGCATCTCGGTCATCTGGCCCTTTCGGCCGCCGAGCTTCTGGGTCACGACACCGACGTAGTCTTCGGGACAGTCGACCTGGACAATTTCCATAGGCTCGTGTCGAACGCCGTCGATATCGCGGATGACGATCTCGGGTTTCGACACCGACAGCTCGTAACCCTCGCGACGCATGGTCTCGATCAGAATGGCGAGCTGCAGCTCGCCCCGGCCCCGCACCTCGAAGGCATCGTTGCTGAGAATTTGCAGCCGGATGGCGACGTTGTGGAGAGCCTCTTTCTCGAGGCGCGCACGGATCTGGCGCGCGGTCACGTACTGACCCTCGCGGCCGCCGAACGGCGAGTTGTTGGCGGAAAACACCATCGACATCGTCGGCTCGTCGACGGCAATCCGCCTGAGCGGTTGCGGATCGTCCCGATCGACCAGCGAATCGCCGATGTTCACCTCGTCGAGGCCCGCCAGCGCGACGATGTCCCCCGCCACCGCGCTTTCGACCTCGACCCTTTTGAGACCTTCGTGCGAGTAGACGACGCCGACCTTTGCCTCGCCAATACCGGCCTCACGGGCGATCCCGACGGTCCGGTTGGCGTGCAGGGTGCCGTTGACGATGCGGCCGACCGCGAGCCGCCCCAGATAGTCCGAGTAGTCGAGATTGGTGACCAGAAGCTGCAACGGCGCTTTCTCATCACCCTTCGGTGGCGGCAGGGTTGTGAGGATCTCATCGAGCAGCGGCCGAAGATCGCCGAAGTCGCCGTCGATTCCGCGCCGGCACAGGCCCTTACGTGCGTCGGTGCAGAAGACCGGGAAATCGAGCTGGTCCTCGTCAGCGTCGAGATCGATGAACAGGTCGTAAACCTCGTCCAACACCTCGGCCGGCCGCGCATCATCGCGATCGATCTTGTTGAGCACCACGATCGGCTGCAGACCGAGCTCGAGAGCCTTTTGCAGCACGAAGCGGGTCTGCGGCAGCGGCCCCTCGGCAGCGTCGACAAGCAGAAGCACCCCGTCCACCATCTGCAGGGTTCGCTCGACTTCGCCCCCGAAATCCGCGTGACCCGGAGTGTCGACGATGTTGATCTTGATTCCCTGGTGCCGAACCGCGGTGTTCTTGGCGAGAATCGTGATGCCACGCTCGCGCTCGAGATCGCCCGAATCCATGACCCGCTCGGCGACCCGTTCGTTCGATCGGAAGGTGCCGCTCTGCCACAGCATGGCGTCCACCAGTGTGGTCTTTCCGTGGTCAACATGGGCGATGATCGCCAGATTTCGGAATTCGGTCATCAATAGGATCCTCTTCTTCCCGCGAACGCGGGCGCGCAGTTGTAGCACCTGAAGAGTGATGGGTCAATGGAAATACGGCTATGCGGCTGAACGGCTTTGCGGCCCTTCGGCGCTGGCTCCGTGGTGGGCGGGTGGCCCGAACAGCCGTTCAGCCGTAAAGCGGTTGGGCCCTCCGAGGTCCGATCGGATCCAGAGCTTCGTAACTTCATCGAGTCCGATCGCGATGACTTTATATGATTACCTTCGCAATCTCAGGATTTATTGACATATAGCCCTTAACAGGTACATTTCTCATTTAGCGAGCTATTCCGGTTGAAGTGTAGCTCGGAGCCGACCGGTTGGAGAGGCAACCATGAAGTACGAGTGTTCGGTCTGCGGCCACATCTACGACGAAGACGCGGAAGGCACCGCTTGGAGCGATCTCCCGGATGACTGGGAGTGCCCGGTCTGCGGCGCGGACAAGAGCTATTTCGAGGTCCAGGGAGAATCATCCACCGATCAGGCCGTGCCTCGCGAAGAGACCGCCGGAGCCGCATCAGCCCTCGCCGGCTACCTGTCCGATTGGAAGCGCTCGTCGGATGACCTGGAGCATCAGTTCCAGCACATTCAGCGGATGGCAATCACTGGGGAATCGATCATCGAGCCCATGCGAACCCGCAAGCCGGTGGTGTCGTGGGACGAGGTTCTGATCATGGGGGCGCAGCTCGCCTCCCTCCCCCTGAACGACGACGAGCCGGTTGCCACCCGCACCGTGATCGGTCCCAAGGCCAAGCATCCTCTCGTCATCTCGACCCCGGTCTTCGTCAGCCACATGTCGTTTGGCGCTCTGTCGAGGGAGGCGAAGATCGCCCTCGCCAAAGGTTCGGCCGCGGTCGAGACGGTCATGTGCTCGGGCGAGGGCGGTATCGTGCCCGAGTCGCTGGCGGCCGCACACCGCTACATTTTCGAGTACGTACCCAATCGCTACAGCGTCACCGACGAAAATCTGAAGGCGGTGGACGCCATCGAGATCAAGATCGGCCAGTCGGCCAAGCCCGGGATGGGGGGTCATCTACCCGGGCACAAGGTCACCGAGGAGATCGCGGCGATCCGCGGCTTCCCGCCGGGCGAGGATGTGATCAGTCCGGCCCACTTCGAAGACATCACCAACGCCGATGAACTGCGGCAAAAGGTGGAGTGGCTCCGCGAGACCTCCGGCGGCAAACCCATCGGAGTCAAGCTCGCGGCCGGTCACATCGAGGCCGATCTGGAGATTGCACTGCACGCACAACCCGACTTCATCACCATCGACGGCCGGCCGGGAGCCACCGGCGCCGCGCCAAAGACGGTCAAGGACTCGACCGCGATCCCCACCATCTTCGCCCTGGCGCGCGCCCGGCGCTACCTGGACGCTATGGCCGCTGAAGGGGTTTCTCTGGTCATCACCGGCGGTTTCCGGTCCGCTTCGGACGTGGCAAAGGCACTGGCCATGGGCGCGGACGCGGTCGCTCTCGCTTCGGCGGCGTTGATCGCCATCGGCTGTCAGCAGTACCGCATCTGCGACACCGGTCGCTGTCCGGTCGGCATCACGACCCAGGATCCCGAGCTCAGGTCTCGTTTCGACGTCGACCTGTCGGCCGAGCGGCTTGCCAACTTCTTCCGCGTCACGACCAGAGAGCTCGCGAACTTCGCCCGGCTCACAGGCAACGACGACGTTCATCGCCTCGGCATCGCCGACCTTCGAACCACGAGTTCAGAGATCGCACAGTTCACCGATATCGCCCATGTGGGCGAGCCAACATGAGCCCGCACATCCCGCCATGTCGCGTCGCGAGGCCAGCGAGATGTCGTGAGATGTGGTGTTTTCGACCTGAGGGTCGCGGAGGCGTATTTGACGGTACGTCGAGCAGCCCGACGCGAGGAAACGCCGCAGATTACGGCATATCGCTGGCCGCAGCAGCGACATGGTGGGATGTTCGGGCTCGAACAAGGAGGAAAGATGTCCAAGACTGAAGAAAACCTGAGGGCCGCGTTCGCCGGTGAGAGCCAGGCACGCAATATGTACACCTACTTCGCCAAGGTGGCGCGCAAGGAGGGCTACCACTACATCGCAAAGATCTTCGAGGAGACCGCCATCAACGAGATGCGCCACGCCAAGGACGAGTTCGCCCTGCTCGGCGGCATCGGCGATACCGTCGCCAATCTCAAGGAGGCGATCGGCGGCGAGCACCACGAGACCACGAGCATGTACCCCGAATTCGCCGACGCTGCTGAAGAGGAGGGCAACAAGGAGGCCGCGATCCTTTTCAGGATGATTGCCCGCGTCGAGGCCGAACACCGCGACCGCTACAAGAAGCTCCTCGAGATGGTCGAGAACGGAACCGTCTACAAGCGGGAGAAGCCCATTCGCTGGAAGTGCTCCGTCTGCGGCTACATCCACGAGGGCACCGAGCCGCCACCGAAGTGCCCCTGCTGCAAGCACCCGCGCGAGTATTACGAGCCGGAGAGCATGGAATTCTGAATTTCGGATTTCGGATTTCGGATTATCGGCCACCCTCCCGTCACCTCGGCGTCATCAAGGGAATGGGAGCGTGGGTAACGTCCTAACGTTCCACCGTTTCAACGATGAACAATGTTTCTCGGTGTTAGACTCCGGTCGCTCATGGTGAATCGATCGTCTCTCGTCTTGACGGTCTTCCTGGCCGCTGTATTGGCCTTAACGCTGGTTTCGTGTCGGGGCGTGGAGGATCCGACGCCGACCCATCCATTCATCCTTTTCGGTGTCGATGGAGCCGACTGGGAAGTCATCGACTGGATGTGGGCGCAGAACCGTCTCCCAAGTCTCAAGCGGCTCGCCGATCGTGGGGTCGCTTCGCCGCTCGAGACCTTTCACCACGCCTCGCCGGTGATCTGGACGACGGTCGCCACCGGGGTCATGCCGGAGGCGCACGGCATTACCGAATTCGTGGTACCGACCGTCAAGGGTGACCAGCCGGTATCGTCAACCCTGCGCCGGGTTCCCGCCCTGTGGAACATGGTGACCGCGACCGGCGGCCGGGTCGCGGTCGTGGGGTGGTGGGCATCGTGGCCGGTCGAAGAGGTCAACGGCACGATCATTTCGGACCGTGCTATCCACGAAATCCCGGACCGCGTGTGGCCCCCTGAGTACCGCGCAGTCTTCGACGCCGAGCTGACACGGTTCCGCGCAGAGGAAAAAGGGCACGAGCCGAGCTCGATGCTCGAAGCGGATCGTATTTTCGGCCGCCTGGGGATCGATCTCGCCGGTCAGGATTACGATCTGATCCTACTCTACCTCCGCGGCGTCGACATCTCCTGCCATTTCCACTGGCGCGCTTTCGAGCCCGAGGCCTTCCCGGCCGCCGAGCCCTCCGAGCTCGAGGCGGAGCGGGAGCTCATTGCCCGTGAGTACGAGCTCGTCGACCGTACCCTCGGCGAGCTCATGGCGGCAGCAAGTCCCGATGTCAACATCATCGTCATGTCCGACCACGGCTTCGAAGCCATGGACGGCGTGACCACCCACATTCGCCTCAACTTCGACGCCGTCCTCGAGCACCTCGGTTTCTTGGCGACCTCCGACGGCGGAGTGGATTTCAATCGGACCGAGCTCTACAGCTACGCCTCACCGGAGCGGTCGCTGGTGAAGAAGGTTCGTTACGCGCTCGCCGGTAGAGAAAACGGCGGGAAGGTGACGGCCGCCGAACAGGCCCTGATCCGCGACCGGCTCGAAGCAGCTCTCGCAACCGTTACCTACACCGGCGGCGCGCCCGTGTTCGCCCTACGCGACGCAACCCCGAAGGAGAAGAAAAAGGGCGCCGATTTCTCGGTCGAGGTCCTCACAGAAGGAGCTCAGAAGCCGTTGCGGGTTGCCGGTGTCCCGCTCCGCGGCGCCATACGATCGGTCGACCTTCTGTCCGGCACCCACGGCCGCAAGACCCCGGGCGTCTTCATCGCCGCCGGTCCTGACATCGACCCGAAGGCGAAGCCAGAGGACTTGCGGGTGATTGACGTCCCGCCGACGGTGCTCTATGCCATCGGCCTCCCGGTGGCCGACGACTTCGCCGGACGGGCGCGGACCGAGATCTTCACCGAAGCATTCCGCAACGCTCACGCGTTGCAGACGATCCCGACGTGGGGTGCACCGACGGAAGGCGAAAACCGCGCCTCCGACGTCGACGAAGAGCTGGTGGATCAGCTGCGGGCGCTCGGCTACATCGAGTGAGCCTCTGCAGATTTCGCTTCCTCCCCCACCCGCCCATTTGAACCACGAAGGCGCAAAGAACACCAAGAAATCACGAAGGTTTTATTGACCAATGCCCTGGAACAAACGGCAGTGACTCTCGCGCCAGGTCAAATAAAACCATTGCGCCTTTGCGTCGTTGCGATAAGTAGGTGGGCAGGGGAAGCCGACAAGCTGCGGGGCCGTATCGCCGCATGAGAATCTCGGATGCGGACTCGGACGTGGGTTCAGAATCAGCTGTTCGCAGCCAGGATCTGGCGTTGGATCTCGATGTTGTCGCGGTGACCGGTCAGGCTCGCCGTGACCTTACCGCGCACCGGATAGCCGAGCATGTAGAGATCGCCGATGATGTCGAGAATCTTGTGGCGCACGAAATCGTCCGGGAAGCGGAGGTCGGTGTTGATGACGTTGTCCTCGCCAACCAGGATGAAATTGTCGAGGCGGCCTCCGGTGCCGAGACCGAGCTCGTTGATCATCCTGAGGTCGCGCATGAAGCCGAAAGTCCGGGCGGGCGCAATCTCTTCGCGAAACGCCTCGCAGTCGGCCATCTCGAATTCGTAGAACTGGTCCCCCACCGGCGGTGGATAACGGAGCTGGTACGACACGGAGAAGAAGTCCGCAGGCTCGATGACCAGCGACTTGTCGCCCTCGCCGACCTGGTACCTGCGATCGATCACCAGTTCTTTGACCGGTGAATCCTGGTTGGCGATCCCGATCTCCTGAAGCCGATCGAGGAAGCTCAGGGCCGAGCCGTCGAGCACCGGAATCTCGCCGTGGACCTTGACCAGCAGGTTGGTGATGCCGCAGGCGTGCAGCGCCGACAACAGGTGCTCGACCGTGCGTATGCTCTCGCCGTCTCGGGTCAGCGTGGTCGCGTAGTCGGTCTCGGCGATCGAGCTCACGTGTGCGGGCATCGTGACGCCGCTCGGCAAGGTGATGAAATGAATGCCGGTATCGGGTGGCAACGGCTGGATCACCATGCCGGTGCGGCCCCCCGAGTGGAGCCCGAGCCCATAGATCACGCTGGCATCGCGGATCGTCCTCTGGTGGCGGTCGGTGACTTCGAGGATCGGCAGCTCCGGCGGCGGGTCGAACTTCATCACCGGCTCGATTCGTTCGCGGCTTTGCTCCAGGATCCCGGCTCCGGCCGCCTCGACCCTGGCTCGTTTGGTGGCAAGGGCGTCCTTGACCGCCCTCACGGTACGGTCGTACGAAAGCGGCTTCTCGAGGTAGTCGTGGGCGCCCATTTTGATCGCCTTGACCGCGGTCTCCGATGTTCCGTGGCCGGACATCATGATCACCATCGCTTGCGGATCGACGTCGCGCAGGGCCTGGAGCGTCTCGAGGCCGTCCCAATCGGGCAGCCAGATATCGAGGAAGACCATATCCGGCCGCTGTTCGCGAAACAGATGCAGGGCCTCTTCGCCGCTGGTCGTGGTGATGGTGCGGTAACCCTCGTCGCCGAGGATCTGCGCCAGCGTCGTCAGAATTCCGGTCTCGTCGTCGACGATCAAGATCAGCTCATTCATCGCCGTGCAAGTTTGCTCGTTCGATGTTCCCTGGTCAACCCGACTTCGCATTATTTCGGATTTCGGATTTCGAATTGCGGATATCCCACCCAACCTCCCGAGGAATTCGTGGGCGGTTGGGGGTCAATTCCGAAATCCGAATTTCGAAATTCGAAATCGGTTTCATCGATTCGTACCCGTCACCGAGAAATAGCGTGCATCTGGATGATGAAAAACAAGAGCGCTCACAGATGCTTCCGGCTCCATCATCATCCCATCGGTGAGGCTGACCCCGATCTCCTGCGGTTCGAGCAGCCGCCACAGCGCGGTTTGGTCGTCGAGGTCCGGACACGCCGGGTAGCCGAAGCTGAACCGTTTGCCGCGGTAGCGCGCCGCGAAGCGGTCCTTCATCCCCATCTCCGGCGGATCGGGGAATCCCCACGCCTCGCGCAACTTCGCGTGCAGCCACTCGGCGGCGGCCTCGGCAGTCTCGATGGCGAGGGCCTGGATGGCGTGGCTTGAGAGGTACTCCCCCGCTTCTTTGGCTGCCGTCGAATGCTCGCGTACCCCGTCGCCGGCACCGACCACGAAGAGGGCCACCGAGTCACGGACACCGCCCGCCGGCGGCACGACGAAGTCCGAAAGGCTCAGCCCGCCGGGCTTGGCCTGGCGTCCGAAGACAAACGTGTGGGCAGCTTTCTCCGATCCGGGCTCGTACAAGCTGATGGCCTCACCGTCGGGTACCGCTTCGCAGAAGCGCCATACCGCCCGCACCCGCATCCAGTTCTCGACCTCGTCCTTGAGCCCTTCGATGACCGCCAGCAGCTTCTCGGCCTTGACATCGCCCTCCTCGAGGAGTCGCGCAAAGCTGCCACGCAGACCGAGGTGTTTGCCGTAGAGCATCTGCGGGTTAATGAACGACCAGACTTCGCGCAGATCCTCCACCGGCGACCATACGACGCGGTCCGGGCGCGGCGGTGGCAGAGGGTCGATGTCGGGACGGATCGCAGGTCCGGCGCTCGCGGACGCGGTTTGCGACCGGGCGCGGGTAACCGCTTTCGCGGGTCCGGGCTTGGCCTTCGCGACGCTGGTCGTTGCAGCAATACCACCGCCATCCGCAATACGAAGCATCTTTTCGAGCCCCGCCATGGCGTCGGAGCAGTAGAGCACCGGACCGCCGTAGGCCGGGGCGATGCGCTCGTTCGTGAATCGCTTCGAGAGCGCCGCACCGCCGACCAGGATCGGCAGGTCGATCCCGGCCGCTGCCAGATCCCCTGCCGTCACCACCATCTGCTGTGCCGACTTGACCAGCAAGCCCGACAGACCGATGGCATCCGGCCGGTGCTCGCGCACCGCCTGTACCAGGCTCTCCGGTACGACCTTGATCCCGAGATCGATAATTTCGAAACCGTTGTTGGCGAAGATGATCTCGACCAGATTCTTGCCGATGTCGTGGACATCGCCCTTGACGGTGGCGAGGACAACACGGCCCCGCGCCGCCGATGTGTCGGCGTCCATGAACTGCTCGAGGTGCGAAACCGCGGCCTTCATCGCCTCGGCGCTCTGCAGGACCTCGGCGACGATCAGCTCATTCGCGTTGAACAGCCGCCCGACCTCCGCCATCCCGGCCATCAGCGGCCCGTTGATGATGTCGAGCGGCGCGAGTCCCTCGGCCAGCTTGAGATCGAGATCCTCGCGCAGCCCGGAGCGGCTGCCGTCGACGATGTAGCCGGCTAGCCGAGCATCGAGGGGTTGTTCGGGGCGCACGACGGCCTGGCGCTTGGCGCCCCGGAAGTGGTCTGAGAGGCGGGAAACGTGGTGCTGGTGAATGGCCGCCCGCTGCCCCGGCGTCTGCTCGCGCCAGTCCTCGGGCGCCTCGGCCAGCGCGGGATCGTCCGTCGCGCCCGCCGCCGGTGGGTGGTTGAAGAGCAGCGCCTCGGCCATCCGCCGCTCCTCGTCGGGGATCGCCGCGTAGCGTTCCAGGCGCTCGGTGTTGACGATCGCCATATCGAGGCCGGCCTTGGTACAGAGGTAGAGAAAGACCGAGTTGACGATCTCGCGGGCTCGGATCGGCAAACCGAAGGAGACGTTGGAAATGCCGAGCACGGTCGGACAGGCGGGGAAAGCCTCTTTGATCAGTCGTAGGCCCTCGATGGTCTCGACCGCACCGCCGATGTAGCTCTCGTCACCGCTCGCAGCCGGGAAGACCAGCGGGTCGAAGATGATGTCGGTTTCAGGGACTCCATACTTCTCGGTCACGAGCTGATGCGCCCGGCGGGCGATCGCGAGCTTGCGCTCGCGCGTGAAGGCCTGTGCCTGCTGCGGGTCTTCGTCGATGACACCGAAGATCACCGCCGCGCCGTAGCGTTTGAGCAGCGGCACCACGGCCTCGAGCCGCTCCTCGCCGTCCTCGAGGTTGACCGAGTTGACGATCGACTTGCCCTGGCAGGAGGTCAGTGCGGCCTCGATCGCCGCGGGATCGGTCGAGTCGATCATGATTGGCACCTTGACGGCGCGCCCGATCCGCTCGTAGAGCTCCCCCACCGCGGTCTTTTCATCGCCTTCGGTCGACTGCAGGCAGACATCGAGGATCTGGGCGCCGCCCTTGACCTGGCGGCGGGCGATCTCGGTCGCCTCGTCCCACTCGCGGGCACCGACCGTCTCGCGGAATTTCTTCGAGCCGATGACGTTGGTGCGCTCGCCCACCAGCAGCGGCCGGTTGTCCTCGTCGGGCTCGATCAGGTCAATCCCGGTGTAGACGGCTCTCCTCTCCCGTTTTCCATTGATGGCACGCGGCTTTCGGCGCGCGACCATGGCCGCTATCGCCGCCGTGTGCTCGGCGGTTGTGCCGCAACAGCCACCGACGATGTTCAGCCAGCCGGCATCGACAAAGCGTTCGAGCGCTGCGGCGAGGCTTTCGGGGGTCTCCGGATAGATGCCGTCCTGGTCCGGCAGGCCGGCGTTTGGGAAACACGACACCGCGACCCTCGCCCGCTGGTGGATGGTGCGCAGGTGGTCGGTCATCAGGTCGGGCCCGGTGGCGCAGTTGAGACCTACCGCCAGCGGCTCGGCGTGCTCGATCGAGGCCAGGAAGGCGTCGGCGGCCTGGCCGCCGAGCATCGTGCCGGAGGTCTCGATCGTCCCCGACACCACCATCGGCCGGCGGACGCCGGCCTCGGCAAACGCCTCCTCGACCGCGATCAGGGCCGCCTTGGTGTTGCGGGTGTCCTGGCAGGTCTCGATAAAGAGAATGTCGGCCCCACCCTCGAGCAGCCCGCGCGCCTGCTCGCGGAAGGTCCACACCAGCTCCGCAAAGGTGATGCCGCCGGTGACCGAGATCGCCCTGGTCGTCGGCCCCATCGAGCCTGCCACGAATCGCGGCTTTGCCGGCGTCGAGGCTTCTCGCGCAGCCTCGACAGCGATTTCGGCGGCCACACGGTTGAGCGCCCGCGCCTCGGCCTCCAGCCCGTACTCGGCGAGCACCAGCGGCGTGCCGCCAAAGGTGTCGGTCTCGATGATGTCGGCGCCGGCCGCGAGGTAGGCGCGGTGGACGCCTGAGATCACATCCGGTCGGGTGCGCACCAGGATCTCGTTGCAGCCCTCGAGCTCGGGTCCGCCGAAATCATCAGGCTCGAGATCCTTCGACTGCAGCATCGTGCCGGTGGCGCCGTCGAGGACCAGGATGCGCTCGGCCATGAGCGCGCGCAGCTCCTCCGTCCGGTCCGAACCGGCTGCTAGGACGCGCTCCTTCGACGATTCATCGGCCATTTTCAAGTCCTTCAAGAGAGGAGACTACAGGACGGAGACCCCGAAATGCCAACCCCTGGGAACGCGCTTTTCTGCAAACGCCCTTCCCGCGAGGATGCCAGGCACGCCGAAATGATGTTGAGGACAACATCATGTCGGGATGGCAGGCACCTCCGGTGAACGCGCCTTTCTCACAATCGCCAATTCGCGGGCGGGTGGGTGGCAAATCCGAAATCCGAAATGGAAAAGGGCGGGTGGGCGGAAATCCGAAATCCGAAATCCGAAATCCGAAATGGGTGGGCGGGTGGGAATTCCGCAATCCTCATTCCTCATTCGACCGAGCGTCGTCGATCAGCGGCAAAATCGCCTGCGGCTGTTTGAAAGGCGCGATGAGGTACACGCCGGCGGCATGGTCGGGGGCCTGCCGGAGTATCTTCACCGCGCGTTCGTATCCGACCTGTGCGGCGTCGGCGCCGGCCGCTTCGAGGGCGGCGAGCAGATCATTGGGGACGAGGATCCCAGGCACCTCGTGGTGCAGCCGCAGCGCCATCTTGAGCGACCGCAGCGGCCATACCGCGGCCAGGGTCGGGATCGGAAGCTCGCCACCACAATAATCGGTGAATCGATCCCAGGGCTCCCAGTCGAAGCACACCTGGCTCATGGCGAAGTGGGCGCCGTTGTCGACCTTGCGGCGCAGGCGGTCGGCTTCCTTCATCGGGTCGTCAGCCGCTGGATTGACGGCCACCCCGATCAGAAACCCGGGCGGGTCGCCGATCCTATTGCCCGCGCAATCGAAGCCCTCGGCCATCCGCGACAGCGCCCGCACCAGCTCGAAGACGTCGACGTGGTAGACGTCGTGGACGCCGGGAAGGTCCCCGAGCTGCGACGGATCGCCGGTGATCGCGAGCAGGCTGCGGATGCCGCCGGTCCAGGCGCCGAGGAGCTGCGACTGCAGACCCATCAGGCTGGCGTCGCGCGGGGTGATGTGGGGAACCGCCTCGAGACCGGTCCGCTGCTGGATGAGCTGGCCGAGGTAGAGCGGATCCATGCGCAGGCGCGCGAGTGGATTGGAGTTGATATCCACCGCATCGACGTCAGGGTGGGCGGCGATCGCCGCCGCGGCCTCGAGGATGGCCTCGGCGTTGGTTCCCTTCGGCGGGTCGAGCTGCACCAGCCGCACGAAACGCCCGCGCTCGAGCTTGGTCGCGAGCGACGAGGACGGACGCACGGGCTCCGGCGGAGGCATGCTCTCAGGCACCGCCACCGACGTCCCCGATCGCGGCTCCGGTCTGAGATCACGAACCACCTCGGCAATGGCGCGGACATGCTCGGCCCCGGTGCCGCAGCAGCCGCCGACGTAGGCCGCTCCCAACCGCACCACCTGGCGGGCGAACTGTGCCAAATAGGTCGGGGTCGCGGGCGGCATCAGGATGCGGCCCTCGCGCCGTACCAGCGTGCCAGCGTTGGGCGACGCCGCCAACGGCAGCTTCGTCTGCCGCACGTGGCGCAGGATCTCGAGGGCCCCCATCGGCCCCGGGGCGCAGTTGACGCCGATCGCCACCAGGTCGAGATCGGCCAGCTCGTCGATCATCGCCGCCTGCTCCTCGTACGGATGAGGGGACCGCTCGTGGGCGAAGGTCATCATGCCGATCAGCGGCAGATCGGTGACGCTGCGTGCCGCCGCCACCGCGATCGCGAGCTCGTCGACCCGGAAGAAGGTCTCGAGGACGAGCAGATCGGCGCCGCGCCCGGCGAGGATCGCAGCCTGCTCCGCATGGGCGGTTGGAATCAACGCGCGGCCCTCGGGCTCGTCGAGGTCGATCACACCGGCCAATGGTGCGATCGAACCCGCCACCAACACGTCACGGCCCGAGATCTCGCGCGCCTCGCGCGCCAGCTTGACTGCCGCGGCATTGACCTTCTCGGTGAAATCGCCGACTCGGCCCCGGGTCATGCGTGGACGTGAGCTGCCGAAGGTGGCGGTCTCGATAAGCTCGGCCCCGGCCTCGATATAGGCCAGGTGAATATCGAGCACCTCCTGCGGGTGCTCGTGCGCGGCGACATCGAGGCGCGATCCCTCGGGGAGGCGCTGCAACAACTCCGAGCCCATGCCGCCGTCGCCGACGATGACGCGCTCCGACAGCCGCCGCTTCAGCTCATCGACCTTCATACCGCGAGCCCCCGGGCCACCGCTCAGCCCAGTGTTCCTCGAGATCGCCGCTTTCCGCCGCCGCCAGAAACCCGTCGAGATCCCCCCGCCCCACCACCGGGACCACCGGTTCCGGAGGTTTCACACCGTCCGACGCGATCCAGTACCCGGGAATGCCGGCCTCGCCCGCACAGACCACGTCCCAGCCCCAGTTGTCGCCGACCATCAGGCACTCGCCGGGCTGTCGGCCCAGGGAATCGGCTATCTCCCGAAAGTAGGCCGGGCTCGATTTGGTGGCGTGACAGTTCTCGTAGCAGGTCACGAGCTCGTAGTCGAAGCGGTCCACACCCACGCCACCCCACTCCATGCGCTGCTCGATGGCGGTGCGCGGGAAGAGCGGGTTGGTGGCGATGACCACCTGCAGGCTGCGGCCCTTTGCCCACTCGACAATCTTCGGCGCTGCGGCGCGCGGCTGGACCAGCGGCGCGAGCTGTGGAAATGCCTCCTCGTAGAACCGGGCCAGCAGCGACTCCATCTCCTCCCGCGGCACGCCGAGCGCCGGGTAGAAGGCGGCGGCAAAGATCTCCTCGTTGCTCGGGCCGTCGCCATCGTTGCGGTCCATCGCCCGGGTCGCTTTCAGGAGCTCTTCGATAAACATCCCGGGCTCCACCACCTCGGCCACGAACACTTCGAGGGCGCGGAAGTACGCCGGGATGAATGTGTCCATCGAGTTGTCGATCAACGTGTCGTCGAGATCCAGCAGCAGGGCCTTGAGGGCGGTTGATGTCATTGGGGGAGTATAACGACCAGAATGAGGAATTCGGAATGAGGAATTCGGAATTCCCCACCCCCCGGTGGAATTTCGGATTTCGGATTTCGGATTTCCGCCCACCCACCCGGAAAACGAAGAAACCATGAGTTCACGAAGCATATCTCGACCTTTACCCTGGAAAAGCTGAAGAGACCCCGGCGCCAAGTCAAGAAAACACTTTGCGTCTTTGCGCCTTTGCGTTGAAAAAGAAAGAGTTTGAATAGCCGTGATGCCGTAGAGCCGTAGAGCCCTCGTCGGGCACGGGCGGCTGACACGGTTCGTGGCACAATCGGGGCGTGACGACGACGACGATGCTGCTGCTGGTACCGCTGTGTGCGCTGGTGGCGGCGGCCTATGCGGCGGTGGGGCTTGGCGGCGGCACCGGCTACCTGGCGGTGATGACCCTCTTCGGGGTCGACACCGAGGCCATGCCGTCGACTGCCCTTTTCCTCAACATCATCGTCACCGGCGCGGCGCTCGCGCGTTTCGGTATCGCCGGTCGGCTTCGTGTCGGGCTGCTGGCACCGTTTCTGATCGCCGCCATCCCCGCCGCTTTCGTCGGTGGGCTCATCGATGCACCACGTCGTGTCTTCCTCGCAGTGCTCGCGATCGGATTGACGGCAGCGGCCGCCGCGATGCTCAAGACGGCCGCCAATCCGGATGATCCGGTGGCGCCGACCACGGCTCGGCTGTGGGCGGTAGCGATCCCGTCGGGATTGGCGATCGGGCTCGCGTCCGGTTTTCTCGGCATCGGCGGCGGCGTCTTCCTCGGCCCGCTGATCCTGCTCCTCGGGTGGGCAGGCCCGCGCGAGGTCGCGGCCATCAACTCGGCCACGGTTCTCATTCTGTCGATTGCCGGCCTCGCCGCGCACGGTGTGCGCGGTTCGGTGGATCTCCACATCGCGGTGCCGCTGGGCGTGGCGGTGCTGATCGGGGGCCTCGCCGGCGCCCACCTCGCCGAAAGCAAGCTCTCGGCCACGACCCTGAAACGACTCTTCGCAGTCATCGTTCTGATCGCCGCCATTCGCGCCGCAGTTTCCGCATTTTCGTAGGTCCGCGCTAGAATGCCCGCTCGACTGTGGTGCGACTGAGGCAATTGATGAACGACATGGACCAACAAACAAACCGACTCGGCATCCTGACCAGCGGTGGTGACGCGCCCGGCATGAACGCGGCCCTGCGGGCGGCGGTACGGACGGCTCTCGAAGAAGGTATGGAAGCCGTGGCCATCCGCGAGGGATTCTGGGGGCTGGTCGAGGGCGGCGACGCCTTCCAGCCCATGGACTGGGACGCGGTCGGCGGCATCATGCACCAGGGTGGCACGGTCATCGGCACCGCCCGCTGTGAAGAGTTTCGCACCCGCGAGGGGCGGCTTCGTGCCGCTCAGAACCTGGTCGAGCACGGCATCGACCGCCTGATCGTTCTCGGAGGTGACGGCAGCCTGACCGCCGCCGATCTCCTGCATCGGGAGTGGCCGGGGCTCATCAAGGAGCTCGAGGAGCAGGGTCACATCCCGCATGAAGCGGCCGATCGACACGCCTGTCTTTCGCTCGCCGGCATCGGCGCGTCGATCGACAACGACATGGCCGGCACCGATATGTCGATCGGCGCCGACACCGCGCTGCACCGGATCGCCGAGGCGGTCGACGCCATCGGCGCCACCGCGGACAGCCACCAACGCACCTTCGTGGTCGAGGTCATGGGCCGCCATTGTGGCTATCTGGCCCTGATGAGCTGTCTCGCAACCGGCGCCGATGCGGTGTTCATCCCGGAAGCGCCGCCCGCAGGCGACACCTGGACCGAGATCCTGCCGCGGCGACTGCGCGCCGGTCGCGAGGCCGGTCGCCGTGACAGCATCGTCGTCGTCGCCGAGGGCGCGATCGATAGCGACGGCCGACCGATCACCGCCGACCATGTCAAACGGGTTCTCGAGGAGCGGTTGGAGGAGGACGTTCGGGTCACCATCCTCGGTCACGTGCAACGCGGCGGCGCGCCATCGGCCTATGACCGGCTGATGGGGACCCTGCTCGGCCACGCGGCGGCCCACGACGTGCTCGAAGCCGGTCCCGGATCGATCCCGCAGCTGGTGGGCGTGCGCCACAACCGGATCACGCGGCGGCCGCTGGCTGAATGCGTCGATGCCACCAAACAAGTCGCCGAGGCGATCGAGAAGAGCGATTACAATCGGGCCCTGGAGCTGCGCGGAGGGAGCTTCTCCGACACCATCGACACCCTGCAGACGCTGCTGCGGTCGCTGCCGAACCCGCCCAGCTCGGGTCAACGCCGGCTGCGCCTTGCGGTGCTCTCTTCCGGCGGGCCTTCGCCGGGCATGAACACCGCTACCCGCGCCGCCGTTCGGTTGGCTCTTGATGAGGGCCACCAGGTGCTCGGCGTTCACGGCGGATTTCGGGGCCTGATCGACGGCGACATCGAGGAGCTCGGTTGGATGAGCGTTCGTGGCTGGACCACGGCCGGCGGTTGCGAGCTCGGCATCAACCGAACCATCCCCCGCGGCAAGGACTACTACGCCATCGCCCGCAACATCGAGGACCTCTCAATCGACGGGATCCTCATGATCGGCGGCTGGTCCGGCTACGACGCTTCGCTCCGCCTGACGCGCAAGCGCGAAGCATTTCCGGCCTTTGGAATCCCCATCATCTGCCTGCCGGCGACCATCAACAACAACCTCCCCGGGTCGGAGCTCTCGGTCGGCGCCGACACGGCGCTCAACGCCATCGTTGAAGCCGTCGACAAGATCAAGCAGTCGGCGGTGGCCTCACGGCGTTGCTTCGTGGTTGAGGTGATGGGCCGCTACTGCGGCTACCTCGCCCTGATGGCCGGCCTCGCGAGCGGCGCCGAGCGGGTCTATCTCAATGAGGAAGGGGTCACCATCGCCGACCTCCAGAGGGACGTCGAAATGCTCATCGACGGCTTCCGAAACGGCAAACGCCTCGGCCTGATGATTCGCAACGAAGGCGCCAACGCCTGCTACAACACCCAGTTCATGGTCTCCCTCTTCGAGGAGGAGGGCGGCGATCTCTTCGACGTGCGGCAGGCGATCCTCGGCCATCTGCAGCAGGGCGGCAACCCCAGCCCCTTCGACCGCATCCTCGCCACCCGTCTCGCCAAACGCTGCGTCGAGCGGCTGATTGACGAGGCCGAGGCGGGCACCGACGCCGCGCTGGCGATCGGCCTCAACGGCGGGCTCATCGAGTTCTCCGAGCTCGAAGCGTTGCGCCGCCAGGTCGATGCCGAGCACCAGCGACCCAAATCGCAGTGGTGGATGGATCTGCGTCCGATCGCGGGAGTGCTGGCGCAGACTGGACCGTCGGGGAGCGCGAACTCTTCAGAATGACACAGGTCAGATTTGGGCTACACGGCCTTACGGCTATACGGCTCAACGGCTTCCCCCACCCGCGCCAAATGATGATCGAATTGGCTCAAACCAGTAGCCCCAGATCAAATAATATTCTCTGCGTCTTTGCGCCTCTGAGCCTCTGCGTTCTCTTTCGAAAGTGGCATATCGAATTCGTCTAGCCCGCATTATTCATAAGGTTTCGTCGCGAGGGC
>CAYRFI010000047.1:0-29726 GCA_964423595.1 uncultured Thermoanaerobaculia bacterium | reverse complement strand
CACCTCGTCCGCCGAAGTGGGAGGCGCGAAGAAGCGTCGACGAGCAAGGTGCCATCTTTTGCATTGTTCGAATTCGTCGCCCTGCAATTTGGTGACGCGTTCCGGGCGAACAATGCTAAAGGTGGCTCCTGATACGACGAAGCGAGAAGTGCTGCGAGTACTCTACTCTTCGAGCGTCAGCTCGAAGGGTATATCCGCCCGGCTTTCCTCGAGCTCGATGATCAGGCGCCAGCGTCCGGGCTGGATGCCGCCCGGAACCTTGAAGACGAGCGGTCCCGAGCAGATCTGGGAGCTGCTGAGCGGAATCTCGTCAAAGGTGATCATTCCGGGAGGGACGACGATAAACCATCGGGTACACGGCACATCCCTACCGGGCTTGTACCTGTCGAGCAACGGCAAATTTGCTAGGGCGCGTTGGGTCGGGATCTGGAGCCTCGGGTAATTCCTGCGAAATTCGTCCTGGCTGACGGGTCTCAGGCGGCGACCGTCCGGGCTTCGAAGCGAAATGTCACTGCGTCTGACGACGACCGGCCCGCTCCCCCGTGTGCAGGTGAGTTCGATGGCGAGGGCCAGCCACTCCTCGCCGAGGCTTCTCTTTCCGCTCGGATGCGCCACGATCGCCGCAATTTCGGGCCCTTCATGGAGCACCGCGAACCTGGTGATTTCACGTGTGCCGGGACCGGTGGACTGAGGTCCCATCGAGGTTGCGCATGCCGCGGTCGCGAGAAGTGCGAGCAGCAGAGTCGAGTATTTCAAGGTGTACGCCTTTCTTCCCTCGCAGGATCCCACGGACCGCTGGAGAATTCCAGCATGCCCACGTCGAAGCGGGAGGCGCGAAGAAGCTTCGGGGCATCATCCTCGCCGAAGCGGGAAGCGCAAAGAAGCGGCGACGAGCAAGGTGCCATCTTTTGCATTGTTCGAATTCGTCACCTCGCAATCTGGTGACGTGTTCCAAGCGAACAATGCTGAAGGTGGCTCCTGTGTCGCCGAAGCCCCAACGCGCCTGGAATCGGTGGGTGGCACCTCTCTCGCGTCGAAGCGGGAGGCGCGAAGAAGCTTCGGTGATCCGGGATCGCTGTTAGACTTCAGTTTGACCGGGGGACGGGCTAGGTTACCCTCAGAAACCGCAGCCCCTGAGGCTGCCCGAGGCGGCTCGCTCGCTGCAAGCAAATGTTCAGAATTGGGGATTTTCGGTGACGGTCGAGACACAGCGGCTCCTTGATCAGCTCGAGGTATTGGAGGCTCGGGGCGAGCTCCCCGCCAACATCGAAGCCCTCGCCTACGATTCCCGGAAAGTGGCGCCGGGCACGTGCTTCATCGCGCTGCGTGGAACTCGCACGGACGGGCATTGCTTTCTGAGCGCCGTGGAATCGGCCGGGGCCGCCGCGGCGGTGGTGGAGGAGATCCCTCGAGACCTGAACCTTCCCTGCGTCCGGGTGCGTGACACGCTGGCGGCAATGCCGCTGCTGGCGGCGGAATTCTTCGGGTACCCGGCTCGCGAAATGACCCTGGCCGGGTTCACCGGCACCAACGGCAAGACCAGCTCGACCTATCTCCTGGAGGCCATCTGGACCGCCGCCGGAGTGCCATCGGCAGTGATCGGAACGATCCAGTACCGGTGGAAGGATCGGGCCCAGAAGGCGCCGAACACGACACCGCTCGCACTCGACCTGCACGGGCTCCTCCACAACATACGGGAGGACGGGGTTCGTCACGTCGCGCTGGAGGTCTCCTCTCACGGCCTCGTGCTCCACCGTGTCGACGGCTTGCTCTTTCGGGCTGCGGCCTTCACCAACCTCTCGCCCGAGCATCTCGACTTTCATCGCGACCTCGAGGACTACCGCGAGGCCAAGGCGGTCCTGTTCGAGAGGCATCTTGAAGCCGACGGGAGAGGTGTCATCAATACCGATGACCCTCACGGGCGGATCATATTTTCGCGGCTGAGCGGTGACCGCAGGATGTCGTTCGGCCTCGAGCCGGGCGTCGACATCACGGCGGAAGACATCGAGCTCTTGCCGGAAGAAACCGTCTTCGACCTCAAGACCCCGAGCTGGAGCAGACGACTCCGATGCCCCCACGTCGGTGAGCACAACCTTCGCAACATGCTCGGCGCGGCGGGGATGGGGATCGCCCTCGGGATCTCCGAGGAGGCCGTGGTTCAGGGCCTGGAGGCGGACACCATCGTTCCCGGGAGGCTCGAAGCGATCGAGAACTCGCGCGGCGCGCGGATCCTGGTCGATTTTGCCCACACTCCCGATGGTCTGTATCAGGTGCTCAGCAGCCTGAATGCCCTCCCACACCGGCGCATCATCACCGTGTTCGGGTGCGGGGGGGATCGCGACCGATCGAAGAGGCCGCTGATGGGCGGGATCGCTCAGCGCCACAGCGATCTGGCGATTCTGACCTCGGACAATCCCCGCACCGAGGACCCGATGGGGATTATCGACGAGGTCGTTGCTGGGATGAATGGGGGTGACGGCCCGTACGAGATCGTGCCCGATCGGCGGGCGGCGATCGCGCGGGCCCTGGATCTCGCCGGCGAGGGGGATTTTCTCCTCGTCGCGGGCAAGGGGCACGAGACTATGCAGATCCTGGGCACGGAGCTCCATCACTTCGACGATCGGACCGTTGTCAAAGAGATTTTGGCCGAGAGAGATGGGGACGCGTCCTCCGAGGAGAAGATTTGAGCCGATTCACTTTGGATGCCACCGCTCTTCGATCCAACCTCGACCTCGCGCGGGAGTGGGCTCCGGCAGAAGCGCGAGTCAGGGCGATGGTCAAGGCGAACGCCTATGGCCATGGTCTCGGGGAGCTCCTCGGAGTTTTCGCCGAGCACTCCGACGAGCTGGGTGTCGCCACCGTCGATGAAGGGCTTCGCGTTCGGTCGCGCCTGACTCGCGAAATTCCGGTTTTCCTGGTGAGCGGGGAGAAGGACTGGGGGAATCGCGGGTACCTCGATGCCATCCGCGAGGCGCGGCTCGTGCCGGCCGTCAGCTCAACGGATGAGCTGCGGCTGCTCGCGGATCGGGTGACGGGAAGGGACCCCATTCAGGTGGAGCTCAAGCTCGACACCGGGATGGGGAGGTTGGGGATCCAGGAACGCGACCTGACGGAGGTGGTTTCAACCATCCGCTCTTCCGACAACCTCCGGGTGGTGGGGCTCATGACCCACTTCGCTTCCTCCGACGAGGAGGATTTGACTGCGACCCGGGAGCAGGAGGCGTGCTTTCAGAGGATGCGCTCCGAGCTCCCTGGCGATCTCGTACAGCAGGCTTCGCTTCATTCGTGCAACAGTGGCGCGCTCATGCAACGGTGCCTCGGTCACACCGACATTGCTCTGGGGACCACCGTCGTCCGACCGGGAGTGATGCTCTACGGTGCCGGTCCATCACGGTACCTGCACGACACACCCGCGGGAGATCGCTTGATGCCCGTCGGCCGGTGGACGACCCGGGTGATCGAGGTCAGGACCGTGGCCCCCGGAGGCGCCGTGGGATATGGCGGCGCCTGGAAGAACGAGGGGAACCGCAAGGTGCAGGTGGCGGTGCTTGCGGTCGGCTACGCCGACGGTTTCCGCAGGAGCCTTGGAAATCGAGGCAGGGTCTTGATCCGCGGTGGGTCCTTTCCGGTCATCGGCCGGGTGAGCATGGATCTGGTCTCGATCCTCGTCGACGATCGGATCCGGGTCGGGGACGAGGCGGTCCTCCTCGGCTCCCAGCGGGGCGAACTGGGCGACGACACGATCCCGGTCTGGGAGTGGGCCGAGCTCTGCGGCACGATCCCCTACGAGATCTGGACCTCGCTTGGGCCGAGGGTGGAGAGGGTGCTCGCCGCCGATTAGGAGCGCTCGGCCGCATCGACGACACCCATTAAGAGCGCGTTGAGGCTTCGACGACACAGGTGCCACCCATGAGGAGCGCAAAGCCGCTTCGGCGACACCGGTGCCACTCTTCGCATTGTTTGCCCATGAGGCGCCGCTCATTTGCAGGTGGTGTCGTCAAACAATGCGAAAGGTGGCACCTTGCATGCCGACGCGGGAGGCGCGAGGAAGCTTCGGTGGCACCTGGCACGTCGAAGCGGGACGTCCTCGCTGAAGCGGGAGGCGCAAAGAAGCGTCGGGGGTACCTCGCTCGTCGAAGCCGGAGGCGCAAAGAAGCGTCGAGGCACCTTCCTCGGAGACAAAAAAGGAGCCGGGCTCATGCCCGGCTCCGTGTGATGCGGGGGAAACCCCGGGTTGTTCTAGAACTGGAAGGCCGCTGTCAGCTGGAAGCGCCGGGGGTCGAAGAAGCTCCTCGGTTCCCCGAAGCCCGCTTCGTTGACCCGCGGTTCGATGTTGTACCCGGTCTGGTTGTCGGTGACATTGAAGACCTCGCCTCGAAGCAGGATGTTGAAGCGCTCGCCGATCGGGAAGTTCTGGGTGTAGCTGAGATCGAGCTGGTAGTGCGCGTCGGTCGTGCGCGAGCCGGCCGGTTCGCCGTAGCGGCTGGTGAAGGAGGTCCCGCTGTAGTACTCGCTCGGGCCCCAGATCTCCCACGGCTGGCCCGACTGGTAGATGCCGTAGGCGCCGAGAGTGCCGTTCCAGTTGAAGTTGTAGTACCCGTAGGCCTTGAGCTGGTGGCGGCGGTCGCCGCGCAGGTTTCCATAACGGTTCTGCCATATCTGGCGGCCCGTACCGTCGGCGAGGTACGACGACCCGATAAAGACGTTGGCATCGTTGCCGGCGGTCGTGTTGTCCTGATCGAAGTTGCCGTAGTAGTGGCTCCACACGTAGGAGCCGCGGAAGAAGACGTTCTTGCCGCGGTACTCGGCCTCAGTGCTGAGCTCGTAGTACTTCGTGAAGGCGCCGTCGAGCTCGGCGATGACGTAGGAGGAGCCGCCGACCTCAGCCCGATAGGCGGCGAACAGGTCATCGGGGATGTAGGGCTCCTGCGGGATCGGCGCGGGCGCGTCTTCCTCGATACGGTCCCAGTTCCAGGTGTCCTCCCAGAAGTGCTGGCCCTTGCGGTGGCGCGCCCAGATGCGGCCGGTCCAGGCGTTCGAGATCTGCTTGGAGTAGCCGACGATGTACTCGTCGATCGAGCGCGGGTCGATGCCTTCCTGGAAGAACTTGCCGGAGGAGGCCCGCAGCGAGCTGAAGTCGATGAAGTTGCCGTCGGCGTCGAAGAAGGCGTTGATCTCGCGTTGCAGGTTGCGCGCCCACGACGCCGCCCGCGGCAGCGAGGTCGCGGCCGGGTAGTAGCGGGCGTAGCTCGCGTACAGTGAATCCTTGCCGTTGGGGCTCCAGGTTGCGCCGAGCCGCGGCGAGATCATCTCGCCGAAGCCGACGTTCTTCATCTCATAGATGCAATCTAAGCAGGGCTCGAAGCCTGAGACGTTGCTCGAGTTTTTCTTGAGGCCCTGCCCGTAGAGCGTGTCGTTCGAGAGGACGACACCGATGTTGAGGGTCCAGTCCTTGAGACGGATCTGGTCGTTGAGCTCGATGCTCTGGGTCTTGAGCTCGGAGTGGATGGTGGGGACCTCGTCGCCCAGGCTCTGCTGCCAGAATTGCGCCCGGTAGTAGACGTCCTCGCCCCACTCGGGATCGATGCCGCCGGGGACGTAGATCAAGCCCCAGCCGTTCGCCGCGCGGAGCAGGTCTTCTTCGCCCTTCTCCCAGCGGTAGCCGATGTGGAGCTCGTGCTTGCCGACGTAGTGGTCGTAGCCGACCTGGAAGCTCTTGCTGTAGAAGTCGTCGGCGTCGAATTGGTAGTCCACGCCGACGGAACCACCGCCGGTGCGCACGCCGTTGTCGAGATAGCCGTACTGCTCGATGAGCGGGGCGATGAACGCGTTGTACTCATCCTCCCCGGGGATCGGCGCCGGCACGACAAAAAGGCCCTGCTGGTCGAGGTTGTCGACGTCAAGCGGGAGGCCTTCCCGGATCTGGAAATCCAGGACGTGGTCCGGGGTGCCGGTGTTCCGGTTCTTGAAGTCGGAGGCCTTGAAGGTGAAGAGGCCGCTGTCCGAGACCACGTAGCTCCCCTCCACCACCGCGATCTTGAGCTCGCTGTCGCCACCGGTAGAGGTGGTGCCCGCCGAGAACTCGCCGACGCCATATCCCGACTCGTCGACTGTGGAGTCGCGGTAGCTGCCGGTGAACATCAGAGAGTTTGTCGGCGTCCAGTTGAGCTTGACGAAGAACTCGTCGCGGATCCTCTCGTAGTTGGGCACGTCGCCATAGACGTTGGCGCGGTTGGTCCGGGTCGTCGTGGGGCGGTAGTAGGAGGCGAAGAAGAAGAGGTTGTCACGGACGATCGGACCGCCGATGTTGGCCGTCAGCCAGTCGAGGTCCTGGTCGTACTCCTGCTCGCTCTCCGCGGTGAGCGAGCCGGTCATGCTGGCGGTCTGCACCTGGTAGCTCAGCTCGCCCCGGAACTGGTTGGTGCCGGACTTGCTCAGGGTGTTGACCAGGAAGCCGCCCGAGCGGTTGAAGCCGATCGCGTTGGCGCCGCCCTTGACCACCGCCATCTCTTCGACGTCCTGCGCGGCGGGCTGGGTCGCCAGCGTGCCGAAGAGCGGCAGGTTGACGCCGACCCCGTCGAACTCGTAGACGTTGTCCTGGCCGTTGCCGCCGGCGCTCGGACCTCTGATCGAGTCCTCGGTGTACTGCACACCCGGAATGAGTTTGATCAGATCGCGGTACTGCTGCCCCATCGGCAGCCCTTCGATGACTTCTTGGGAGATCGAGGCCTTGAGCTCCGCCGAGGTGGTGTCGATGGTCGGGGTTTCGGCGGTGACCAGGATTTCGCCCTCGAACGTGGCGTCCTTCATGGTCACGTTGATGATGGCTCTCTGCTGTAGGGCGACTGGAAACTCCCTCTTTTCCGTTGCAAAACCCTCCATACGGAAGGTCAGCTCGTAGTCGCCGGGCGGCATGGCCGCGAAGCGGTACTGTCCGTCGGCGTCGGTCACGGTGGCGCGCGCCTTGGGCATGACGTCGGCGACGGCGGACACCGCGACACCCGGCAGCGGCGAACCGTCGTCCAGGGTCACGGTGCCCTCGATGCCTCCCGTCTGAAGCTGCTGGGCGTTCGCCACCGAGCACAGCATCAGACCTCCGATGATGATGACAAATACTCTTCTCATGTTCTTCCTCCTATTTCTCCCTATATAAATGCCGAACCCAGAACGCAAAATCCTCGACTCCGGAGATCGGAGCCGAAAGTGTCTCCGCAGGAATATCAGAGAATTGTCATTTTTGAAAGTCAGTCGCTCCTCCTTCCTCGGCAGCCGACCGGCCCGCCAGGGCCTTTCGGACGTGTCCACCGGCCGCACGCAGCCGCTCGCGGGAGGGCTCCACGCCGAGTCCGCAGGAGGCCATGACGATCGCTGTCTTGACTTCGCCGTCGCTGGCTTCGTAGAGCCGTTCCGCTTCCTCTCGCGAGACCGCGCCCGCGGCCTCGATAATGCGCAGGGCCCGGTCCCGGAGCTTGGCGGAGCCGGGGCGCAGATCGACCATGAGGTTCCCGTACACCTTGCCGAGCCGCACCATGGCGGCGGTGGTGATGGCGTTGAGCACGGCCTTGGTCGCCGAGCCGGCCTTGAGGCGCGTCGATCCCGTGAGGACTTCGGGCCCGGTGTCGAGGGCGAGGACGAGATCTGCGACCGCCGAATTGCCGCCGGGCGGGGTGCAGGTGACCAGAATCGTGCGGGCACCGTTGTTCCGAGCCGATGCCAGTGCGCCGAGCACGAAGGGCGTCGCCGAGCTCGCCGACACGGCGATGAGCAGATCGCCGGCCCCAAGGTTTTCGGCGGCGGTGACGCCGTCCGACCGGACGTCTTCAGCGCCCTCGCGAGCTTCGAACACGGCCTCGCGTCCACCGGCGATGACGGCCCGGATCTGGTCCGGGTCCGTGCCGAAGGTCGGGGGGCACTCGGCGGCCTCCAGGATCCCGAGACGGCCGCTGGTTCCGGCGCCAGCAAATACGACCCGCCCGCCAGCACCGAGTGCCTCCGCGACCCATGCGGCGGCGTGGGCGATTTCCTCGCGGGAGCGGTGGGCGGCCTCCAGGCTTCTCCGGTCCTCCTCCAGGAGGAGCGAAACCACTTCTTCGCTCGACAGGGTGTCGAGCGCCTCGCTGGAGGGGTTCGAGGCCTCGGTGGAAAGCCCGCCCCAGTCAGCCATCGAACCCCATCCCCTTGATGGCCGATTCTCTCCATGAAATGCCGTTGCGGAGGTTCATGCGATCACGCGAGGTTACCCGACATCAAAAGGAATGTCTATCACACACGGGAATCGAGGAGAGCTGTGCGTTACCTTGATGTAATCTATTACAGGAGAATGGTTTATCTTCTCCAGGCTGAAACTGATTATTGCTCAACCGAAGAAGAGATAACAGACGAGGATCGCAGCGACGGCCCCGGCCACGTCCGCGGCGAGGCCGCACGGCAGGGCGTGCCGGGTGCGACGGATTCCGACCGATCCGAAATAGACCGCAAGCACGTAGAAGGTGGTTTCGGTGCTGCCCTGGATCACGCTCACCAGCCGCCCCGCGAAGGAGTCGGCGCCGTGCGCCTCCATGGTTTCGAGCATCAGCCCGCGAGCTCCACTTCCGGAGAGGGGCCGCATCAGCGCCGTCGGCAGGCCCTCGACCCAGCGGGTATCGAGACCGATCTGAGCCACCAGCCAACGGACACCGTCGAGCAGGAAATCGAGGGCGCCGCTGGCGCGGACAATGCCGATGGCGACCAGCATCGCCACCAGGTAGGGGATGATGCTGACCGCGACCTTGAAACCATCCTTGGCGCCGTCGACGAATATTTCGTAGAGGGGCAGACGGCGGCGCGCCGCCAGAAAGACAAAGATCACAATGATCGAGAAGATGATGAAGTTCGAGAACACGGAGCTCTGGAGCTCCATCATCTCGCGGTCGAGGCGTGAGAAGTAGAGAATCATCCCGACGACCCCTGCCGTCAAAGCGCCCAGGTAGGCGAGGATGACCGGGTCCCAGAGCCGCAGCCGCTGGACCGCGGCGGTGACGACGAGCCCGACCATCGTAGAACAGAAGGTCGCGATGAGCATGGGAATGAACACGTCGGTCGGGTCGGCCGCGCCCATCTGCGCCCGATACACGAAAATCGTGATCGGGATGATCGTCACCGCGGAGGTGTTGAGGACCAGGAAGAGGATCTGGTCGTTGCTGGCCTGCTCCGGCTCGGGATTGATCTCCTGCAGCTCCTTCATGGCCTTGAGACCCAGGGGGGTGGCCGCGTTGTCGAGCCCCAGCATGTTCGCCGCCATGTTCATCACGATCGAGCCCATCGCCGGATGGCCGTCCGGGATCCCGGGAAAGAGCCGCCGGAGCAGGGGCCCGAAGGCGCGGGCCAGGAAGTCGACCGCGCCGCCCTTTTCGCCCAACCGCATGATGCCCAGCCACAGGCACATGACTCCGGTGAGCCCGAGGGCGATCTCGAAGCCCGTCTTGGCGAGGTCGAAGGACGCGCCGACCATCGCCGCCCACACCCCGTAGTCGCCGAAAAAGACGGACTTCACGAGGCCGACCGCGAAGGCGACCAGGAAGAACGCGCCCCAGATCTTGTTCAGCACGGCGCCACCACCGACAGGGCGTTGAGAACCTGCAACGCGACTCCGATCGCCATCGCACTCTCGTCGACATCGAAGAGCCCGTGGTGGACCGAATGGACGATGCCGTCGGCCTCGTTGCGCACTCCCAGAGAGTAGAAGGCGCCGGGAACCTCTCTCAGGTAGTAGCCGAAGTCCTCGACCCCCATCTGGGGCTTTTCGAAGATCACGACGCCGTCGTCGCCCAAGAGCCCTCTCGAGCCCTCGCGGACGATATCCACCATGGAATCGTCGTTGACGACGGGGTCGTAGCTCGGCTCGATCGTGACCTCGGCTCTCGCACCCATGCCGTGTGCCACGGCCTCGGCTGTCTCCCTGATCCGTTGCAGCACCAAATCGCGAGTCGCCTGGTTCAGGCACCGCACGGTGCCCATCAGCTCCACTCTGTCCGCGAGGATATTGGTCTGGGTTCCTCCGTGGATCGTCCCCAGGCTCACCACGGCGGCCTCCCGCGCGTCCACGTTGCGGCTCACGATGGTCTGCAGTGAAGTGATGACCTGCGCGGCGGCGACGATGGCGTCCACCCCCTCGTAGGGGTAGGCGGCGTGGGCCGCCTTCCCGCGCACGACGATCGTGATGTCGTCTGAGGAAGCGTTGCGCTGTCCGTAATGGAGCCCCACAGTGCCGATCTCGAGGCCCGGGTCGACATGCAGACCGAAGATCGCATCCACCCGTGGATTTTCGAGAGCCCCGGCCTCGATCATCAGCTTGGCCCCGCCCACCGTTTCTTCCGCCGGTTGAAAGAGCAGCTTGACGGTCCCCGCGAACGAGGTCTTCTCCTTCTCGAGCAGCCTGGCAGCGCCGAGAAGAATCGTCGTGTGCACGTCGTGACCGCAGGCGTGCATCCTGCCCGGGACCTTCGAGGCGTAGGCGACGTCCTTGTCGTCCTGGATCGGCAGGGCGTCCAGATCCGCCCGGAGCGCCGCAACCCTACCTTTGCCGTCCCCTCGGATGATTCCGAGAACGCCAGTGCCCCCTAGCCCGTCCTCGTGCTCGATCCCCATTTCATCGAGCAGGGCGCGGACCTTGGCGCTGGTGCGGTGCTCCTCGAGGCCGAGCTCCGGGTGCTGGTGCAGATCACGACGGATCGCGATCATCCAGGGCAGGATTTCCCGCGCCGCAGCGAGGATGCTGGAGGGCGTGTCCAGGCTCACCGCGCGAAGATACCACGGAGCGAGAAGAGAAAGAGTTGAGTTTTGAGTTATGAGTTTTGAGTTCCCACCCACCCTCCCGTATCTCGGGCGTGGGCGGGGGGAAACCTCAAAACTCAAAACTAAGAACTCAAAACTGATTTGAGCGTCAGCTCCCGCGGCGCCATCTCGGTCTCGAGCAGGGAGGCGAGCTTTTGCCGCTCATTGATGACGGTCGCCCGACGACCATCCACCAGGACCTCGGCGGAACGTCCGTGGTCGTTATAGTTCGAGCTCATCGACATGCCGTAGGCGCCGGCGGAAAAAATGGCGATCAGATCTCCCCGGTTGACCTGGGGCAGCTCGCGGCCGCGGGCGAGAAAATCGCCGGTCTCGCAGATCGGGCCGACGATGTCGCACGGTTGGAGATCGGGGAGATCGAGGCGCTCGGCTGCAACGGTCGGGACGTGGCGGGTTTCGACCTGTGCGGGCCATGCGAAGTGGAAGGCCCGGTAGAAGGCGGGTCGGATCAGAGTGTGCATTCCGGCGTCACAGATCACAAAGGTCTTTTGACGACCTTTTTTGACGTGCTGCACGCGGGTCAGAAGCACTCCGGAGTTGGCGAGGATCGACCGGCCCGGCTCGAGTACGATCTTCAGGCCGTTTCGGGCTCGCGTCTCGAGCAGGGGAGTCAGGGCTTCGGCAAAGGTCTCGATCTCCGGCGATTCCCCGTCCGCGTAGCTCATCGGCCAGCCGCCGCCGAGATCCAGGACCCCGACCTCATGGCCCGCCCCCTCGAGCGTATCGATCAACCGTAGGAGCACCCCGACCGCCGACTCGTAGGGCTCGGTCTCGCGCACCGGCGAGCCGATGTGGACGTGCAGGCCGACCAGCTCGATCGACGGCACGTCCCGGAAGGCCGCGAAGATCTCGGGCACTCGGGCCACGGCGACGCCGAACTTGTTCTCCTCCAGACCGGTGGTGGTGTACTCGTGAGTTCGGGCGTCCACATCGGGGTTGACCCGAATACAGGCACGCGCCGCCACGCCGAGCTCGGCCGCGACCTGGGCAAGGACCTCGAGCTCGCTCTCGGACTCCACGTTGAAGAGGCCAACGGGCCCGCGGGTGTCGATGTCCGTTCCGCCCAGGCGCTCGGCATCGTCGTGCAATGGACTCCACCGTCCATCGAGGGCCGCCCGTTGCTCGTCCTCGGTCTTGCCGACGCCGGCGAACACGATCTCCTGCATCGGCGTCCCGGCCAGCCAGGCCCGTTCGAGCTCGCCACCGGAGACCACATCCATGCCGGCGCCCAACTCGCGGAGCAGGCGCAGGATGTGGAGATTGGACGAGGCCTTGACGGCATAGTGGAGATGGGCCCCGAGCGGTGAAAATGCACGTTCGATGCGGCGATAAGAAGACCGGATCGCGTCGGCGGAGTAGACGAAAGTGGGGGTGTTCACGGCGACGGCGATCTCCGAGACCGGGACCTCTCCGGCGTGGAGCGCGCCGTCGCGGTAGGTGAAGGCATCCAGGGGATTCGTCACGTCAATTGTCCTCGGTTCTTTTCGAGATTTACTTTTTCTCTTTGGGGAAGAGGTAGTTGTTGTTTCGCTTGATGCGGACCACGTTGCCATCTTCGTCCAGCTCGAAGGTCAGGAGCTCGTTGTTCGGCCTGCGGAAGGTGGAGCCTTCGATCGGTGTCAGCCGGCTGAAGCCGGACGACGCGTCGTCGTATGGTGGGTAGGCGTAGTCGTAGATCACCAGGTCACCTCCCAGGATCAAAACCTCGTACTCCCAACCCCAGGGGTCCGCATAGAGGCCCACATAACGCTGCCACTCCGGATCCGCTTCCGGTTTCGCGGCCTCCGGCAATCTGGTCGCCTTCAAGAGGGCCGGCCCGACGACGTCGTAGGCCTGGTTGGCGACGGTGAGCGGGCTGCCGTCGTCGGCGTTGATCGCGACGATCACGGCGATCTTTTCGCTCGGCACGAGGAGAAGGTTGCTGACGTTGCCGCCGATCGAGCCGCCATGGCCGACGAAGTTCTTGCCGTCTCGGCGGGTGACGGCGAAGCCCAGACCGCGGCCGCCGGTGAAGCTGTCATAAACCCAATGAACCCGCTGCATCTCGCGCAGGGTGCTGCCCTTCAGGATCTGAGCGTCCCCAGCCGGACCCTCGCGAAACTGCAGGGAGGCGAAGCGGCTGAGGTCTTCGACGGTGGAGACGATGCTGCCCGCCGGCGCGATCGCTCCGGTTTCGTAGTAGTCAAAAACCCTCCTGGTACCGTCGGACGCCCGCAGCATATGGGAGGTCGTCAGGCGTCGGAGGAGCTCCTCGCCGGGAGCGGTACTCGAGCTCGACATCCCGAGAGGCTGGAGGATCTTCTCCTGCACGTAGTCCGCCCAGGGTTGGCCCGAGACCTTGGTCACGATCTCTCCGAGCAGGGACATCCCGAGGTTGGAGTAGTGGTAGGTCGTCTCGGGAGGGTTGATGGCGCTCTGGCCGGGCAGCGCCCCGGCCAGCTCTTCCCGAGTCGGAAAGATGTGATCGGTCCAGTAGGGGAAGTCCGCCTCGCGGGGCAGCCCCGAGGTGTGGGTGAGCAGGTGGCGAATCGTGATTTCAGGCGCATCCGGGAAGGGGTTGCGGATGTGGAACCAGGGGAGATAGAGCGACACCGGATCATCGAGCCGGAGCATTCCTTGATCCCTGAGTTGCAGGATCGCGGTCGATGTGAAGAGCTTTGTGATCGAGCCGATCCGGTAGATTGTGGAGGGCGTTGCAGGAATCTTATTTTCAAGGTCGCTGTAACCGTAACCCTTCGCCCAGACGATATCCTGGTCGAAGACGACAGCGATGGAGAGACCCGGCACACCACGATAGGCAACATGCTGCTGGATCCACATGTCCAAGACCGTGAGGGCGTCGGCGACTTCGGGTTGCTCCTGAAGGTTCACCTCAGCTCGAGCGACCACCGATATCGACATCAGCAGCAGGGCTGTGGCGAGGACGGGCTTCCAGCGCATCGTCGGGGCTCCTTTCCACCGCTACTGCGGCCTCGAACGTTGGAGTATACGCGATATCAGCATGAATCCTCAGTTCTCAATTCTAAGTTCTCAATTTCCCTCCGCCCACCCCGTTTCTCCGCGACGGTGGGTGGAAATTCAAAACTGAGAATTGAGAATTCAGAATTCGGACGTCGGGCACGGGTACGGACAGACTGAGTGACCGACTACAATGACCCTCATGCATATACTCACGCTGATTCTTACCCTCGCCCTGCAGCCGACAACGACCGGTTTTACCCCCGACCAGCTCTGGCAGAGCTGGCCGGACGAGCGCTTCGTCCAAACCCCTGCTCCTTGCCTGCGGCCCGCCGAGCTGACCGTCGAACTGCAGAGGCTCGCCGAGCTCTACCCAGGGGAGATTGAGCTCGAAGAGATCGGACAGTCCTTTCAAGGACGGCCCATCAGCATGCTGAGTCTGGGGGACGGACCGCGCACGGTACTGCTGTGGTCGCAGATGCACGGCGACGAGCCATCCGCGACCCCCGCTCTGCTCGACATCGCCCACTTCCTGCTCTCACGGGCCGAAGAACCGGAGGCGGCGGCGATCCTCGATGGCCTCACCCTCCTGATGATTCCAATGCTCAATCCGGACGGGGCCGAAATCTACCAGCGCCGCAATTCCCAGGCCGTCGATATCAACCGGGACGCGCTCAATCTCACGACCCCGGAGGGCCGGATCCTGAAGAGAATCCGTGACGAATACGAGCCAATGCTCGGATTCAATCTGCACGACCAGAACCGTCGGACGGCGGTGGGCGACACCGGCGTGCTGGCGACGAACGCCGTCCTGGCGGTGGCCGGTGACCGGGAGGGAACCGTCACTCCCGGGAGATTGCTCGCCAAACGCGCCTGCGCGGCCATCGTCGAGGCTCTGGCGCCGTTCATGCCGGGGGGCATGGCTCGCTACGACGAGGACTGGAGCCCGCGGGCTTTCGGAGACAATCTCACCGCCTGGGGAACTCCCGTGGTGCTCATCGAGAGCGGCGGCTTGCCACCGGGCCGAAATCTAGAAGATCTGACCCGCCTCAATTTCGTGGCCATTTTGACGGTGTTGCAGGGTCTGGTTCGAAACGATCTGGAAGACTACGATCCACAGGTCTATACGGATCTCCTGCGCAACGAGAGCGATGCCTGGGCTGATGCCGTCGTGCGGGGAGGTTTCATCCGACAGCCCGGTTTTGATGATCCGTACCGCGCCGACCTGGCGTTCGACCTCGAACTGGACGATCGCGATGCGGCCGGATGTGCCACCGGCGACGCCCGGCGCTCCCAGATCGTCGAGATCGGAGATGCGCGGTTCCTCGGCGCGGGGCGCGTTGTGGACGCCGGCGACAGCCTGTTGCTCGCGCCGTTCGCGGTCGGGGTCGAGGGCTGGTCGGCTCGACGTTGGCTGAGCTCGGCCGTGCTGTCGGACCTGGCTCGTCTGGGGGTCGGCACGGTGTACTGGGAGGTGCCCCGCCGCAAGGTCGATAGCGCTGAATCCCTGGCTCGCGACCTTGCCGGTGAAGGCCGGGCACGTCTCGAAGTGGTGCCGAGGCCGGCGGATCTGCCGTGGTTGACCCTGACCGGGCCGCCCCTTGCACCGGACTCGGACTCCCTCTCGGACGTGGTTCAGGCCCTCGTCGGCGATCGCAAGCGGATGGATCCCGAGAGCTCCGAAGCCCTTGACCTGCTGTTCGGAATTCCCCGCTCGGCGCCTCGCCAGCCGACCCTGCGCAGGGGCCGGCCGGCTTCCTTCCTGCTGCTCTCTCCGGCGCCAGATGGCCGGATCGACCTCGAGAGCGCCCGCCTCGGCTCGGTCTTCATCGACGGCGTCGAGGTTCGGAGGGATTCGCGATGACTCTCCTTCCGTGCCGGTTCCTCCGGGTCCCTGCTCACCGATTGGTCGTATTCAGTCTCGTCACCCTCGTTGCCGTTGCCGGGTCCCCGCAGGAGGCCCGGGCCTCGGAGCTGTCGAAGGACCAAAAAAAGTGGGTGCGCACGACCCTGGCCGCGATGAACCTCGAGGAGAAGGTGGCCCAGATGATCATGGTCGCGGAGACCGGCTACCCCCGGAACCCGCGGTCGCAGACCGCTGTCGAGCTCGTCGAAGCGGTTCAGGATGGCGGCGTGGGAGGGCTGGTCCTGATGCGGTCCGAGGAACGGACCATTCCCGATCTCGTCGATCGGCTCCAGAGCGTGGCCAGGATTCCGCTGCTGGTGGCCATGGATATGGAGCGCAGCCTGGCCTTCCGGCTCCGCAGGGGGTCCGTTGACCTTCCCTGGGCGATGGCCGTCGGCGCCACGCGCTCCGAGGACGCGGCTCGATTTCTCGGAGAGGTGACGGCTCGCGAAGGCCGGGCGGTGGGAATCCACTGGGCCTTCGCTCCGGTTCTGGACGTCAACAACAACCCGGACAACCCGGTCATCAACATCCGCTCGTTCGGAGAAGATCCGGAGCTGGTCGCCCGTCTCGGCGCTGCGTTTATCCGCGGTGCACGTGCCGGCGGCCTGCTGACAACAGCCAAACACTTTCCTGGACACGGGGACACCGCCGTCGACAGCCACGTCGATCTGCCAGTCATCAGAGGTGATCGTGAGCGCCTGGAGACGGTGGAATGGCCTCCTTTTCGAGCGGCGATCGCGGCCGGCGTCGACTCGGTCATGGTCGGGCACGTCGCGGTGCCGGCTCTCGATCCATCCGGTCGCCCCGCGACCCTTTCCCCTTTACTCAACAGGGAGATTCTCCGCGACGAGATGGGTTTTCAGGGCCTCATCGTGACCGACGCCATGGACATGAGGGGCGTGGGACCCGCCTGGATCGGTAAAGCCACGGTGGATGCGGTTCGAGCCGGCGCCGATGTCATCCTGATGCCTCCCGACCTGCGGGTGGCCATTCAGTCACTGGTCCGCGGCGTGCAGGAGGGAGAGCTCGAGGAAGAGAGGATCGACCAGTCGGTGCGGCGCATCCTCGAGGTCAAAGCCAGGTTGGGTCTCAACGAGAATCGTTTCGTCGACCCGGATGCCGGTGCTCTCGACGTCGACCGGCCGGTGGATATCGATCGGGCGATGGAGATCGCGGAGGCGTCGATCACCGTGGTCCGGAACGACGGGGGTCTCCTGCCGCTCGCGGCCGAGGAACCTCTTCGGATCCTGCACCTCCTGATGCCGGATGACAGCGGTTTCCCGGCGGCGGAGTTCAGAGACCGGCGGATCCCGGTCGAGACGATCGTGTTGGGCCGAGAGGCCGCGGAACAGACGGCGGACGAGATCCTGGCGACCGTGAAGGATTTCACCCACATCCTGATTTCGGCCTCGTACTACCGGGAGGTGATCTCGCCGAGCCTGGTCCGGCTCCTGGGCCGGCTCGCGGAGACCGACGTGCCGATGATCGTCGCCTCGTTCGGCGACCCCTACCTCGTGCGCGACATTCCCGATGTCTCCACCTACCTCTGTACGTTCGGGGCCTCGCAGCTGAGCCGGCGGGCGGCGGTCGCTGCGCTCTTCGGCGAGATCGATGTTCGGGGTAAGCTGCCGGTGACCCTCTCCGTGGTTGACCCCTACAGCGAGGGCCTCGAGATCCCGAGGCGAGCCATGACTCTGCGCATAGCCCCGCCGGAAGATGCAGGCTTCCGGACAGGGGGATTGGACGATGTGGATCGCTTGCTCGACGATTTCGTCGAGAAAGGAGCCTTCCCCGGCGGCGTCCTGGCCGTAGGGCATCGAGGAGCGCTCGTTCATCTCCATCCCTTCGGCCGGCTGTCCTACGACGAGGACGCACCGGCGGTCGAAAAGGACACGATCTACGACCTGGCCAGTCTGACCAAAGTCGTCGCCACGACCACCATGGCAATGATCCTGGTCGACGAGGGGCGCCTCGATCTCGACGAGAAGGTGCAAGACTTCCTGCCGCTCTTCCAGGGCCCGGACAAGGAGAAGGTCACCGTCCGCCACCTGCTCACCCACAGCTCCGGAGTCGACTGGTGGGCTCCCTTGTACGAGGAGCTTCAGGGACCTGACGCCTATCTGGAGCGCATCCAGGCGATGGACCTCGTGTACGAGCCGGGGACCGATTTTAAATACAGCGACCTCGGTATCATCCTGCTGGGTGAAATCCTGTCCCGGGTCGCCGGTCAGCCGTTGGACGAGTTCGTGCAGGAGAGGGCGTTCGAGCCCCTATCGATGACCGACACCCTTTTCCTACCGGGCGAGGATCGCTTGCAGCGGATCGCCCCGACTGAGTACGACCCCTGGCGGGGCCGCGTCATTCGCGGTGAGGTCCATGACGAGAACGCGTTCGCGCTCGGGGGCATCGCGCCCCATGCCGGACTCTTCTCGACCGCGGGCGATCTTTCCCGCTTCGCCCAGATGCTCCTCAACGGCGGCGTCCTCGAGCATCATCGCATCGTTTCCCGAGACACGGTGGAGCTCTTCACCCGCAAAGCCGGTGACGGCGAGTCGACGCGTGCTCTCGGCTGGGACACCAAGTCGCCGGAGAATTCGTCGGCGGGTTCGTTTTTCTCCCCTCGTTCGTTCGGTCACACGGGATTTACCGGAACGTCGATCTGGGTCGATCCGGACCGCGAGCTCTTCCTGATCCTGCTCACCAATCGGGTCCATCCGACGCGGGAGAACCAGCTCATCCGCGAGGCCCGACCGGCGGTGGCCGATGCGGTGGTCAACGCGCTGACCGACGCGGACCGCGAGCTCCCCGAGGAGATGCCCGGTCGGGTTGTCGAGGTGGGGCTCGATCGAATCGCCGCCGGCGAGGATTTCGGGCTTCGCGGGAAACGGCTGGGACTCGTCGTTCACGCCGCGTCGGTGACCGAGGATGGCCGCCACGCGATCGACGTGTTGCGCGACGCGGGGCTGGATGTGGTTCGGCTCTTCACCCCCGAGCACGGCCTGCGGAGTCAGGCGGCGGCCGGCGAGATTGTGGCGAACGGCAGGGATCCTCGGAGCGGGCTGCCGGTGGTCAGCCTCTACGGCGATCATCGCAAACCGACGAAAAGAGACCTCAAGCATTTGGATGCTCTCGTCTTTGACCTCCAGGGCGCCGGCGTGCGCTTCTACACCTACGTCAGCACGCTGATCCTCAACCTCGAGGCAGCGGCCGAGCACGACCTCGAGTTCGTCGTCCTCGACCGACCGAATCCCCTCGGTGGGGAGCGGATCGAGGGGCCGGTGAGCGCCCCTCGTGACCTCATGCCCGAGAGCTTCGTCAACCTGGCGCCCGGGCCACTGGTGCACGGGCTCACGATGGGGGAGATGGCTCGCTTCGTCAATCAACGACTGAAGAAGCCCGTGCGGTTGACGGTGGTTCCGATGCAGGGTTGGGAGCGGGGCATGACGTGGGCGGACACGGGCCGCGCTTGGGTGCCGCCCTCACCAAGCCTCCGCAGCCCCGAGGCCGCGATCGCCTATCCGGGAGTCTGTCTACTGGAGGTCACCAACGTTTCCGAGGGCCGAGGTACGGCCAACCCGTTTCTGGTCTTTGGGGCTCCCTGGCTGCGACCTTCAGAGCTTCAAGTGTTGGCGCCTGGTTTCGAGCTCGAACCGGTAATCTTCACCCCGGTCGGCTCTCCCGCCACTCCGAATCCCAAGTTCGACGGCCAGGAGTGCCACGGGATGCGGGTCCGGGTCACCGATCCGGCTGCAGCTCAACCTTACAGGCTCGGCGTCGAGCTGCTCGTGGCCCTGATGAGCCGCGATGACTTCGAGTGGAAGGATGAGGGCGCCGCCTTGACACGGCTGGTTGGAACCCAGAGGCTGCTCGACGACCTCCGTCGCCGCCGAAGCGTCGTCCAGATCATTGAAGCGGACCTCGCGGATCACGACGTGTGGCGCCGCGACCGAGCGGCGGCCCTGCTGTACTGATCGAAGTGAGCGACTGAAGGAGAAAAACCCATGAGCTGGACCCGACGCCACATGCTTCAACTCGGAGGAGCCGCCGTCGCAGCGGCAACACTGCCCGCTATCGTTGAGTCGGCGGCCCCGAAGCGAGACGTGATCAAACCGAAGCGGCTGAGCAAGGGAGACCTGGTGGGTTTGGTCGCTCCAGCGCGCGCCACCTTCCACCCCGACCGCGCCGAGATCGCCCGCGAGAATATGGCCGCCCTCGGGCTTCGTGTCCGGTTCGGCGACCATCTCCTGGATCGTTACGGCTACCTCGCCGGACGGGACGAGGACCGCGCCGCCGACATCAACGCTTTCTTCGCCGATTCGGAGGTGCGGGCCGTTCTGGCGCAGGACGGCGGCTGGGGCTGCAACCGGCTGCTGCCGCTGCTCGACTACGACCTGATCCGCGAGAACCCCAAGATCGTCATGGGTTTCAGCGATATCACTGGCCTCCTTCTGGGCATCCACGCGAAAACCGGGCTGGTGACCTTTCACGGCCCGATGGCCGGTTCGAGCTGGAGCGAGTTCACCACCGAGCACGCGGTGCGCGTGCTCTTCGACGGCGAGGTGCTCACCATGCGCAACCGGGTGGGCGACGAGGACCGGCTGGTCCAGGACGAAAACCGGGTTCTCACGATCACGCCGGGAACGGCGCGTGGCCGGCTACTGGGGGGCAACCTGACGGTGCTCACCGCCCTGATGGGCACGGGCTATCTGCCCGACTTCGACGGCTGCATCCTCTTCATCGAGGACGTCCATGAAGAGGTCTACCGGGTGGACCGGATGCTCACCCAGCTCAGCCTGGCGGGCGTCCTGAAACAAGTCAACGGCCTGGTTTTCGGCCGTTGCACCGACTGTGATCCGAGCGGAGGCTACGGTTCCCTGACCCTCGAGGAGGTGCTGGCCGACCACGTCGCCCCCCTCGGCGTGCCGGCGTGGTACGGTTCGATGATCGGCCACATCAAGCATTATTTCACCGTCCCCCTGGGGATCGAGGCCGAGATCAACGCCGACACCGGGACCATCACGCTGCTGGAACCCGCGGTTCAGTAAGACCCGTGCCCGATTGGGGCTTCGCTCCAGAAAGGCGCTCGTTGTGTCAACGTGCTCTCCTCTCAGCTCGCTCCCCGAGAGGATGCCAGGCGCCTCCGGTGAACGCGGTTTCTTGCCAACATTGTGCGGTGTGCCGACTCATGGCTTCGGGGCGGCAGGTGGAAATTCCGAAATCCGAAATTTCTCCGGGATGCGCTTTACCGCTGCCTCGGATAAAGGAGGATCGCGTCGGCGTCGCTCCGAGGGCCCGCAATACCCGACGGATGATTCACTGTCTGTCCGTCGATGACCATGGTCGTGGATCCGCCTCCGTCAAGGTTGATGGCCGACACGCTGCCGAGCTCAAGCATGAGATCAGTCAGCTCCGGCAGTGACATGCCGACACTCTCTTCAGGTCGGCGTCCGTCCACCGTCACGAAGAGGAGCGTTCCATCGGCGCGGACGCCGACGGCGGTCCGGGGATGTCGGGCGAGGAAGAAGACCCTCGAGATGGACTCGTCCTCCGGCTTTTCGAGTCGCCGGCCCTTCCACAGCAGGAGGGGGCCTCCACCGACGATGTTCTCGGCCTTTTCCCATTCGCCCTCTGGGTCGGGCAGCAGCGGGTGGAGGTCCGTCTCCACGGAAAGCTGTTCTCCAGGTTGGATTCGGGGCAACACCTCTTCGATTCGTTCGCTGCCGATCGAAAGCACCATGCCGACGGACGGGATCACCGAGCTGCCCACGCCTCTCAGGATCTTGGCGACTTGTCCGCTCCGGATGACGATTTCGGCTCCCTGGGGAGGTGTGAGGGTCGTGCGATGGAAGTCCGGCGTGAAGAGAACGATCTCCGACGGACCGCGAGTACGGTTGAGCCCGTCGAGCGGGATGGTTTCGCCGCCGGCGAGATGAACCTCACCCCGAAACGACAGCCGGCCGAAGACCGGCCTGACGGCGCCGTCATGATCAAAAAAGCCGACGGCGGCTCGCCCGCGGTCCGGTTCAGAGAGCAATCGGCCCTCGATCTGGAGAACTCCCCGGGAGTCCCCAGCCAGCAGTCCTTCCATCTGGAAGTAGCCGCCGTTGACCGCTGCCAACGCGCCCCGCCGAACGGCCAGAGCGGCGGTCGTTTCGAGCCCGATGGCGGCGTCGTAGGCGTGCGCCACCCGCACCTCGATCCTTCTCGGGTCGGCCTCCAGGACGTGGATCTTCCACGGACCGTCGGGATGAGTGAGGTCCTGCCCGATCTCCTGGATTTCGAGCGGTGACGGGAAACCCGATTCGAGGAGGCGTTGCCTCAGAGCCTCGGCGTCCGCCCGCTGGAGCAGGGCCGGAGTGACGATCCGGTAAAGGCTTCCATCGGCCGTCGGAACCGCCGCAAAACCGCTCTCGTGCAAACGCTCGAGCATGGCGTCGGCCTCGGATTGGCGCTCGAAGACCCCGGTCAGAATCCGGTATCTCGTCTGGGTGTTGGCCTCGCCCCTGACGAGGAGGCGGTGCTGCAAACCCGGCACCACGGTCTCGGTTGTCGGCTGGGCGGCCGGCGCGGCCGCGGCGCAGGCGAGGCCCAGGGTCAAAACGATTGGGAGGATTTTCTGTTTCATGCGGTCAATACCTCGGTGGATTCGCCTCTGCACGAGGCCAGCAGTAGCTCGCTCCGAGCCCGGCGGCAAAGGTGAGGGCCGAGCCGACGAGAGCGAACCAGGGCCAGGCCAGTGTTGTGGTAAAGAAGATGATGCTCATACCGGAAAGGCCGACCACGAGCCCGGCCAACGCGGCCCGCTCACCGACGCGCTGGGCGAGGATCCCGAGGAAGAACACCCCAAGCACGATCCCGGTGGTGAAGGCGGCGATCCCCAGCACGCTGCTGACCACCGACGCCTTGACCCACTGACCGACGATCCCGACTCCGATCTGGATCAGCCCGAAGACCACGGTCAGGATGCGAACGACTCGGAGCTGGCTGGCGGCCGAGGTCCCGGACCCCTTGCCGGCGAAATAGAAGTCGTTGGCAGCGGCGGTCGCGCAGGAGTTGAGCGAGCTCGAGAGCGTGGACATGGCGGCAGCGAAGATCGCGCCGAGCAAGATGCCCAACAGCCCCACCGGCATCTCGTCGAGGATGAACCGGGCGAAGACGCGGTCGGGGCGCTCGAACACCGCTTCGGGAGCGAAGACCTGATAGAAGACGAAGAGACCGACGCCGATCAGAAGGAACAGCGCGAACTGCGCAACCACTACGAATCCACCGACCCAGAGCGCCCGCTGGGCATCCCTCAGATTTCGAGCGCAGAGGTAGCGCTGCACCATCATCTGATCGACACCGTGGGAACCGAGCGTGATAAAAAGACCACCGATCAGACCGGCCCACAAGCCGTAGGGCTGACTCCAGTCGAAGCTCAGGTCGAACACCCGCAGCTTTCCGGCCGCTTCGCCCACGGCGACGAGCTGATCCCAGCCTCCGGGGAGTCGATGAAGAATCAGGGCCAGGGCCGCGAGGGCGCCGCCGATGTAGATCACGAACTGTACGAGATCGGTGACGAGCACGGCGCGGATGCCACCGAAGAAGGTGTAGATGATCGTAGCGACGCCCATTGCGGCCACGGCCCAGTGAATCGGGATCCCGGTCATCTCCTGAAGAACGATCGCCGAGAGGAAGAGGCGAAGGCCGTCGGCAAGGCTGCGGGTGGTGATGAACATTGCCGACGCCGCCTTCTGGGTGGCGCCCCCGAAACGTTGGTGAAGCACATCGTAGGCGGTGTAGAACGAGCCCTTGAAGTACTGCGGCAGGAGCAGGAAGACCACCGCGAACCGCCCGAGCAGGAAGCCGAGCGGAATCTGCAGCCAGGTCATGTTCCTCGAGTAGGCAAAGCCGGGAATGCTGAGAAAGGTGACGGTGCTCGTTTCGGTGGCGACGATCGAGAAGAGGATGAGCCACCAGGGGCGGTCGCGCCCACCGACCACGTAATCGGACACGCTGTCGGCTGTGCGGCCGATCCACAGGCCGAGAAGGACGACGCCCGCAAGGTAAACGGCGAGGATGCCGAGGTCGATGGGACCGACGTTCATCGGCTCTGCAGGAGCTGAAGGGCGAGTGTGACAGCGCCCGTCGCCGGCTCGACGTGGAGGTGCCTGACTTCCGCTTCGGGCACATCATCGAGAAGGGATTTCATGCGGGGTACGAGACTCGGACACGCTTTGAACGCGCCGCCGGCAAGGACGACGGGATAACTCTCGGGGAAGGTGAGCTGATTGGCGACCGCCCGCGCTGCCTTGGCGAGGTGTTTGGACGCTTGATCCATGAGGGTTTCCGCCGCCTCATCGCCGTCAGCGCTCGCGGTCTCGACCAACGAGGCGAGGTCGGCGACCCGATTGCGAGACAGTTCCTGGTCGTAGAACCACTTCACCAGCTCGGTCGGTTCCGTGACGCCGAGCTTCTCGCAGATCAGAGGGTAGAGGGTCGTGGCCACTCCCCGTCCGTCGGCCGCGCGGATGGCGTGCCGGACCGCGTAGTGGCCCAGCCAGAAGGCCGACCCCTCGTCTCCGAGGAGATAACCCCAACCGCCGGCCCGGGCCTCATGACCGTCGGGGTCGACCCCGTAGGCGATGGACCCGGTCCCGGCGACGACGACGATTCCGATGCCTGACGGAGCGCCGGCGACGAGAGCGACCAGGGCATCGTTGACGACACGAACAGGTTGGCGCTGGCCGAGGCGGCGAAGGACTTCACGGATGACCTCGTCTGCACCGGGCTGCCCGACACCGGCGATGCCGAGGCAGAGCGCGGCCACCGGCTCGGGGGATTCCAGGGACTCGATGACGTCGAAGAGGACCTTCTCCACCGCGAGCTCACCTTTCACGAGCAGGTTGGCGCCGCCCGAAATGGACCGGGAAAGCACTTTCCCGGTGTCGTCGGCCAGGAGGCCCACGGTCTTGGTTCCGCCGGCGTCGATCCCGATCACATAGGGCATGTCGTGACCTCCATTATGACCTCAGATGAGCATTCCTCACGAGCGATCCCGCACGCCCAGACCGGGTTCGGACGGCAGGACGAGCTTGCCTTCTCGGACCTCGGCCCCGATGAACGGGTCGTTGGTGATGAGAAGGTTGCCGTCAAGGTCTGCGAAGTCGACGAGAGGGGCAATATGAGCGGCGGCGGTGATCGCCAGGGAGGTTTCAACCATGCAGCCGAGCATGATCTTCATGCCGTGGGCCCGGGCCGCGTGGATCATGCGCAGGGCCTCACCGAGGCCGCCGCATTTCATCAACTTGATGTTGATGCCGTCAAAGGCCTCTGCCAGAGGAGGGATGTCTTTGGCGCGCGCCACGCTCTCGTCGGCAAACAGGGGCAGGGGGCTCTGTTTTTTGAGCTCGCGCATCTCGGCGAGCTGATCGGCAGGCAGTGGCTGCTCCACGAGCTCGACACCCATCTCCTGGAGCCATTCGAGACGTGCCAGAGCATCCTCAAGAGTCCATCCCTCGTTGGCGTCGACCCTCAGCGGGCGGTCCGTCACGCGACGCACCGTTTCCAGCACGCGATGATCGTCTTTCGAGCCCATCTTGACCTTGAGCACCGCGAATCCGTCGGCCTCCCGGACCTTCTGCTCGACGATCTCGGGCGTATCCATGCCGATGGTGAACGACGTGACCGGCATGGAGCTCGGATCGATTCCCATCAGCTCGTACAGCGGTGCCCCAAGTCTCTTTCCGGCCAGGTCGCGGAGAGCCATGTCGAGGGCGGCCTCGGCTGCGGGCTCCCCGGCGACGGCGATACGCGCCGCCGCCGAGTCGAAGGCTCGGGGGTCGCCCATCCGAGACGCCATCTCTTCGACCGCCCGAGCGGCCGACGCGGCGTCCTGCCCGTAGCGGGCGATGGGCGCCGCCTCTCCACGGCCGATAAGACCGTCGTGTTTGATCTCGACCACCACAACCCGGCGGGAGTCGCTATCCCCGCGAGCAAGGCGAAATGTGTGTCGGAGCTGGAGCTCAACGGTGTGGTGGCGAAGCTTGATCAATGGCCGCCTCGTTCAGTTCTCATCGCGGTGATGATGATGTGATCCCACTTTTTCTGCTTCGGGGATCATACAACTTCTCCCGCGACGCGACGCGCTGAGATATGCAGGTTAAGATTCCACCATGTGGAGACGATTCGCCGCTGTACTGATATTCATTTCGTCGGCCGTGATGTGTGTCTCGTGCTCACAGGAGCGATCGCAGCCGAAGGCGGAAGCCGACAGACCTCGTCCGTCCATCCTCCTGGTCACCCTGGACACAACCAGGGCCGATAGCGTGGGTTTCGAGTCCGATGCGGTGGAGACGCCGGCGCTCGATGCGCTCGCCGCGCGGGGAATGCGCTTTTCTCAGGCGTGGACGACCGTGCCGATGACTCTCCCGGCCCACACCTCGATGCTGACCGGGCTCTACCCGTCGGAACACGGGATCCGAGAGAACTCGCGATCTGTCGACGATAGCCGGGTGCTCCTCGCGGAGCGCCTTCGAGATGCGGGCTACTCGACCGCGGCCTTCGTTTCCGGATATCCACTCAAACGGCGCTTCGGGCTGGCGCGGGGCTTCGATCTCTACGACGACGACATGGGCAGGGGCAACGCCGAGCGCACGGCAGGCGCGACCACGGAGCGGGCGCTCTCGTACCTCGAATCGACCTCGCGAAAACCGGTTTTCGTGTGGGTCCACTACTACGATCCACACGACCCGTATGTTCCTCCGGAACCGTTTCGCTCCCTCTACCCGTCCTCCCCGTACCTCGGAGAGATCGCGTACATGGACCAGGAGCTGGGGCGATTGATCGAGGGCTTCGAAGGGCGAATCGGCGGCGGGGAATCGAGGATCCTGGTGGTGGGTGATCACGGCGAAGGGCTCGGCGATCATGGCGAGTCCCTGCACGGGAACCTGCTGTACCGGGGTGTGATGCGGGTGCCGCTGATCATCACGGGCAGCGGGGTCCCGGTCGCCCAGGTGGAGACCGCGGTCAGCACCCGGCGCGTTTTCGATACGATCCTTGCGTGGGCGGGCCTCGACTCGTCGTTCGATCTGCTGGCTGCCACTGAGGAGGTCGTGATGGGGGAGGCCCTGAAACCCTATCTTCAGTACGGCTGGCAGCCGCAGGTGATGGCCGTACGGGGTTCGATCGAGGTCATCCAGTCCGGGGAGAGAGAGGTCTACGACCTGCGAGCCGATCCCTCGGAATCCGTGAATCTGAGCGACACCATCGAGGTCGATCCGGAGATCGTGGAGGCGATCCGTGGCTATGCGCTGCTGCCTGACATCGAGGACGGGTCCTCCGCCGACACTCTCGATCAGGAAACCAAGAGGCAGCTCGCCGCTCTGGGATATGTCGGCTGGGAGAGCCCGGCCCCGGTTCGCGCGGACGCCCCAAATCCCAAAGACATGACCTACTTGTTCGATGATTTGGATGAGGGTTCGGAGCTCTTCGTCAGGGAGGAGTACGAGGCCTCCATCAAAGTCTTCGAGCGGGTGCTGGCGGAGGATCCCGAGAACCTGATGGTCACGGTGCGCCTGGCGGTGGCGTATTCGATACTCGGCAATGACGAGCGGGCACAGCAGTTCTTCTCGCGAGCCGAGCAGATTCACCCCGGCTCGATCGATATCCAGCACTACCTCGCGATGCACCACTTTCGATTTCACCGATGGGATCTCGCGGCGCCGCTGTTCGAGAAGGTGCTGACGGTGATGCCCAAGAAGCTCCCTGCGCTTGAGGCCCTGGCCAGAATTCGCGAAAATGAGGGTCGATACGACGATGCGGCTCGGCTCCTGGAGCGGGTTGTCGCCTTGAAGGAGTCACCTGCGGCGGAGTGGATCAGGTTGGGTGAGATCGAAATGGCCTTGGTCAATACCCCGGCGGCAATCCGGGCATTTGAAGAAGCCAAAAGGCTGCAGGGCGATGCCTTTGATCATGATCTCGAGCTTGGCGTCTGTTACCTGGCGGTGCATAGTTACGCCGCCGCCGCAGAAGCCCTGGATCTGGTTCCTCAGAGTCATCCCGGCTACGCCATGGCCCTCTTCAAACGGGCCCAGGTCAGCGTGCTTCTGGGCGAGCCGGAGTGGCGGGAGCGGGTTCGGTTGGCCTACGAAAGGGCCGATCCCCAGATCCGCCAACTTATTGAAAACGAGCCCCTTTTTCAGGGTGCTGCTGTGCGGTAAGCGCGTGCCGTCCGCGGGCTGCGACGGCGGCAATTCGGCAAAACCATTTCGAGATGCCGGCTTGGTGCGCACCCTTCTGTCGTCGCGCTTCCCGTGAGGATGCCAGGCACGCCGACATGACGTTGAGGACAACATCATGTCGGGATGGCAGGCACCTCCGGTCAACGCGCTGGTCTGCCAAGGCGCTGCGGCACATCGACTCGTAGCGCTGGGGGGAGGGTGGGCGGCAAATCCGAAATCCGAAATTCGAAATCAGAAATGGGAAGGTGGGCCGCATTCCGAATTCCGACTTCCGAATCTGAAAGAGGAGCTTCGTGTATAGTGCCCGACCATGACCTCCTTCGGTATCTGGTCCGTCCTCCCCCCGGTGGCTGCGCTCGGTCTGGCGCTGTGGAAGAAGCAGATCTACCCGGCCCTCCTGCTCGGAGTGTGGATGGGCTGGTGGGTGGTTGGGAGCTGGAACCCGATCACCGCAACGGGCTCCACGGTGGCCTCGATCGTGGCCGTGTTTCAGGACGCGGGCAATGCGCGAATCCTGCTCTACAGCCTGCTCGTCGGCTCCGTCCTGACCCTCATCAGCGCGACCGGTGGCGTTGAGGGTTTCGTCGCCCGGGTGGCTGAACGCCGTTGGGTCACCAACCGCCGCCAGGCGCAGATGGTTCCCTTTCTGCTCGGAGTCCTCATCACGGTGGAGAGCTCCATTACGGCGCTGGTGTCGGGAACGGTGGGACGGCCTCTCACCGACCGCTACCGGGTGAGTCGGGAGAAGCTCGCCTATATCTGTGACTCCACCGCGGCCCCGGTCTGCATCCTGGTTCCCTTCAACGGCTGGGGTGCGCTGGTGATCGGGCTTCTCGCAGTGCAGGGGGTCGGCAACCCGGTCGCTACCCTGCTGGCCAGCATCCGCTGGAACTTCTACCCCATGCTCGCCATCCTCCTGGTCCTGGTGACGATCCTGACCGGGTGGGAGATCGGCCCCATGCGATCGGCCGAGCGCCGGGCGAGAGAGGAGGGGAAGCTCCTGGCCGACGGTGCCCAACCCATGGTGGCCGAAGACGTGCTCGGGACTGCACCGCAGCCCGGCGTTCAGCCGAGGGCCCTGTACCTGGTCTTGCCGGTGGTGACGATGGTTGGCGCGATCGTGGCGGGGATTTTCTTCACCGGTAGATTGGGGAGTTCTCCCGACGCCGGGCTCTGGGAGATCATCGAAGCCAGCTCCGGCTCAACCGCTGTTCTTTGGGCCGTGCTCGCGAGCCTGGCGGTCCTGGCCGTGATCGCCCTCGGTCCCTGCCGTATCTCGGGAAGGGTCTTCATCGATCTTGTCTTCAAGGGGATGGGAGGCATGATCCCTGTGGTCACTCTCCTGGTGCTCGCCTTCGCCCTCGGGAGCGTCGTGCGGGAGCTGGGCACGGGGGCGTACGTGGCGGAGATCATCGGCGGCGCCGCCAGCGCCAAGGTGGCCGTGGCGGGCTCCTTCTGTCTGGCCTCCTTCATGGCGTTCGCCACCGGCACGTCCTGGGGCACCTTCGCCCTGATGGTGCCCATCGCCGTGCCGCTCGCGATAGCTCAGGGTGGTTCGCTGCCCCTCTACCTCGCCGCGGTCCTGGGCGGTGGCGTCTTCGGCGACCATTGCTCACCGATCTCGGACACCACTATCATTTCTTCGATGGCTTCGGCGTCGGATCACATGGACCACGTGCGGACCCAGATCCCCTACGCCTTCCTCGGTGGCGCAATCGCGCTGCTGTTCTATCTGATTGTGAGCTAGCCCGCATATCTCACCAGCTTTCGTCGCGAGGCCGGGAAGCTGTAGTGAGATGTGGTGT
>CAYRFI010000046.1:26921-29911 GCA_964423595.1 uncultured Thermoanaerobaculia bacterium | reverse complement strand
GCGCCACGGGCGAAGCCGGACCCCCTGCCCGTGCCCGATTGTCCGTCCACGCCACCGAGTATGAGGAGCCAGCCTTCGCGGGGTCTGCGGAGGAGTTCGTTGACGCCACCGAGAATCGGGAGCCACCTTTCGCATTGATTGCGGAGGAGATCGGCGACGCCACCGAGTATGAGGAGCCAGCCTTCGCATTGTCTGCCCCAGCGACGAAGGCAATTCGGCGGGCTGATCCAGACAATGCGAAAACTGGCACCTGGCGGAGCTGACGTGATCGCGCTGTTCGCGGTCAAAAACGTGAAAGGTACCCGAGCAGCAGCTCGTTGAAGCGTTCGGGGGCTTCGAGATTCACCATGTGAGCGACGTCAGGCACGACAACCAGCTCAGCGTTGGGATTGGCCGCGACCACCATGTCTGCGATGTCGTGGATGCCTGGCAGGTCAAGCTCGCCGACGACCATCAGCATCGGCAGCGTGAGCTCGTCGAGACGATTGATGGCCGGCGGGTCGATCAGCCGACCCTCCATGGCATGCTCGATGCCGTTTCGAGCCATCATCCGCACCTTCTCCCGCACCTCGGAATCGACATCCTCGGGCGCTCGCTGCGGACCGTCGGTCCAGGACCGCTGAAACGCCTCGACCACCGCGTCGAAATCCCCCGCACGCCAGGCCTGGATCATGACGTCCCGGTATTCCAGATAGAAATCGGACGTGAAGCGATAACCGCTGAGGCCCGAGGACACCGCGACGATCGCCTGGACTCGCTCGGGGCTCTCGAGTGCGAGGTCAATCGCCGTCTTTCCACCGAGTGAGAGCCCGACAAGAACTGCGCGCTCGATCCCGAGTGCGTTCATGAGCTCACGAAGATCCGCGAAATCCCAGTAGACATCGGGCGGCAGCGTTGATTTGCCGTGGGCGCTGGCGTCATAGCGAAGCACACGATGGGTCTTTGCCAGCAGCTCGAACTGTTCGTCCCACATCCGGCAGTCGAGCATGCCCCCGTGGATCAGGACCACCGTCGGCTCGCCCGCGCCAGCTATCTCGTAGTAGATCTCGCTCTGGCCGAAGCGGGCGATGCCCGTCTCGACCTCGGGTGTCTCTTCCACGGATGGCGGCTTCGGAGTGCCTCCGCAACCAAGAGCGATGAGTAGAGCAATCAATAACGCACGACGCATGAGCTACCTCCGTCCGGACATACGGTACATGAACGGCTCGCGTTTTCCTGAACAAATTCCTAACAGCAGCGATGTTTTGAACCACAAAGACCGCGAAGAGCGCCAAGACCGGCGCAAAGAATTTTCCTCTGAAGTTCTTAGAACTGACCTGTAAGCAACGGAAGAAACCCCGGCGCCAGGTCTTTATTCACCCCCTCCTCTCAGAAATCCGCGATGGGAGGTTGGTTGGGCGGGGGCCGACGTGGATTTCTGAGGGCGGGCGGGGGGTGGGGGCCGGTTGAAAACAGGCGTCGCGAGAAAACGCCGGGCCCGAAGGCCCGGCGTGAGAATTGAATTGCTTTCGATCAACCGAAGTGGATAGCGTACAGGATCGGCGCGATGATCATCGCGACGACCGAGATCAGCTTGATCAAGATGTTGAGCGACGGACCCGAAGTGTCCTTGAAGGGATCACCGACGGTGTCGCCGGTCACGGTGGCCTTGGCCATTTCGTCATAGGCCTCGCCGTACTTGGCGTGGCCCTCTTCCTTGACCTGCTTCTTCGAGTTGTCCCAGGCGCCGCCGGCGTTGGCCTGGAAGATGGCCAGGCAGACGCCGGAGATGGTGACGCCGATCAGCAGGCCGCCGAGCATATCGACCGAGATCACTCCGACCACGACCGGCACCAGGACTGCCATGATACCCGGGGCGATCATCTTTCTGATCGCCGCGCCGGTGGCGATGTCAATGCACTGCGTGTACTCGGCCTTGCCGTCGGCCGCCTTGATGATCGCCGCCTCTTGATCGGTCGGCTCTCGATCCTCGTGCTCCGCGCGTTGCGCCGCTTCGAGCGCGGGTCTCAGCTCCGGAATGTCGCGGAACTGGCGCCGGACCTCCTGGATCATGTCCTGCGCCGCCTTACCCACCGCGACCATGGCCATGGCCGAGAAGCGGAAGGGCAGCATGCAGCCGATCAGTAGACCAACCAGGACGTACGGGTTGGCGGCGTCGATGTCGACCTTGCCGCCCATCTTGGTGATATAGGCGGCGGTTAGCGCCAGAGCGGTGAGCGCCGCCGAACCAATGGCAAAGCCCTTACCGATCGCGGCGGTCGTGTTGCCAACGGCGTCGAGCTTGTCGGTGCGGGCGCGGATGTCGCGGCCGAGCCGCGCCATCTCGGCGATGCCGCCGGCGTTGTCGGCGATCGGTCCGTACGCATCGGTAGCGAGTTGGATCGCGATGGTCGACAGCATGCCGAGCGCCGCCAGCGCGATGCCATAGAGCCCTGCAAAGGCATAGGCGATGAGGATCGCCGCACTGATCACCAGAACCGGGAAGGTCGTTGAGTTCATGCCCACCGCGAGGCCCTGTATGACGGTGGTCGCCGCACCGGTCTTCGAGGCCTCGACGATGGTGCCGACCGGGCGCCGGAAGGTGGCCGTGTACCATTCGGTGATGATGCCGACCAGAATGCCTGCAATCAAGCCCGCAACGACCGCGAGGGCGATACCCCACCACTGATAGGTCGCATTCTGTTTTGTGATGATGTCGGGGACCGAAACTCCGCCAGCTGGGATCATCTCTTTGATGGCGATGATAGTACCGATGACCATCAGGATGCCGGCGCCGAAGGTGCCGCGGTTGAGGCCGGCCTGGGGGTTGCCGCCCTCTTGCGTCCGGACAAGGAAAAACCCGAGGAACGAGGCGACGATGCCGATGATCGCGATCACCAGCGGCAGCATCACGGCATTCATGCCGCTGCCTTTCGCGGCAGCGTCGAGGCCACCGAACCACGCTGCACCGAGGATCATCGACGAGATGATCGTCATCACCGAGTCGGACG
>CAYRFI010000046.1:7973-26911 GCA_964423595.1 uncultured Thermoanaerobaculia bacterium | reverse complement strand
GATTCGAAGAGGTCCGCGCCCATGCCCGCGACGTCGCCCACGTTGTCACCGACGTTGTCGGCGATGGTGGCTGGGTTGAGGGGGTGGTCCTCGGGGATGCCAGCCTCGACCTTGCCCACCAGGTCCGCCCCCACATCGGCGGCCTTGGTGTAAATGCCGCCCCCGACACGGGCGAAGAGCGCGATCGACGACGCGCCGAGCGAGAAGCCGGAGAGGATGTTGAGGACCAGCATCGTCGCGTAGCCGCCATTGAGTGATTCGGGATACATCTTGGTGTAGACGATGAACAGGGTGCCGAGACCGAACAGCGCCAACCCGGAAACCGACAGCCCCATGACCGAGCCGCCCTTGAAGGCCACCTGAAGAGCATCGTTGAGGCCCGTGCGCGCCGCCGACGCGGTCCGGGTGTTGGCCGCGGTCGCGGTCTTCATCCCGAAGTAGCCCGCCAGTGCCGAGCAGAACGCACCGAGGACGAAGGACACGGCGATGAATGCGTTGGTGTCTTCGGATACGAAGTAGTTCGTGATACCGAGAATGATCGCCACCGCAACGACGAAGATTGCGAGCACGCGGTACTCACGTCCGAGGAACGCCATCGCCCCGTCGGCGACCCACTTCCCGATCATCTTCATGCGGTCGGTTCCCTGGTCCTGGCGATTGACCCACGCCGCCCGCATGTAGGCGAAGATCAGGGCGACTACAGCCACCGCCGGGGTCACATAGATGAAATGAATAGGTTCCACCTTCTCCTCCTTTTTCGAACCTCTGATTCGCGTCGATGTTCTTGAGATTAGCGCTTGATTTCAGGACGCTATCGCAAGAACGAATCTCCACCGGCAAACGCCGATATCATACTAAATTCCGAGCGGTTGTGAAATCTTTTTCAAGCAATTCTCGCGGATTTCTGGAGGGCGTGCACATGCCTGAAACGCTCTCCCACCCCGACCTCGGGGCCGGCCCCGGAGTATTCGGCGGACGCCACCCGAAATCCCCAAGAATTGCTGCAAAACACGGAAAAAGTTCTGGCGCGAGATCTGCGATGGATTGAGATTCGGAATGGTTCCGATACCACTAACGAAGTCGTCGGGAAAGGGTCTACTCGTAGCGCAGGGCATCGATCGGCGCGAGCCGTGATGCCCGCAGCGCCGGCCACATGCCGAAGATCAGACCGACAACCGAGCAGAAGATCACCCCGCGAACCGCCCACTCCACCGGCACATGGATCGCGAAATCGGTGAACAGGGTGACGATGTTGCCGAGTCCGAAGCCGACCAGCACCCCGATCACCCCACCGGTATTGCAGAGCACGATGGCCTCCATCAGGAACTGAAGCAGAATCGCCGGCCGCTTGGCGCCGAGCGCCTTGCGGATCCCGATTTCCTTGGTCCGTTCGGTGACCGAGACCAGCATGATGTTCATGATGCCGATACCGGCCACAACGAGGGCGACGATCCCGAGCACGAAGGCCGCCGTCTTGAGTCCGGCGGTCGCGTCGTTGAAGGCGCGGATCTGCGAGTCGCTGGTGAACCAGTGGAAGGTGTCGCGGTCGCGCGGGCTGAGCCCTCGTTCGGCGCGCAGCACCGCACGCGTCTCCTCGATCGCCTCTTCCAGCGAGTAGCCGATCCTCGAGCGGACCGTGATGAAGATCGAGCGCGGACGGCCCATCTCATCGCGGTCACCGTAAAGCTGCGTCCAAACCGAGATCGGCATCAGGACATATTGATCGAACTGGCCCCCCATCGCCGACTTCCGTTCGGCGAAGACGCCCTGGACCGTGAACTTGTGGCCGTCGACCTTGATCGTCTTGCCGATCGGATCGATGAACGGGAAGAGCTCGTTGGCGATGGCGTAACCGAGCACCACCACCCTCCGCCCGATGGCCACATCCACCTCGCTCAGGTTGCGGCCGAGCTCGACGTAATGGGTGTTGTTCTCCGGGTACTCCGGCGTACCGCCGCAGACCATGTTGTTGGCTTCGGTGCTTTCGCCCCGATAGCTGACCCTCGTGTTGTAGTGCCAGAGCTCGGCGCCCACCAGATCCACGGATTTGACCCGTTCCCTCAGGGCATGGACATGCGCCATGGTCAAAGGCGGCCAGCGCGCCATCTCGCGGAAGTTCACGTTGCGGTTGTTGTTGAACCCGCCCATCGGGAACTTCGTGAGCTGAAAGGTACGGTTGGACAGCACGCTCAACTCGGCCTCCATCTGGCTCTGAACGACCGAAACTCCGGTCATCACCGAGATGATCGCGGCGACTCCGGCCACGATCCCGATCAGGGTCAGAATAGAGCGTAGCTTGTGAGAGCCGATCGCGGTGACGGCCATTTTGAAGCTTTCGATCCAAGTCATCGATTTCTCCGATCACAAATGCGCCAACCCGCCAGCAGAGGGACTGGGGAGCAGACGGGCAGAGGGGACCGACCGCCTGCAAGTATCACCACTGCTCCTCTGCTCCTTTTTTCCTCTGCACCTCCGCCCATCGGGCACGGAAACGGAGATGGGATCAGGCTACTCATAATGCAACGCATCGATCGGGTGCAGCCGCGACGCACGCCAGGCCGGGATGAAGCCCGAGATGACCCCGACCACCACCGACACCGTCAGTGCGATGAAGACGATCGGGAGCGACACGCTCGCCGGCAGCACAAAACGATCGATGGCCTCGGCAACGGCGAAGGAAAGAGCGACCCCGATGGCGCCGCCGACGAGGCAAATCATCGACGATTCGAGCAGAAACTGCTGGAGGATCGCCCGTCGCTTGGCGCCGATGGCCTTGCGGATGCCAATCTCGCGAGTCCGCTCGGTGACCGAGACGAACATGATGTTCATCACACCGACGCCGCCGACGAAGAGCGAAATCCCGGTCACCGCGACGCCGATCATCAGGACCACGCCCATGACGTTGTTAAAGGCGTCGAGCAGCGAATCCATCTTGTTGATGGCGAAGTTGTCTTCTTCGCCTGGCGCCAGGCGGCGGATCTTGCGCATCTCCCCCGCCAATTCGTACTCGAAATCCGTCACGTCGGTGCCCCGAGGCGCTTTGACCGCAAACGCGAAGCTGCGGTTTCGGCTCCCGAACTCCTTGACGAAGGAGGTCACCGGGACAAAGACCTGGCTGTCGAAATCAGGCCCACCGAAGAAGCCGGCGCTGCCCTGCTTTTCCATCACGCCGATCACCCGGAACTCCGCCCGGCCGATCTTGATATTTTTGTTGATGGGATCGACATCGCCAAAGAGCTGTTCGCGCATCGTGGTCCCAAGCACACACACCGGACGCTTGAAGCGGACGTCGTACGCGGTGAGGAAGCGCCCGTACTCGGGCACCGCACTGGACACCAGCATGTGCTTGTCGGTGGTGCCGATGATGGTGGCGTTCTCGATCACCTCCGACAGGTACTTGACGGGCCGCCGTGTGTCGTCGGTGGGGTTGACCACCACAGACGATCCGAGCAGGCGCGCCAGTTCGTCGCAGTCCTTGAGCTCGAGGTTGGGACGGTTGCGGAACTGGAAAAAGCGGCCCTGGATGACCCACGGGACCCGTGACACGTAGAGCACATCGGTGCCGAGCACCGAGACGCTTTCGCGGAAGTTGTTGGCGAGACCGTTGGCGGCGGTCATGGTGGTCACTACCGCAACGATGCCGATGATGATGCCGAGGGTCGTCAGGACTCCGCGCGCGGTGTTGGCCCGCAGGGCCGCAATCGCGATCTTGAAGGCCTCTACAGAGCCATGAATTCGACTCATGCCGCCTCGGACTGCACGATGTCGCTCTCGATGAGACCGTCGAAAATCCTGATCTCTCTCTGCGCGTGCCTCGCGATGTGGTCCTCGTGGGTCACCAGGATGATCGTGTTGCCTTCCGAGTGAAGGGTGTCGAATACTTCCATGATTTCAGCGCCGGTTTTGCTGTCGAGGTTCCCCGTAGGTTCATCGGCCAGCAGGATCGAGGGGTTGTTGACCAGTGACCTCGCGATCGCGACGCGTTGGCGCTGCCCACCCGAGAGCTCGTTGGGTCGGTGGGTCATGCGGTCGGCGAGCCCGACCCGGGCGATCGCCTCCTCCGCCAGTTGACGACGTTTCGCGGGCCGCATCCCCGCGTAGATCAGCGGCAGTTCGACGTTGTGGAAGACGTCCGAACGCGCCAATAGATTGAAGGTCTGGAAGACAAACCCGATCTTTTCGTTGCGGATCTCGGCCAACCGGTCTTCGTTGAACGAACCGACATCGGCGCCATCGAGCAGGTAAGTCCCGGATGTCGGAACATCGAGACAGCCGATGATGTTCATCAAGGTCGATTTCCCCGATCCCGAGGGACCCATGATCGCCACGTACTCGTTGCGGGCGATCTTGAAGGACACTCCACGGAGGGCATGGACGGCGACCGAGTTCATGTCATAGATCTTTTCGACGGAACGAAGCTCGAGGGTCATCGCCTCATCCCTTCTTCTGGCCGCCGACCGTGACCATCGTCCCGTCCTGGAGGTCCCGGCTGATCGCGCGGTAGTTCCCGATCACGACCTCATCCTCATCGTCGAGGCCTTCGCGTACTTCGATGTGGGTGTCGCTCTGGATGCCGGTCGTGACCTGGCGGGCCTCAGCCCGTCCATCCGCCACCACCCAGACGATCTCGACGAAGCCTTCGGAGTCCGGCGAGAACCGCGCCTCGTGGCCTTCTTCTTCGTGACCCGCTTCGGCCCCGAGCTGCTCGACTGTGCGGACTGCGACGCTCTGGATCGGTACGCTCAGGCAATCGTCGCAGACCTCGGTGACGATCTCGGCTGAGGCTGTCATCCCCGGCCGGAGCTCGGGGATAAGATCGATGATCGCCACCTTGACCTCGAACTCGGTCTTTTCGTCGGTCGTGCCGGCGCCTGAGGACTTGGCGCTGTTGGCAATCTCCGTGACCCTGCCCTTGAGTTTGGCATCCGGCAGCGCATCGACCTCAATTTCGGCCTCGTCACCGATCGACACCGAAACGATGTCGTTCTCGTCGATGTCGACCAGCGCCTCCATGCCTTTGAGGTTGGAAATCACGAGGATCACGTCCTCCTGGAACTGCGATCCGAGGGCGATCTCACCGACCTCTTTGTTGAGCTTGCTGACGGTGCCCGTCATCGGCGCGTAGATGGTCGTCTTGGCGAGGTCGTCCTTCGCCTGCCGAAGGGAGGCCTTAGCCTGCTCTCCTTGATCCAGCGCCGACTGATAGCGCGCCTTCTCGACCTCGGCCGCCGCATACACGGTGTCGAGGACCGCCTGCGACTCCAGGTTACGGTCAAAGAGCTCCTTCGTCCGCTCGTAATCCTTTTCGGCCTTGATCATGTTCTCGCGCGCCAGATTGGCGTTGGCCTGGGCCGCACTCCAGTTCGCTTCAGCGCTCTCGACCGCGGCGAGGTAGCGCTCCCGGTCGAGCTCGACCAACAACGTGCCCTCCTCGACCCATTGGCCTTCCTCGACCTCGAGGCGCGTGATCTTGGCACCGACGTCGGCCGAAATATTGACCTGGATCATTGGCTGGATCTTGCCGGTGGCATTGACGGTCTGCACGACCTGGCGGCGGCCCGCTTTCTCGACCTCGACAGTCACGCCCTCGACGCCGCCATTACGCGACGCGATAGTCAGACCGGCGGCCGCCAGGGCGACAATGATCGGCAACCCTATGAGCAGCTTTTTCTTCATGTTTCTCACCCCACTCGAGTGTTTGTTCAACCCCAGATCAGTTGCTCGAACCCACGCCTCTGTGTACGTGAATTGAGTGAGGAAGTTGCGAGTCATTTCGCGCTCTGTCGTTTGATCCCAAGATGTGCGTGATAGGCTCACGGTATGGACACAGGCGAAAACCTGCCGGAAGTTCCCGACCACAGCTCCTCGTTTATCACCGCCGCCAGCCACCTCTACCGCGCCGAAATGAACCGCATGTTGGTCTGGAGGCAACGCCTCGACGTGACCTCAAATTGGGCGGTCATTCTCGCCACGGCGCTGGCCACCTTCACTCTCGGATCGGGGGAGGTCCCCCATTACACACTCTTGCTCGGCCTGGCTCTGGTTCTGATCTCGGTTCTTCTCGAGGGCCGCCGATACCGCCACCTTCATCACAGCAAGTGGCGTCTCTATCTCCTCGAGTCAGGGTTCTTCGCCGATATCCTCCGCACACCCGGGCGGGAGGAACCGCATCCAGACTGGCGACGCCTACTGGCCGCCGATCTCCGCCGTTCTCATTTTTCAATCAGCTGGTTCACCGCAGTGAGGCTGCGGCTACGTCGCAACTATCTGCTCATCATCGCCTTCATGGGCGCGACCTGGGTGGCGAAGCTCTTTATCCATCCCACCCGCGCAACCGATTTCGCAGAGTTGTACGGACGGCTACACGTCGGGTACTTCATCCCGCCTTGGCTGGTCGCGATCACAGCCCTGCTCTTCATGGGCACAGCCGCCATTCTCGGGCTCACCTGTCCCTCGGCCGAGCAGCTGGAGGACTGGAGCATCCACTACCATCGACGGCGCACCGACACCGAATAACCCGATTCCGGCGCCGGCTGCCGATGCCCCCAACCCACGTTCAACACTGAAGCTGCTGGAGACGCTCGCGCACCTTTTCGGCGTGCCCCTTTGCCTTAACCCGCTTCCAGAGGTGGGCGACACGGCCTTTTGGATCCACGATCACTGTCGAGCGAATCACCCCGACCGTGACCCGGCCGTACATATTTTTCTCCCCCCAGGCACCGTAGGTTTCCATGATCGTGTGGTCGGGGTCGCTCAGCAGGCGGACACCCAGGTTGTGCTTGGCGATGAACGTGCGGTGCTTCCCGGGCGAATCCGGGCTGCAACCGAGAACCACCGCATTCAAATCTTCGAAATCGGCGATCCCGTCCGTGAACTCGCAGGCCTCGGTCGTGCAACCCGGCGTGTCATCCTTCGGGTAGAAATACAGGACCACCCATTGGCCTGAGAAATCTGAAAGCGAAACCATCGTTCCATCTTGATCCTGCAGCTTGAAAGCCGGCGCCTCGTGACCCACTTCAATCTCTGATGCGCTCATCGTTCCTCCATTCGAACGTGGAGCCGCTAGAATACACGCCCAGAAGGAGAGAGAACATGGCTTCAATCCGTTCCATCGCCACGACCCTGATCTGTTTCGCGCTGATCTTTGCCGCTACGGCCTCCTCGGAGGACGCCTCTTCCGCCAAACCCAACCCCGCCCTGCTCGACCCCGCCCTGGCCACAGAAAAAGCGCCCTATGTCTTCCGGGCGAAGATGGAGACGACGGCCGGTGACTTCGTCATCGAAGTCCACCGGGAGTGGGCGCCCCGCGGCGCCGATCGCTTTTACAACCTGGTCAAGATCGGCTACTTCAACGATGTCGCCTTCTTCAGGGTGCTCGCGGGCTTCATGGCTCAGGCGGGAATGCACGGCGATCCAGCGGTCTCCAAGGTGTGGCTCAATGCTCGAATCAAGGACGACCCTGTCATACAAACCAACTCCCCTGCCACGGTAACCTTCGCGATGGCAGGCCCAGACACGCGGAGCGCCCAGATCTTCATCAACTACGGTGACAACTCCTACCTTGACGAGAGTGGTTTTGCCCCTTTCGGAAAGGTGATCGAAGGGTTCGAGTCGGTCAAAAAGTTGAACAGCGGCTACGGCGAGGGCGAGCCCAACGGCAAGGGACCCTCGCAGGCGAAGCTCTACCGCAGCGGCAATGCGTACCTCAAGGTGGAGTTCCCGGAGTTGGATTACATAACCAGGGCGTCGATCGTGGAGTGACAAATACCCAAAGACCCCCTGACCGGAGCAGCGTCGGAACCGCGAAGACACGAAGAGCGCCAAGAAGAACCAAAAGATGATCTTCACGCTCTTTGCGTTCTTCGCGGTTCAAATGGGAGGGTGGGTGGCGCCAATGCCCTCAATCCGCCCCGTCCCGATCACCCAAGGTTTCCCGGGCACGGAGAGGGATACGGAGACGGGCACGGGCCGGCCGCGCTATAGTCTTCCGAGACGGAAGCAATGACACTCAAAAACCATGGAGAACGGGACACGGCGGCTGCGGCCGAGAAGGTTCTGCGCCTAGCGGCGGAACGGGGGTACATAACCGAGGATCAGGTCGAGTCCACCCTGGTCGAGGTGCGCGAAAGGCTGCAGAAGGCCGGGCTCTACAGTCTCGAAGAGCCTTCACTCGAAGTGGTCATCCCGGACTACCTGCTGCAGGACGACACCCTCGCCCGCCTCGCCCGCGAGCTCGGTCTCGCCGACGAGGACTGGCTCTCCCCGGACCCGTCCGGCTCGGACTCTGAAGCTCCGTCCGAACTTCCGAACGGCGATCCGTTCGAGGTATTCCCGGTTCCCGGCTGGGACCGATATGAGTTCATCGATTTCATCGGCCGCGGCGGCATGGGCGACGTCTTCAAGGCGCGCGATCCGCGCCTCGGGCGCTACGTGGCGCTCAAGTTTCTGCGCCGCGACGACCCTGACCAGGTCCAGCGGTTCCTTCGTGAAGCGAAAGTCCAGGCCAAGGTAGAGCACGAAAATCTGTGCCCGGTCTACGAGGTCGGCGACGCCATGGGCCACTCCTACATCGCGATGCAGTATGTGGCCGGCGGGTCGATCAAAGAGATCGCTGATCTCGTCAATCTCCACCAGAAGGTGGAGATCATGGTCGACGTCGCCGACGCGCTCCACGCAGCCCACCAGGCCGGCCTCATCCACCGTGACATCAAACCGGCCAACATCCTGGTGGATCGAACACCCGAAGGCGCCTGGCATCCCTATGTTGTCGACTTCGGAATCGCGCGGGAGGTCGATACTCCGCACGAGCTCACCGTTTCGGGGATGGTTCTCGGCACCCCCGCCTTCTGCTCGCCGGAGCAGGTGCGCGGAGAGACCTCCAAGCTCGACCGGCGGACAGACGTCTATGGGATCGGCGCTACACTCTACTGGTTTCTCACCGGCCAATCTCCATACTCGGGCGCCTACCCGGAAGTGGTCACGGGCGTCGCCGAACGTGACCCCGTGCCTCCCCACCGTCTCGATCCGACGATTCCGGTCGATCTCGAGACCATCGTTCTCAAGTGCCTCGAAAAAGAGCAGGAAAGGCGTTACTCGACCGCTCGTGAGGTGTCTGAGGACCTTCGCCGCTTCCTCAACGGCGAGCCGATCACGGCGCGTCGAGCCAGTATCATCTACAAGCTCAACAAGAGAGTCCGCAAACACCCCGGTCTCGTGACGGCGGCGGTGATCGTTGCCTTGTCCTTCGCGGCCCTCGGTGCCCTCAGCCTGCGCGCCAACCTCCGAACCCGGCGTCAGGCCGCAATCGCTCAGACTCTGACCGAACAGGCGAAGGAGATCGAAGGCTTCGCGCGGATCGCCGCCATGATGCCTCTGCACGATCGGACCCTCGAGCGCAGCGCCATTCGGGAGCGTATGGCGGCCATCGAGGCTGAGATGACCCGGCTCGGAGAAATCAGCGACGGTCCGGGGCACTACGCGCTCGGCAGAGGCTATCTGACTCTGCTCGACGAGCAGAAAGCACGCCGCCACCTCGAGCTTGCCATCGACCGAGGCTACTCCGGGCCCGGCGTGTCCTACGCACTCGGCATGGTGCTCGGACGGCTCTATCAACGCGAGCTCGACCTCGCGCGCAGGATCGAAAACGAAGAGCTGCGAAATGCGCGCATCGGCGAGATCGAGCACGAATTGCGAGACCCCGCCCTGATCCACCTTCGCTCCGGCAGCGGTTCGTCGGTGGAAGGCGCCGGATACGCCGAGGCGCTGATCGAGTTCTATGGCGGCGACCTGAGCGAGGCGCTCACCGCCACCCGCGAAGCCTTTGCGAAGGAGGAGTGGCTGTATGAGGCGAAGCGTCTCGAGGGTGACATCCTCCTCGAAATGGGCGCCGAGTACACGCTGCACGGCGATGCCGATGGCGCGCTCAGTCTGCTCGACGAGGCCGGCGGCGCCTACGCACTCGCCGCCGATATCGCACGGTCCGACCCCAGCGTGCACGAGGGCGAGTGCGGCCGGTGGACCCAGATCCTCGAGATCCGAAGTCGCCGCGGCGAATCGGTTGTCGAGGCCTTCGACCGGGCGGTCTCCGCCTGTGACCGATCCCTGTCCATCGATCCAAAACGCGCCAGTGTGCACGAGCGCCTGTCTCACCTCTACTGGCGGTGGGCCGATTTGGTCAACGATCGCGGCGGTGACCCTGAGCCCTTCCTCGACCAATCCATTGCCGCCGCCGATCGCGCCATCGAGCTCGACCCGGAGAGCGTCGCCGCTTTCTTCACCCGCGGAGGCGCCCTCACAGTCGCCGCGCTGCACGAACTTGCGCGTGGTGAAGACCCGCAGCCAACCCTCGAGAAAGCCGTGGCAAGCTTCGAGGCAGCGATCGCGATCGACCCCGGAGCCGTGCTGGCCCACGACGACCTCGGCTACGCCTGGGAGCGACTCGCCCGCTACCAGATGGGGATCGGCGTCGACCCGCGGCCGGCCCTCGATCGTGCGGTAGGAGCGTTCGAGCGCGCAATCAACCTCAACCCTGCCTACGCCAATGCCTACAACAACTCGGGCATCGCCCTCTGGCGGCGGGCGATTTACGAGATGCGTACCGGCGCAGACCCACGCGCCACCTTCGAGCAGGCGGTGGTCGCGTTTGACGCCGCGATCGAACGCAACCCCGAATACGCCTACGCCTACGCCAACCGCGGTCTCGCCAACCGGTTTCTGGCCGCATATACGCTCTCCAGCGGCGAGGATCCCACCGAAACCCTGAACCGTGCCCGCGCAGATCTCCAGCGTGCGCTGGAGCTCAACCCACAGATCTTCTGGGCCTATCCCGAGCAGGCCGCCGTCGAGCTCGCGGCAGCCCGTTGGGCGCTCCACTCGGGTCAGTCGCCGAGCACCCACCTCGATGGCGCCGAGACCGCGGCCGGCAACGCCCTGGTCGCGAATCCGCAGAACGCGGTCGCCTACCAGAGTGCGGCAGAGGTCCAGCGCTGGAGGGCCGAGTGGCGTCTCCGCCAAGGCCTGTCGGTACGGGCCGAGATCGTCGAGGGACAACGGCTCATCGAGGAGGCCCTGGCGCGCAACCCCGGGCTGGCCAGCGCCATGGTGACCGAAAGCGCGCTCAAGACCATCCAGGCCGAAGCCGAGCAGGATCCCCGCAGTCGCGTGGCGCTGGCCGCCGAGGCATCGGCCAGTCTGCGGCGTGCGCTCGAGCTCAACCCGCTGCTCGAGCGTGAGACCGAGGGATTGCGTGACCGCATTGCCGGGTTACACTCCAACTGAGCGATCAAAAGAGATCTCGTGCGCAAGCTTTTCATCGCCGTCACGATCCTCCTCGTTGTCGGCACCGTCGCCGCAGCAAAAATGAAGGCTTATGTCGGCTACGACAAAAACGTGGACTTCGGAACCATCAAAACGTTCGACTACCGCGACACCCTGGCCGCCTCGGTTGCCGACAAAGCGCCCCCTGTTCACGAAATGATCAAACTCCTGATCATCCAGAAACTCCAGGACGGTGGCATGACATGGGACAAGGAGAACCCTGACGTGCTCGTCACATATCTCACCAACCGAGACCCGGCAATGAGAATGAATGTGACCCTCTACAACTACAGCTACAGCGCCGGCTGGTGGTGGAGCCCGTTGTGGGGCAGCGGCATGGACGTCTCCTCCTGGAGCCAAGGAACGTTGTCCGTCGATATCTGGAACCCCAAGACCCAGGAGATCGTCTGGCGCGGCGCGGTAGTCGGGGTGGTCCCCGAAGACCCCACCCCAGCCAAGGCCCAGAAGACCATCGAGAAGGCGCTCGATCTGATGAGCAATGAGTTCAACCAGATGAGGAACAAGGACCAGTAGCGATAGAGCGTCTATCGACTCATCGAATCTGTAACGAACTGGCTCAGTGCCCGGAAGTAGGCGTCGCCGCCGATCAGCCAGGTCTCACTGTGGCCGGCGCCCACGACCTCGTGGAATCGCTTCGGCTTCGACGCTGCGTCGAAGAGCTGCTTTCCCAGCCTGTAGGGAACCACATGGTCCTTCCGCGAGTGGATGAAGAGCTTCGGCATTGAAAGGAATGGAACCTTCGCCACTGAGTTCATCTGCGTCCTGATCAGGAACTTCGGGACGAACGGATAGTGGGCACCGGCCATGTCGGGGATCGAGGTAAAGCTCGACTCGACGATCAGGCCCGCCGCCGGCGCCTCCACGGCGAGATCGATCGCCACCGCGCCGCCGAGCGATTTCCCGAAGATGACGATCCGGTCAGCGCCGACGCCGATCTCTTCCGTCAGGTACTTCCAAGCCGCCCTCGCATCAAGATAGAGACCCGCCTCCGTTGGGCGGCCCTCGCTGCGTCCGTAGCCGCGGTAGCCGACGACAAAGACCGACGCGGGGGTCCGGGTCGCGAGCTCGATCAACAGGTCGACACGATGGCTGAGATTACCGGCGTTCCCATGAAAGAAGAGCAGCACCGCGTCGTCGGAGCCCGCATCGAGCCGCCGGCACCACCAGCCGTGGAGCCGGGTCCCGTCTGCGGCGGGAAAGAAATGGTCGTCAATGACGCACCCGCTGCCGTGGGCCGCCGCTTCCGTGTCCCACAGCCCTTCCGGATACCGGGTGGGAAAGAAGATCAGCGACCGTTCGAACATCGTCATCAGCACGATGATGGTAGCGAAGATTGCGATCGCAATGGAGAGGCGTCTTGCGGTCACCGTGGGCGAGTTCTAACACGATCGACCGGCAAGCGCCAATTCTGACGACCGTGAGATACCATGATTGTCGGAGCGGTGAGTTGGAGAAGGATCAACCCGACTGGCGGGCTCGCGCCGTGGCCGGCTTCGCGCCGCTGATTCCGGCGGCGATCGGGATCACCGTCGCCATCATTTTCAACAACTCCGGCGATCAATGGGTGGCGGCTCTCGTCGGTTGGACGGTCGGCTGGCTCTTTACCCTGATCGCAATCGCCCGTTGGGAGATTTCTGGCGGCCAGCAGGTCTTTGGCCGAGCCGATCCAGATCAGCCGACGTGGCGACGGGCCGAGGTGCTCACGGTTGTCGTCGTTTTGCTCGCCGCGGCGCTGCTGCGCGCCGTGGCGATCGAGCACTACCCGATCGTGCTCCACAACGACGAGATGAACTGCCTGATCGAGGCCCGTGGTTTCCTCGAGTCAAACATCGCTCTTTTCGACATCGGCTGGTTCAACTGCCCGAATCTCGGCTTCTTCCTCACCAGCCTGCCGCTTCGCGTCCTCGGCCCAACGTTGCTGGGCTTGCGCTTGGGCTCCGCCTTCCTGGGACTCGTGTCACTGATCGCGACCTACCTGCTGGTGAGGCGGCTCTTCGGGGTGCGGCCGGCGTTGCTGCTGCTGCTGCTGACGACCCCGTTCCATTGGCACCTTCACTTCAGTCGGACTGGCTTTCACTACATGCAGGCTGCGTCCCTCACAGCTGTTGCGGTGCTCCTCTTCGCCATCGCCGTCGACCGGCGCAGCCCGGTGCTTTTCGGATGTGCCGGGGTAATGAACGGGATCGCCTGGCAGACCTACTATGCCGCCTGGTTCACACCGCTCATCCTCGGGGGATGGGCGTTCGCCCGACTGTTGAGCGACCGTGAGAAGGGCAAGATCGCCGTCAAAGGTTTCGCGGTCAGCATGGTGCTCTTCATCGTGACCCTGGCGCCGCTCCTCGCCTTTTATGTAAAACTTCCTGACGGTGTGACGTCTCGGCCGAACGCCGTCTTTCTCCTGTCGGATTACAACCGGCAGCACGTCACCCACTCCTTCGGAACGGCCGATCCCGCCAAGCTCCTCGCGATAAGCGCTTCCGACCTCGGCAGGTTGCTGGTCGGAGAGGTCGGCGACAGCTCTCGTCAGTACGGCCTCCAGGGCCGATTTATCGATCCCTTCCTGCTGCCGCTGTTACTCGCCGGTCTCGCGTATGCGCTGACCCTGGTCCTCCGCCCCGGCGGCCAGCTGCTGTGGATCTGGTTTCTCGGATCCATGATCGCGGGTGGTTTGTTGACGATCGACGCCCCGTTCACACCACGTTTGATCGGCGTCACGACGATAGTCTTACTCTTTCCCGCCCTCCTGATCGATCGTATCTTGAAGGTGCTCCGGCTCGCCGGTAACCGCTGGTTGATGGCGGGCTCATATGCGGCCCTCGGCGTGATCCTCGTCTGCTCGAGCTGGTGGAACCTTTATACGACCTTCATCCGCTACCCGAAAATGAGTGGTGTCAGCAATCGGGATTACATCGTCCGCCTCGCGACCGACCTCGGAAACGTGAGGACGATCGTCAACTTTTCCGACCGCGAGAATTTCGGACACGAGGCCTATCAAGCCCTGCTTCCACATGTCCGCGGAATGAACGCCCCGTCCGGAGATCACCTCGTCGACAATCCTGTTGCGCTGATCAAAGCTCTCAGACCCGGGGTTCTGGTCATCGTGCCCCTGGGGGTCAACGAGTTCTATGGCCTCTGCGACCTGGTCGGCGGAAACCCCGCCGGAATGGTCGTCACGGGCGAGGGCACCACCGGATTCGAGTGGTGTTTTGTCGAGTGATCAGACGAACAGATGGCGGGGCTAGCAGGACTCGAACCTGCGACCTTGAGTTTAGGAAACTCCTGCTCTGTCCACCTGAGCTATAGCCCCGCGCGGGGCATCGATGCTATGTCGGTGAATCCTCGGTGTCAATCAGCTCTCCTCAAGCCCCGGAGGCGATGCCCCGCGAATTCGGAAATCGGATTTAGGAATTCCGCCGAGCCCCCGCAAGCCGAGTCAGCCCAAAGGCAGAAGGGTAAGGACAAATGGGAGGGCGGGTGGAAAACTCGAGACCAAAATTCGAAATCCGAAATTCCTCAGCTCGGCACCGCCGGTCCGTCGACCCAGATGGTTCCCGGCAGGCCGAGCACGAGGCGCAACCCCTCCGGTTCGACGTTCGGAATCCACAAAGGCAGCCCGCGGCGTGAAGCGGCCTCGGCGATCCGGGCGACGAGCAGCCCGGACGGGCTCCCCGGCCGCAGCCTGCGGGTCGCCCATCCCGGCACGCGAACGGCCAGTACGTCCTCGACTCCCGTCACCTCATCGCTGCTGAGAACCTCTTCGACGATTCCCGATTCCTCTGTCCCGTCGAGCCGCCAGCGACACGACGTCGAGGTGAGATCAACCGGTCCGGCAATCCAGCCCTCATCCACAGATGTTGCGCTCGTGTCGATTCCCCACCACCCCACTCTGCGGCCGTGCGGCAGCTCGTGAACGGGCTGCGCCGGCAGCGGGTTCGAAGATTCGCCCGTCGCCGATCCTGCCGTCAGTGCGGAGCAGACATCTGCCAGGATTTCCTTCGCGACACGTACCGGGTGGAGAACGGACAGGGCCGGACGTATTCCCCGGCTTTCGACGACGCGCTCCTCCCAGGCTTCGACGATCGCACCCCGGTCCCGATCGGCCACCACCAGGGCCGGCCATTCGAGAATCGCCACCGGCACCTCGAGGAAGACGGCCAGTTCGGCCAGCATGTCCGCGAGCTCGCGATCACCGAGCTGCGCCCGCCAAAAGGCGCGGTTGGTGAAGGTCACGACGCTGACGGCCGACGCGCCGGTGAGCATCTCGAGCGCCGCAGCGTCGCGCACCGCTGGCGCCTCGGTGCAGGCGGCGGAGGCGAACGCGTCGAGGGCGCCGAGTGACGCCGGCGGCCGCCACATGGCGCCGCCGATGCCGAATCGTTGAGCCTTCACCAAGGCTTCTTCGGATGAAACGGCGACTACGCCGCGCGCGCGCTCATCCGCGGAACGGCGTGATGCCTCCAGCACCCAGGTATCGGTTCCGTCGTCGACGGCGACCCATGAGGGCTCGGGAACGCCCCCGGCGAGCGCGCCCGCAATGACGCTGTAAAGACCCTTACCGGTCCCGTCTGCCGGCGGAGGAAAAACTTCGACCATTCTCAAGCCTCGTCCCGTCGGATTTCGAAGCCCTGCGCCACATCCTGGTCAGCTTCATCGGTCACCGAGACCGACATCACCCGTGACCATCGCGGGCCCTCCTGAATTCGGTCGCGCAACCGATCGAGCTCTTCAGTCGTGCCTCGCGCCAAAGCCTCGACCGTGCCATCGGCCCGGTTCCGAACCCAGCCGTCGACGCCGAGCGCTTCCGCCTCGCGCCACACGAAGTACCGGAAGCCTACGCCCTGGACGCGACCCATGATTCTGTATCTTTTCGTGCTCATCGGCTCACCGTCTTCAACAAACGGTCACCGCCTCAGGATTCCGGCGCATCTTCGGCGACCTGCGCCTCCCGGTGGGCATGCTTCCCGTAGCGGTGGACCAGCCAGAAGCCACCGACCAGGAGCACCACGAATGCAATCGAGAGCCAGTTGAACCACTTGAAGATGAAGACCCGGATCGCCTCGCCGTAGAAAAAGAGCAGAACCCCTTCGGTCATGAAACGGAGGGTCCTTGACACGATCGAAGCGAGGACGAAGACCTTGAAGTTGATCTTGAAGGCGCCGCCGGCGATGGTGAAGACCTTGTAGGGGATCGGGGTCAGACCGGCGATGCCGGTGGCCCACGCGTTGTAGCGGTCATACAGCCGCTCGACCGCATGGATCTTCTTCTCGGAAAAGACCTTGTACACCAGGGGCCGACCTCCGTAGAGACCGATGCCGTAGCCGAGCATGCCCCCGAGCACGCTGCCCAGGGAGCAGATGAAACCGTACCAGATCGCGCTCTCCGGGTTGGCGACACCGAGAGTCACCAGCAGGACGTCCGGAGGGATCGGAAAGAACGAGCTCTCCGCAAACGCCAACAAGAAGAGCCACCAGCTTGGGTGCGGCATCAGAGCCAACGAGTCGATCCAGGCGAAGAGCTTGTCCTTCACTCTGCTTCCCATCCGTGGCGCCCGATCAGCGGCACAAAGCAGGCGCCCTTCAGCTCGTGGGCAAAGGTCCTGTCGCCGCGGCGCTGGACGATCCTGAGAACCTGAGTCTCGCGGGGACCCACCGGCACGACGAGCCGGCCGCCGTCGGCCAGCTGCTCGACCAAGGGCTCGGGCACGTCGGGCGCGCCGGCGGTGACCAGGATCGCGTCGAATGGCGCCTGCGCACGCCATCCCAGACTGCCGTCCATGACCTTGATGCTGACATTGTCGACAGCGAGCTGATCGAGCACGATCTTTGCCTGACGCGCCAATGACGCCACTCTCTCGACCGTGAAGACGAAACGGGCGAGCCTGGAGAGTACTGCCGCCTGGTAGCCCGAACCGGTCCCGATCTCGAGCACACGATCCTCGGGATCGATCCGAGCGCTTTCAGTCATCAGGGCTACGATCCGCGGCTGCGATATGGTCTGGCCCGCGCCTATGTGGATCGAAACGTCGTCGTCATAGGCCTGATGGCGGAACGCCTCCGGTACGAAGTAGTGGCGGGGAATCGCCGCCATCGCCTCCATCACGCGCTTGTCGGTGATGCCACCCTGTTTGAGGGACTCCAGCATCTGCGCGCGGCGATAGGCATAAGCATCGTTGGCCACCCGTCAATCCCCCTCGGACCCGACCGAATCGACCCAGGGAGGCATTCGCTCACGCATGCGGTCGAGCGATCTGCGATCGGTCATGTCGAGGTGGAGGGGCGTCACCGAAACGTATCCGGACGCGACTTCGTGGAAGTCGGTGTCGGTGATCGGCTCCCACACCGGCCGGCCACCTCCGATCCAGTAGATCTTGCGCCCCCTGGGGTCGGTTTCTTCGATGACACCTTCGGTGTAGCGGCGCACGCCGAGCCGGGTCAGCTTGACCCCGAGGGGCTTCCCGACCGGCACATTGACGTTGAGCAGGGTGTCGTGCGGAAGCCCGTTGTCGAGAATCCACTTCGCGACCTTGCAGGCAAACTTGGCCGCGAGATGAAAGCTCAAACCCTCCCCCACCCCCAGCGACACCGCGATCGCCGGCACTCCGAGGATGACCCCCTCGAAGGCGGCAGAAACGGTGCCCGAGTAGTGAACGTCAGCGCCCATGTTGTAGCCGAAGTTGATGCCCGACACCACCAGGTCGGGAGGGTGTCCCTCCATCAGGCTCGACATTGCGATGGCGACGCAATCGGTCGGAGTGCCGTCGACCGAGACCCGCCGTTCGCCCAACCGCTCGATGCGCAAGGGTCGGTCGAGCGTCAGTGCGTGCGAAACCGCCGACTGTTCCCGGTTCGGTGCAACGATCCAGATCTCACCGAGGCCATCGAGGGCGTCAGCCAGGACCTGGATGCCCTCCGAGGTATAGCCGTCGTCGTTGGTGACCAGAATGCGCGGTTTCGCCATGCGGGGGATTCTATACGAATTCGGAAGTCGGAATTCGGAATTCGGAATTTCGCCTGTCTGCCCGTCCCAATTTCGAATTTCGAATTTCGAATTTCGGATTTTCCGCCCACCTATACCCCAGTCCTCTTTTCATTTTCTTCGCGTCAGGGCTCCGAGCCATGGAACGAAGAAAACGACACGCGCCGGCGCTTGTCGTCTCTTGGGGCGCATGAGACAATTCACATCCGCTGGAGGCGCGGCGGCCCGCGCTTCGCGAATCGTCATTTGACCCTGCGAAGGGAGCACGCATGGATAGAGAGATTCTCCTCGGTGACGAGGCCATCGGCCTTGGCGCAATTCACGCGGGGCTCAGCGGTGTCTACGGCTACCCAGGCACGCCTTCGACCGAGATCTTCGAATTCGTCGAGCGTCGAACCAAGAAATCAGGCGACGTCCACGCCTTCTGGTCGACCAACGAAAAGGTCGCCTACGAGGAGGCGCTGGGCATGAGCTGGGCCGGCAAGCGCGCCCTGGTCTGCATGAAGCACGTCGGCCTCAACGTCGCCGCCGACGCCTTCATGAACTCCGCCGTCACCGGCACCAACGGCGGCCTCGTTCTCGCGGTCGCCGACGACCCGGGAATGCACTCCTCACAGAACGAGCAG
>CAYRFI010000046.1:0-7963 GCA_964423595.1 uncultured Thermoanaerobaculia bacterium | reverse complement strand
CCCTGCTTCGAGCCGCGCAACCAGCAGGAATGTTACGACATGATGTTCGAGGCATTCGCACTCTCCGAGGAGCTGTCGGTCCCGGTCATGATTCGAATGGTCACCCGCATCGCCCACAGCCGCGCCGGCGTCGAGACCAGGGGAAAGCTCCCCCAGAACGAGCTCCAACCAGACAAGCAGATCAAGAAATGGACCCTGCTGCCGGTCAACGCTCGCGTCCAGTACAAGAAGCTGACCGAGAAGCAGCCCGAGCTGCTTCGCCGGGCCGAGGACAGTCGTCACAACTCGCTCGAACTCCGGGGCAGGAGTGGCGTCATCGCCTGCGGGCTCGCCGGCAACTACCTCTACGAAAACCTCGAGTCCGACCACGACTACTCGGTCCTCTCGATCTGCCAATACCCACTGCCGGCTGGAATGGTGCGCTCCTTTGTCAACCACGTCGATGATCTGTTGATCCTCGAAGATGGCTACCCACTGGTCGAGAGCACGGTGCGCGGCCTTTTCGGGCTCGACAACGTCCGTGTCACGGGCCGCATGACCGGCGAAGTCCCCCGCACTGGCGAGCTCAACCCCGACATCGTCCGCGAGGCGCTCGGGATGGAGCCCCTGCCCACCGCCTATGATCCGGCGACCGAGATCGCCAACCGGCCTCCCGCGCTGTGCAAGGGATGCCCGCACACCGATTCATTCCGCGCCCTCAACGAGGCTCTCAACGATTTCGACAACCCGCAGGTCTTTTCCGACATCGGCTGCTACACCCTGGCCGCGCTGCCGCCCCTCGAGGCCGTCCACAGTTGCGTCGCAATGGGCGCCTCGATCGGCATGGCTGCCGGCGCAGCCCACGCGGGATACTCGCCGGCCGTAGCGGCGATCGGCGACAGCACCTTCTCTCACGGCGGTATCACGCCGCTGCTGTCGGCCGTCCAACAGAACGTCAACCTCAACGTGCTGGTGGTCGACAACAGCACGGTCGGCATGACCGGAGCCCAGCGCTCTATGTCCACCGGTCCGACCCTCGACCAGATCATCCTCGGCACCGGCATCTCCGAGGACCACTTCCGGATCATCGAGCCCACTCCGCGCAACCACGCCCAGAACGTGGCGGTCATGCGGGAAGAGTTGGCATACAACGGACCGAGCGTGATTGTCGCCCGCCGCGCCTGCATCGAAGCTCTCAAGACCAGGTCCAACTGAGGACGGAGGGACGATGGAAAAGAACATCATCCTCGCCGGAGTCGGTGGCCAGGGCATCCTGTCCATCGCGTTCGTTATAGACCACGCCGCCCTCGACGCGGGATTCCAGTTCAAGCAGGCCGAGGTTCACGGCATGGCCCAGCGCGGCGGCGCGGTGCAATCGAACCTCCGCTACGGCGACTCTGTCATCTGGTCCGACATCATTCCCATCGGCAAGGTCGACGTGGTGCTTTCGGTAGAGCCGCTCGAGGTCATGCGGTACCGCCACTACCTCCGTCCCGGCGGCTGGGTGGTGACCAGCACGACCCCCTATGTCAACATTCCCGACTACCCGGAGACCGACTCGCTGCTCGCCGACCTCGCGAACCTCGAGAACATCGTCATGATCGACACCGCCCACTTCGCCCGCGCCGCCGGCAATCTCCGCGCCCAGAACATGGTCGCGATAGGCGCAGCCTCGCCGCTTCTGGATTTCAAAGTGGACCGATTGCTGGCCTTTGTCGAGATGCTCTTCGCCCGCAAGGGCGAGAAAATCGTCGCCGTCAATCAACGCGCATTCCGCTTCGGTCGCGCCGCCGGCCTCTTTTTCCGTGGATTGGTCGACTCAGGCATGCCGCGGATGGCCGCCCTCAGCCTGGTCGGCAAGCTCGACCCTGAAACCATCGACGAAGCCCATGCCGGCGCCTGGGCCGAGGCCATCGCCGGCGACGAGGCCAAGCTGAAATCAGTGCTGGCCGAAGAGGAAGCGGTGCCCTGCGACCGCGCCGCCACCTTCGCGTGAGGGGGATCTGATGCCCGTCAACACCGACAAAATCCAGGAGATCCTGAGCGCCGCCCATGCCGAGGGACGCGGCAGCCTGTATGAGCACGAGTGCTACCGGCTGCTCGAAGCTACCGGCGCCGAGGCCGCCCCCGCCAGTCGTCTGATCCTGACGGGCCAGCGCCCGACGGCCGCCGACCTCGACCACCTGACCGGCGACAAGGTCGTGCTCAAAGTGGTGTCGCCCGACATCACCCACAAGACCGAGGCCAAGGGCGTGCGCATCGTCGCCCGCGAGATCGGGGCGGTGGAGGCGGCCTTCGACCTGATGATGCGGGAGGTGCCAGAATCCTACGCGGCTCACCTCGAGAACCACGAGGGCGACGTTCCGCCGGCCCTTGCCGGCCGTCGCGGTCACGGCCTCGAACAACGTGTCACCGACCGCATCGTCGGGATCCTCCTGTGCTCGTTCATGCCGCCCGATTCGCAGGGCTTTGCGACCGAGCTTTTTGTCGGCATCCGCGACACGGAGGAGTTCGGGCCCATCATCTCGGCCGGCCTCGGCGGCGTCGAGATGGAGCTCCTCGCCCGCCAGACCAGAAAAGGTGCGGCGGTCGCCATCGCGCCCACCGGCACCATCGACGGCACGCAGTTCTTCGAGCTCTTCCGCAGCACCCTGAGCTATGACCGGCTGTCCGGCGCCATGCGTGGCTCGCGCCGTCTGCTCGACGACGCCATCCTCATCGAGTGCTTCCAGGCCTTTATCGACCTCGCCAACCATTTTTCCGCGATGAATCCGGATGCCGCCTTCCACCTCGAGGAGATGGAGGTCAATCCCTTCTCTGCATCCGGCGGACGGATGGCGCCGCTCGACGGCGTCTGCCGGTTCCGACCCGCCAGGCCCCTCCATGAGCCGCGGCCGATCGACAAGATCGGCAGCCTGCTCAAGCCGCAGTCCGCGGCGATCATCGGCGTCTCCGAGCGCAACGACAACATGGGACGAATCATCCTCGGCAACATTCTCGCCACCGGATTCGATCCAAAAAGTATCCAGATCGTCCACCCTTCGGCGAGCGAAATCGACGGTGTGCCGTGTGTGGCGAGCGTTGCCGACCTGCCTGAAAAGGTCGATCTCTTCGTGGTCGCGGTCGGCGCCGATCGGGTGCCGGGAGTCATCAACGACCTCATCGAGCGCGACCGCGCCAACGCGGTGATCCTCATCCCGGGCGGCATCGGCGAGAAGAAGGGCAGCCAGGGCCTCGAGGCCGATCTCCGGGACCGCATTCGCGAGGCCCATCAGAGGGATGGCGGCGGTCCGCTGTTCCTCGGCGGCAACTCGCTCGGGGTCATCTCCCACCCGGGCCGCTACGACACCATGTTCATCCCCGAATCCAAGCTGCCGAAGTCGCGCGGAAAACACGCCCGTAAGCTGTGCTTCATCTCCCAGTCCGGCGCCTTTATCATCTCCACTCTCAGCCGCATGCCGTGGCTCGACCCGGCCTATGCACTTTCCATCGGCAACCAGATCGACCTCACCGCGGGCGACCTCCTCGCGTACATCAAGGACGATCCCGAGATCGAGGTCTTTGCGGTCTACATGGAGGGCTTCCAGCCCTGCGACGGCCACGCGTTCGCCGCCGCGGTCAAGGACACCGTGGCCCTCGGCAAGGACGTGGTCTTTTACAAGGCCGGGCGGACATCGGCGGGGCGCTCGGCGACCGCCGGACATACCGCCTCGGTGGCCGGCGACTACGCGGTCTGCGAGAACGCGATCGCCCAGGCCGGCGCCTTCGTCGCGGCAGATTTCAACGAGTTTTCAGACTTTCTGGAGGTGACGCTCCCCCTGCGCGGGAAGACGGCCTCGGGCAACCGGCTGGCCGCGTTCTCCAACGCCGGCTACGAATCGGTCGGCATGGCGGACTCGATCCAGGTGAACGGCGCCGAAATGGTGCTGCCCTCCTTCGAGGCGCGCACCGAAGAGGCTCTCCAAAAAATCCTCTCCGACAACCGCCTCGACAGCCTCGTCGACGTCAAAAACCCGTTCGACGTCACTCCCATGGCCGGAGACACCGTCTTCACAGACATGATCGTCGAGGTGCTTGGCGATCGCAACGTCGACGCGGCAGTTGTCGGCATCGTGCCGCTGACCCCGGCCATGCAGACCCTGGCGCCGGGCGAGGGGCACCGCGAGTCGATCAACGATCCCGGATCGATCGCCCAGCTCCTGCCCGGAGCCGTGTCCTCAAGCGACAAGCCGGTCGTGGCCGTGGTCGACTCGGGAGTACTCTTCGACCCTCTCGTCAACGCGCTGAGATCGGGAGGGTTGCCGGTTTTTCGGTCCGCGGACAGAGCTGTGCGGGCGCTGTGTAAATGGGTCGATCTGAAGAGGAAATGAACTTTCTTCTGGTCAAATTTCCGGCGATAGCTTTCGCTGGGGGGAGGTTGCTTCGTGGGTCGGCAGCCCAGCGAAAGCTATCGCCGGAAATTTGAAAAATAGAAAGGTCAAATTGTGAAGTCGCATACGAAGAAGCTCGTGCTCAACATCAAAGACCGCATGGAGTTCGTCAACATCACGCCTCAGATCGAGGACGCGGTTCAGGAATCGGGCGTCGAGGAAGGCCTGTGCCTGGTCAACGCCATGCACATCACAGCCTCGGTCTTCATCAACGACGACGAACCGGGGCTCCACCACGATTACAAACGCTGGCTCGAGGAGCTCGCGCCCTTCGATCCCTCGCCCGAGCGCTACCACCACAACCGCACCGGCGAGGACAATGCCGATGCCCACCACAAGCGGCAAATCATGGGCCGTGAGGTGGTGGTGGCGATCACCGAAGGGCGGCTCGACTTCGGTCCCTGGGAGCAAATCTTCTACGGGGAGTTTGATGGACGGCGACAAAAACGAGTTCTCATAAAAATAATCGGCGAGTGACCGGACAATTTCGAATTTCGAAAATCGGATTTCGGATTTTTCCACCACCCACCCAGAAAACCGAGTCGGAGGGACGGGTGGAAATCCGAAATTCGAAATCCCAAATCCGAAATCAACTCAGAGTGTCTGTCGTCTGCCTTTGTCCCGGAACACGCCATACACGCCAGCGACGATGAGCACCATGCCGGCCAGTGTGTATCCCGTGATCGGTTCGGACAGGATCACCCATCCCAACAACACCGCGATCACCGGGTTGACGTAGGCATAGGTCATCACCACCGTCGTCGGCAGCAGTCTGAGGGCGAAGACGAAGCACGTGTAGGCGAGCAACGACCCGAAGACCACCAGGTAGGCCCACGCCGCCCACGCATCCGCGGTCGGCTGCGGCGCGGGCTCGGAGACCGCCAGCGCGACAATCACGAAACCGACTCCTCCCGCCAGCTGCTGCCAGCCGGAGATCACGATCGGGTCCAATCTCAGCGGCCGGCGATTGACGATGATTGACCCAAAGCCCCAGCTGACGGCGGCGAAGACGACCGCGACGACACCCACCAGATCCGCCTTAACGCCATTCTCCCACATCGGGTAGGTCAGCACCACCAGCCCGACGAAGCCCACCACCAGGGACACTGAAAGCAGGAGCGACGGTCGCCGGCGATCGATCAGACTCTCCATCAAGGCCACCCAGATCGGCATCGTGCCGACGATCAGGGCCGCCAATCCCGAGTCGATCCGCTGTTCGGCCCAGTTGACCGCGCCATTGCCTCCGACCCACAGTAGTATTCCGGTCGCCGCCAGGACGCCGAGCTCGCCTCGGGTCGGCTTGAGCCGCGCACCGCGAAGGGCGTTGAACACGAAGAGAAGCAGCGCGGCCACCAGCACCCGCATCGCGCCTAGCCAGAATGGACCCCAGCCGGCGCCCTCGCGAACCGCCACCCGGATAGCGAGATAGGTGCTGCCCCACACCACGTAGGTGACGAAGAGGTTGATCAGCCCTGCAAGGGGAAATCGATTCGCGTCGCGCGTCACGGCACGCGCACTATACGCCATTCAGGAGAGCCTGGCCGCCACAGCCCGGATAGCTGCAGAAGCTACCGGGCGCGCGCCCGCTGAGCCTTGCTGAGCTCGAGGTGCTTCCGCGCGACCCGGTCGAGCTGGGGGAGGGTCCTGATGACGCCCTCAGGGACCCGTTTCTTCCGTTCGAGGCTATTGACGACCGCGCCGGCGAGACCGTCCGCCCCGCGATCGAGCGGCACCAGCTCACCGACCTGCCAGAAGGAGAGTCGTTCACCGACGGCCCCATGCTCGAAGGCAACCACCGGAACCCCGGCCGAGAGGCATTCGTCCACCACCAGCGAGTAGGCCTCAGGCGCAATCGACGGCAGCACCGCGACCGCAATCCTGTCCCTGACCAGGTTTTCGGGCAGCGTGCCCTGTTGGTAATAGCCCTGGATCTTGACCTTCTTCGCCTTCCGTACCTGCTTGAAGAGCTCACCCTCGCCGTCGCCGTAGACGAAACCGGTGGCCTTCGGTTCCGCCTCCCTCACCCGATCCATGATCGGCTGAATGAGAGCGGCTCCCCTGTGGGGCCGCACACCACCGATGAAAGCGATATTGGACCGGCCACCCCCTCCACCCGTTACCTCCCCTCTCGCCGTCGCCGGCGCCACCACCACTTCCTTTTGGCTGGGCTGGCGGTCGGGAAACAGGACCTCGTACTGCCGCTGGAGGAAGACGGACGGGAAGATCAGGAGGCTCGCGTCGTGCAGGCTCGGACCCGCCTTTCGCCGATAGTCGGCCTGGGTGGTGCGGCCGTCGGGATCGATGTCGCGCAGACACACCTTGCAGCGCAATGCGTCCGTACTGTAGTTGCAGAACTCGCCATACGGCTGCTCGACGAGATGTGGTCGTCGGCAGAAGAACACGAAATCGTGAAGCGACAGGATGGTGCGCAGCCCGCTGTTCTCGAGCCCCTGGACGAGGTTGAGCGGGAGCCCGTTGTTGTTCTCAATATGGACGAGATTGGACTTCATCAGATATGACGCGCTCGCGATGATCTCGATGAGATTGCTCTTGGTGCCCAAACAGTAATAGCCCGTGCTCGCCGGCGACCACACCTCGAGCCACCAGGCGCCATCCCTCGGATACACGAGTGCCACCGTCCGCTTGTCCCTCTCGACCTCGAGGCGGTCCGCCATCGCCACCTGAGAACCGGTGAACGCCGGGTAGGGCGGAAACGGCGCGACGTTGAGGACCGGGGGCGGCGAGACGCCCGTGTCGAGGCGACCGTCTTTGGTGACCGTCAGCTCGGACATCTTCCGGCGCCGTTTCACCTCTTCGGCCACGGCACGCTTCTTGTTCCGTACTGAGATTCCGCCCTCGGTGCGCATGGCCTCGAACGAGCCCGGGACTTTCAAGCCCTCACTCATGAACCGCATCCAAACATTCGACGATAGTCCTCCTCGAACACCGGAATCGGCTTCCCGAACCTCACTGCCAGCGATCCCGAAACGCCCTCATCAGTCTCAAATCCCTTTCCATTCTACCCTTTTTGCGGTAGGGGTTTCTCCTCAGAAGGTCAAAATCCAAAAACTGGGCCTCGTGACCCCGGTCACTTCTTCACTGTCGCCAAGGTTGATAGATATGGGTCGATGGAGGGTTCCCATGACTGTGGTCAGCGCGCGTCTGCCCGATGATCTGGTCCGGAACATCGACCAAACAGCGCGATCCATGAACCGGAGCCGCGACCAGATCATCCGCAGAGCCGTCGAGCTCTACCTGGCCGATGTCGAGGAGCAATGGTCGACCCTCGACCGCCTGAGCCTTCCGGCCGCCCTCACCTTCGACTGGAACGATGTCGAACAGAGCCTTCTGGCGAAGGACTGAATCGATCGGAATCAGATCCAGGCACTGGAGCCATACTGCCCCTACTGATATGACTTCGACCGAAAACCAAAAAAGGCCGGGCGTCATCGCCCGGCTTTCCTTTTTTCGACCAGCCTCGCCCGGTCGCTGACTGTCTTCAAGCCTTCGTCGTGAACCAGACCTCCGGTTCCCCCAGGACCCCGGCCTCCCTC
>CAYRFI010000045.1:0-30064 GCA_964423595.1 uncultured Thermoanaerobaculia bacterium | reverse complement strand
CTCCACCAGCCGCTGGTAGAGCGACTCCGCCTCCTTGTAATTGCCGTCGGAAAACGCCCTCTGTGCCTTCTCATTCAACACGTATGGGTCGTTGGGGCTCTGCGCCAGGTACTCATCGACGATTTTCGGGATATCCTCTCGCCGCTCTTCGCGCGCCGCCCTCGCTCGCTCGATAAAGAAACGTTCGCGAAGGTTCAGCTTCGTAGTGTCCGCAGCCAGGACCTCGTCGAAAAGCGCCTCGCCCTGTGTCTTGTCCTCGTGCATCGTCCTGTCGACGCACATCAGCTTGGCCATCACGAAGTCGGGATCAAGCTCGGCCGCTCGCGCAAAATGTTTGCTCGCATCGTCCCAATAGAGCTTCATTTGTGCGGCCATCCCGGCTTCGAATTCCGCCAGGGCTTCCGGCGAATCGGTCGTCCACTCCTGCTCGGCGGGCACCGCCACCAGGGTCACACCGGCCCCGACCACGATAACCGCCGCCAGCGCCAACCACATCCATCGCTTCATCGCGCCTCCAGAGAATCCTTTTTCAGCGTATAACCCACACTTGGTGCAGCTGCACGCCTCCTGACCTCATTGTACGGAACACCCTGACAAATGTTTCACAGCAGAGCCACTCTATATACCGGTGTTTTACACCCTACCTGCATATCTTGCCAACTATCTGCTGCGGCCGCAAATCTGCAGTAATTTGCGGCGTTTGCTCCCATCGGTGTGCTCGACGTACTGCAAGTACGCGCTCCGCGCCCTCTCGAGGCCCGGCCGGGTCGCAAACGCCACATCTCACTACAGCCTTACGGCCTCGCGACGAAAGCTGATGAGATATGCAGGCTAACCGGGTGCGCAGCCTCGAAAGACCCCCACGATCGATCCTCAGGAGCCTTCTCGGAGGGCCCGCGCGCGCCCCAGCAGGAGCTGGGTTTTGCGAGTCGTCGGCCAGGTGAGGCCTACCATCAACCCGCCCAGGACGAGGAGCCAGACGCCGATCATCGGGCCCGAGCCCCACAGCGCCACGACCAACCCGGCGACCACCATCATCTCGAGGCGAAGCAGAACCACCACGTAGACCAACCAGTGATCGCGAAGGAGGCGACCCTCGTCACCGTGCACCGCGAAGGCACGCCGAATCTTCGCCAAGCGACCGTTTGCGTCCCGGTTAGCCGAGAAACCGATCCACAGGGTCGCTGCCAGAGCCACCAGGGTCACGGTGCGCGGAGCCGCCACCGCCGACCCGCGGTACGGCAGCATGAACGCCGCAACCACCGAGACGACGACCACGACCACTCCCACCACTGCCGTCACCCGCATCCGCAGAAGATGCGACTGAAGATTTGCCTCAGAACTCAGCATCGTCTCCATCTCCGATCCCATTGCTGGCGCGCTTCGCGCGCCGCGACTCACCCTCGCCTGGCTGCGGTCGATGCCGGACTCGCTGTCGCGATTCCAGCTCGGCCCGCTCGCCAGCCGAACGCGAGTTCCCGATCCCGTTCCTGATGCTTTCGTCGCTCTGGCCCCCACCATCAGCAGCATCATTCGATCCACCCGCATCCTCGGGCTGCCGTCGCCCCTGGCTTTCCTCCACCCTCTTCCACACACCCCACACCAACCCCACCCACGCCGCCAGCAGATATCTGTTGACCGGCGTCTGCAGGCCAAAACCTATGAACTCGTGGAGGGCCGTCGCAGACAGAGCCACCGCAGCCCCCGCCAGCGGATACCTGAGATCGAATCGAAGGCGGCGCAATCTGCGCGGCCGCAGTCCGACCCCCACGCCGGCCAGAAACAGGGCCAGGACAACGACGCCGAAGACGCCGGCGGTTGACGCCCACTCGAGCCAGTCGTTGTGTGCCTGCTCGAGGACCAGGGTGCCGGTAGCCGGTTTGTCGAGTCCGATCACATAACGGTAGCTTCCGAGACCGGATCCGACCACCGGGGACCGCGCAAAGGAATCGACAGTCCCGGCCCACACATCCCACCTGGTGTTGCCCTCCACCCCGTCCACCGCCATCAGCTCCGAGAAACCGTCCCTGAGTTCCGGCAAGCGGGTCCAGGCAAGGGCGCCGGCGACCACCAGGAGCACTGAAACACCGGCCACCCAGGGCCACCGCCGTGCCCGCCACGGGCGCAGCCACAGGCCTGCCGTCAACAGCAGCGCTGCGGCCAGAAAGAGCACTCCGCCGCGCGACGACGATCTCAGCACCGCCGCCGAAGCCACGACGACCACGACTGCAGAACCAAGCGCCGTTACTGCGGCACGTTGACGAACCGAACCCGGGCGCGGCAGGTTGCGGACGGCCGCGGCCAACAGAACCAGTGCGGCCGGCAGGCTGAGCTCGATCCCCGCTGCAAAGTGGTTGGAGTTGACATAGGGTCCATACACACCACCGCCGCCGGTGTTTGCGCGGATCAGGAGAACTTTTCCCGGCGCTCCGCTTTCACCCGCCAAACCGAGCACGGCAATCACTCCGCAGGTGACGGCGATGATGCCGAGGAGGGTCGGCAGACCGCTGCGGGTTGAAGCCATCCGTGCGGCGGTGAGCGCGATCCCAGCGACGACCATCGCCGACGCCACGACCTGGATCGTCGACCACGGCGCCAACGAGAGGGGGGCCCATCCGGCTGCCATCACCTCGGCGAATCCGGGCTGTACCAGATGGCGCAATCCTCCCGGCAGGGGCAGGAGCTGGACCACGGCCAGGATCAGAAATCCCCCGGCGGCCGCACGTACCATAGCGGGGATCTCGGGCACACGGCGCAGGTCGATCATCAACACGAGCACGATTATCGCTGTGAGCAGTCTGGTCAGCGGGTCTACCCCGGCGAAGGCCACGGCATTGCCGGCCAGGATCAAAGCCAGCAGGGCCCTGTGGAGCGAGGTCACCCCGGTCAATCCGGACAGGTGAAGCGGTATCCCACGCCACGCACGGAGTGGATGTACCGTGGGTCCTTGGGGTCCGCCTCGAAGTACCTGCGAAGCCGAACAATGAAATTGTCGATGGTCCGCGACGAGGTCGAGAACCGGTAGCCCCATACTCTTTCCAGGATCTCCTCCCGAGACACCACCTGGTCCCGTCGCTCCACCAGAAGCTTCATGAGCATGCACTCTTTTTCGGTCAAGCTCACCGTCCGACCGCTGGTTGTCGCTTCATAGGTCAGAAAGTTGACCTCGTTTTTGCCGAAACGGAAGATCTCCTGATCGGCGGGCGCCGTGGTGTACCACTCCTGGCGGCGGAACACGCCGTGAATGCGGAGAATCAGTTCTTCGAGGAGGAAAGGCTTGGCAACATAATCGTCCGCCCCCACCTTGAGACCGAGCAGCCGGTCCGCGTCGGCGGCCTTGGCGGTCAGGAAGAGAATCGGCACCCGGCTGCCGGTGGCTCGCAGGCGTCGGCAGACCTCGAGCCCGTCCAGCTTTGGCATCATGATGTCGAGAATCACGAGATCGAACTGTATCGTTCGGGCAAGTTTCAGGCCTTCCTCCCCATCGTAAACGACGGTGGTCGAAAAACCCTCGAACTGCAGGTTGTGGGCGAGCGCGTCGGCGAGATGCTCTTCGTCGTCGACGATGAGAATGTGTTTCTTCATGCATCTCCTCCCACCCAGATCTCAGACCTCGAATCCGGGGACGGTCACCCGGAAGATCGTGCCTGCGGTTCCGGTGGACGCCACTCCCACCTTTCCCCCATGCGCCTCGACAATCTGTTGTACCAGATAAAGGCCCAGGCCGGTGCCTCTCGAAGTCCGCGTCATCTCGTCGCCGCCGCGGTAGAAACGGCCGAACACCAGCTCCACATCCTCCTCGGAGATGCCGGCGCCATTGTCGGCCACCTCGAGCACTGCACGATTGCCGTTCATGCTCAGGTCAATCTCCACCGCCGCCGGATCATCACCGTACTTGACCGCATTTTCGAGCAGATTCGAGATCACGATCGCGAACGCCTCGGCATCTACCTCGGCGTGAATATCGGGCGAAATGTCAGCCTTGAGCAACGCGTTCGCAGCCAGGGCCCTTCGTCTGAAGGCCTCGATCGAATCCTCGACCAGCCGGCTGAGATCGGTATCCTCACAGTGGATCTCGGTCCATCCCTCGCCGAATCGGGTCGTTTCGAGAACCTTTTCGACCAGGTCCTGGAGGCGTTCGACATCCTCGAGGGCATTCCCGATGAACCTATTTCCGGCCTCGGGGCTCGCGCGTCCGGCGATCACCGTCTCCAACGCCAACCGCATCGAGGCCAGCGGCGACTTGAGCTCGTGAGTGACCGCCGACAGGAAATTCCGGTGTTGACGTTCGAGCTCCACCTCGCGTCGGAAGGAGCGCCACAGAAGGGCGATCAAGACCAGCAGCAGGACGGCGAAGAACGCCCCTTCGGAGACCAACATGACAATCCGCCGTCGGTAGTCTCCGAGCACCGCTTCCCAGACCTCGGTTCGCGGTCTGATCATCAGTCCATCGAGAGGTTCTTTCAAGGCGATACCTGGTGGCCCGTCCTCCCCGGTCGCAACGACCTCGAGCAGCGCCCCGACCGAGAGCACCGACCGACCCCACTCACCGCCGATCACGCCGGTCACACACCTCAGTCCCGACTCGACGCTGAGCTCGACAACGCCCGATTCACTGACGTGGGTCGATGGACAGCTGTCGAATGAGAAGGCTGTTCGCCAACCGACAAATGGAGCAGGTACCGCATTCCGACCCGGCTCGTCGCCCATCAGGACCGCGGCTTCGAGAGCTGTGCGTGCTGTGAAGAGCTCGGTCTCGACCCGTGCCGCTTCGCTGCGGGCGGCGGTCAGCAGGCGTTCGCGCTCGAACCCGAGAATGCTGCGGTTGAGGCGGAGAATGAAAACGATCCACCAGGTCAACTGGGCATTGATCACCACCATCACCAGCACCGCAACAATGACGTGGCGTGTTGTGAGGGGACCCTGTCTCCGCATTGAAGGCAGTATATCCCTCCCCCCGTGCCCGTGCCGCGTGAGGAAAGGCGCTTTGGATTTCAGCGCGCGCTTCTCGCATCGCGCTTCCGATGAGTGCCCCCTCTGACGATGTTTGGGTCCGGTGCGGTGCTCGATCGATGCCTCGTTGCCCCAAAATCGTCAGAGACGGCACGTTTTGTGGCGCGACCTTGCCGCCCATGACCCGGCGCGTTACAGCCTTGCCTGAAGAACAGCGCGAGCTACGGAGGTGCCTGGCTCCCGACGTGACGATGTCCTCATCGTCACGGAGGCGTGCCTGGCATCCTCTCGGGGAGGGCGGTCAGAGAAGACCGCCTTGAAGTCGCGAGCACCCCCTCGATCAAGGGGTACGGGGGCAGCGTCGTCGGGCTTCGACAGCGCCTACAGCGTCGTCAGCACCTTCGCGATCCGCTCTGCCGCCCAGTCAATGTCCTCACGTCCGATGGTCAACGGCGGCGCGACCCTGATGACCGTGGAGTGGGTCTCCTTGCACAGCAGACCCTCCTCCTGCAGCGCCTCACAAAAACGCCGCGCGCCGCCCGCCTCGTCGTGGAGCTCGATCGCGATCCACAGACCGCGGCCGCGGATCTCCTTGACGTGCTTCGAGTGCACGGTCCGTAGCCGATCGAGGAAGTAGGCGCCATTGTCGGCCGACATCTGCACCATGTTTTCGTCCACCAGTACCTTCATCGCCTCGCGCGCAACCGCAGCGCCGAGCGGGTTGCCGCCGTAGGTTGAGCCGTGCTCGCCGGGATGGAAAACGCCCATCACCTCGTCGTCAGCGAGGATCGCCGACACCGGGTACATGCCGCCCGACAGGGCCTTGCCGATGATCACGATGTCGGGTCGGATGTCCTCGTGCTCGTACGCGAAGAGCTTCCCGGTACGGCCGAGCCCCGACTGAATCTCGTCTACGACCAGCAGCGCGTTGTGTTTGGTAGTGATTTCCCGCAGCCGGCGGAGGAATCCTTCCGGGGGAATGACGATCCCGGCCTCGCCCTGGATCGGCTCGACCAGCACCGCGGCCACCCTGTCGTGCATGGCCGCCTCGACCGCATCGGCATCGCCGTACGGCAGGAGGCGGAAGCCGGGTGTGAAGGGGCCGAAGCCGAAGCGGTATTGCTCATCCGACGAGAAGCCGACGATGGTCGTCGTACGGCCGTGGAAGTTGCCCGCAAAGACAAGGATCTCGGCCTCCTCGGCAGGAATCCCTTTGACCGTGTAACTCCACTTGCGGGCCGCCTTGATCGCCGTCTCGACCGCTTCGGCGCCGGTGTTCATCGGCAGCACCCGGTGGAACCCTGTGAGACTGGTCAGCTCCTCGCAAAACGGCCCGAGCTGATCGTTGCGAAAGGCGCGTGAGGTCAGGGTCACGCGCTCGACCTGCTCCCGCATGACCTTGACCAGGCGCGGGTGGCAATGGCCCTGATTGACCGCCGAATAGGCGGCGAGGCAGTCCATGTACCGTTTGCCCTCCACGTCCCACACCCATGCGCCTTCGGCCTTGGCGATGACGACGTCAAGAGGGTGATAGTTGTGGGCGCCATGGCGCTCCTCGAGCTCGATGAACAGAGCCGATCCAGTCAGCTCAGCCGTCTGCTTCATGGTGAGATCCTCCGTTTCCTGTGCTGTGCGTGGGGACCGTCGGCAGAGACCGGGTCGATCTGCCTCCCGCAGCGGGCACAGTACACCTGAGAAAAGGTTTACGCAACACGGAGGAGAAGGGTTATCGGGTCGCTTCCTGCTGCGCATTCCAGTGCAGAAACGCCTCGATAAAGTCATCAATATCGCCATCGAGGACCCGGTCGGCATTGCCGACCTCGTGGTCCGTACGCAGGTCCTTGACCATGCGGTATGGCTGGAGGACGTAGGAGCGGATCTGGTTCCCCCAGGAGATGTCCTTCTTGGGGCCCTTGATCTTGGCCATCTCCTCCTCGCGCTTGTGCATCTCGAGTTCGTAAAGCCTCGCCTTGAGGACTTTCATGGCACTGGCGAGATTCTTGATCTGCGAGCGCTCGTTTTGGCAGGTGACGATGATCCCCGAAGGCTCGTGCACCAGCCGCACCGCCGAGTAGGTGGTGTTGACACCCTGTCCCCCCGGCCCCGACGAACAGTAGCGGTCAACGCGGATATCTTTCTCCGGGATTTCGAGGTCGACTTCATCATCCACCTCGGGGTAGACGTGCGCCGATGCAAAGGAGGTGTGGCGCCGCGACTGTGAGTCAAACGGCGAGATCCGAACCAGCCGATGGACGCCGTTCTCGGACCTCAGGTTGCCATAGGCGTAGGGTCCCTTGATCAAGAGGGTTGCACCCTTGATGCCCGCTTCCTCGCCGGGCTGCTCGTCTATTACCTCGATCGAAAAACCGCGCCGTTCGGCCCATCGGAGGTAGAGGCGCTCCAGCATCTCCGCCCAATCCTGGCTTTCGGTACCACCTGCCCCCGGGTGGATCTCGATAAACGCGTTCGAGGCGTCATGCTCGCCTGTCATCTTGGCGGTCAGCTCGACCTGGTCGAGGAAGGGTGAGATTCGTTTCAGCGCCGCTCCGAGCTCGGTATCGGCTCCCTCCTCGCCCTCACGGGCCATCTCCATCAGCACCTCGAGCTCTTCGTGGGCTTCGACCAACGACTCGGCGGTTGATACCTGTTGTTGAAGCTGGGCGCGGCGGCTCATCACCTGCCGCGCACGGTCCTGATCGGACCAGATACCCGGGGCCTGGGCTTCAGCGTCGACCTCTGCCAGTTGCTGCCTCAGCGAGTCCTCGTCAAAGGTACCCCCGCAGGCGCTGGATGCGCTCCATTTCCGCCTCTCCGGTTTGAATCAGTTCTTCCAGCATCATCGCCTCTCGAGAGTCATTAGCCCGCCCCGACGGGCGTTTCATTCTACTCAACAATCGGGCATTCCGCTACCTTCCACGAGGCGAGTTGAGGATTAAGGGTCAAGAGTCAAGATGGGTCCAAATGCTGAAACCCTCGCGATGCGTTCGTGGGAACGTCTGAACTCTTCACTCTCGACTCTTCACCTTTCGTCGGGGCCGCCGACGCACCCTCGATATCACCGGGATGACCACGGTCGCTACCGCACATAGCATCGCCCACCAGTCTCCGAATCGCACACGCGGCGTGAGGCCCGTCATCGGCTGTACGCGCTGCGTCAGGAACCCGGTCTCACCGACCTCGAGCTGCGAAACCACCCTGCCAGAGGGGTCGATGAAACCTGAGATCCCGGTCAGCGCGGCCCTCGCGAACCAGCGCCGGGTCTCAGCCGCCCGCAGCCTGACCTGAGCGAAGTGCTGGCGGGGCGCCCATGAGAAGCCGTACCAGCCGTCGTTGGTCAGGGTCGTCAGGAGTTGCGCTCCAGCGCGCACCTGGGCCGCAACGAGATCGGGGAAGACGACCTCGAAGCAGATGGCGACCGCCAACGGCGCGCGCGCCGGCAGCACCACCGGTCGGCTGCCCGGAGTAAAGGCGCCAACCTCACGCACCAACGAATCGGTAAATGCGAAGCGGGCCCACCGCGGAACAAACTCGCCGAATGGCACCAGGTGGACCTTGTCGTATCGCACCGGAGAAACTCCCTCTCCGGTCACCAGAAATACGGAATTGGTGTAGCGTCCGCCGTCGAGCGAGGCCACCGAGTTGAGCACGATCTCGATTTCGAACTGGCGAGCCATGCGCTCTACCACCTCGCGGTAGGCTGGATCGTCATCGAGGCGGTAGGGGACCGCGCTTTCCGGCCACAGGACGAGATCGGCGCCGCGCACGGCTGCGTCCGCCGTCATGCTCCACACCCGGTCGGCGATCTCGCCCGATTGAGATGGATCCCACTTTTCCTCGAGAGAGGTACCCGGTTGGATCGCCACCACCCTCAGCGGTTCACCGGCAGGCAGCGGAGCCGGCGCGACGACGATCGCCAGGCTCAACGCGACAGTCGAGAAAACCAGGGCCGCCCCGGCGCTCCGGCGGGTGCCGAACTGCAACAGGCCCCACACGGCGGAACCGAAAGCGACCACCCACCAGCCGAGCCCGGTTGCACCCCACACCGACAGTGAGTCCATCAACCATGGCCAGTCGACAAACGCGGCGGCGGGTCCGGTCCAGGTGAATCCGTAGGGCGGAAATCGCTGAAGGACCGTCGTGGCGACCCACGCCGCCGGGAACAGCCAGATCCTCCACCCGGTCGGAACCAGTGAGGAAATTCCGGCCGCAATCGCCCACAAGAGGCCGAGATACGCACCCATCCCGACGAGGCAGCCGATCGCAGCCAGTCGCGGCAGCCCTCCGTAGTGATGCATCACCGGCACCACCCAGTTGGTGGAGACGGTCCAGAACACCGTGCCGGCGAGCAAGCCCAGCAGCCACGGACGCCACCTCCCCCGCCCCCGCTCCAACGCCTCCAGAAGCAAGAACGGAAACAGAAGGGCAAGCGGTGCGAGACCCGGCCCCGGCATCGCGAGGGCGAGCGAAATACCCGAAAGGACGGCGAACACCCAAGGCAGGAGTTGCTTCACCTCAGCAGTATAGTTCCCCGGCTCTTCGTTCCCGTCCCCGTCCCCGCACCCGACGACAGACCTTCTTTCGGGAACTCTCAGTCACACCCAAACTCGGCGAGAACCGCCTCCGTCTGCGCTCCCAGCTGCGGGGCAGGATTCTCCGGAGTCTCTCCAACGCTCGGGTTCCATGGTCCCACGCCGGCCGTCTTTGTTCCGTTCGGCATCGGCGACTGCTCGATGAGCCCGGCTGAGGCAAAGGTCGGGTCGGCGGAAGCCTCGTCGAAGCCGCGCACCGGGCCCATCGGCAGCCCGCGTTCCTCAGCGAACTGCAGCCAACGGGCCCGTGGCCGGGTCGCGAGGGCGCGTTCGACCGCCGCGACCGTTCTCGCCCCGTCCTCACCGAGCGCGAAGGCAGAGCCCTCCAACCCGTCGGCCCCGATCAGCTCGACGAAGGCGCTCCAGAATTTGGGCTCGAGAGCGGCCAGCGACAGGCTCTTGCCGTCTCCGCAACGGTAGATGCGGTAGCAGGGGCAAACACCGCCGAGCAGGGTATCGAGAGCCCCTCCCCCGCCGTTCGCCTGCTCGGCCCAGCTCCAGGTGAGGAAGGGCAGCGGGCCCGCGGCAAGAGGCTGCTCGAGTCGGCGGCCGGCGCCGTTCCGCTCGCGTGCCAGAAGGCCGGCCAGGACTGCCGATCCCGCCAGCAGGCCTGAGGTGATATCGGCCAACTGGAGGCGCGGCACGCGGCCCCCGACCAGATCGAGAATGCCGGCCATGGCGCTCAGATTGAGATCGTGGGCTACCCGATCGCGGACCTCGGGAGCGGACCCAAAGGAGGAGAGCGAGCACCACACGAGGCGCGGATTCTTGGGCTGTATGTCCTCCCAGCCAAGGCCCCACGTCTCGAGGGTGCCCGGTCGAAAGCTCTCAACAAGGACATCGGCGTGGGTCGCGAGTCGAAGAACTCGCTGCGCATCGCCCGCCTCGCGCAGGTCGAGCGCGACGGATTCGGCGCCGCGGAAAAACGCCGCGAATCCGACCCCGATCCCACCGACCTGCGGTGGCACCATCCGCATGGGGTCGCCGGTTCCAGGCTCCTCGACCTTGATCAGCCTGGCACCGAGATCGAGGAGCTGACGGGCCAGCACGGCGCCCGGAAGCATGCGACTGAGGTCGAGGACAATGATGTCTTTAAGGGGAAGGGAATTGTCGTCGGCCATCAGGTCTCCTTCTGTCGGCGACCGCAGGGGTGCCATTATTCGACGTAATATCTGCTACCCGGGGTCCGGAGGCTGTCTGCCGATTCAAAGCGTTTGCCGTGCCTTGCGGCAAGCTCCTCGAGCCGTGACGCCACTCTGCCTGCGCCAACGGTGTCGACGTACCGAAACGGCCCGCCGCGGAAGGGCGGGAAACCGAGGCCGAGGATCGCGCCCAGATCGCCATCACGCGGCGAGGAGATCACACCTTCCTGAAGGCAGTAGATGGCCTCGTTGACCGTCAGCAGCGCCAGCCGATCCTGGATTTCCGCGGCGTCAACGGACCGCCTCGCTTTGCCGCCCAACAGTTCGTAGATCTTCGGGTTGACCTGTTTCTTGCCCTTCTTCGTGGTCTTCGGATAGAGGTAGAAGCCGCGCCCGTTTTTGCGCCCGTGGAGACCCGCTTCATACAGGCGCGGCATCGCTCCCGAGCCCTCGAGGCCGCGGTCGGCGAAGGCGCGGCCCAGGTCCTGCGCGACGTGGGCGCCGACGTCGATCCCGACCTCGTCCACCAGGGCGAGCGGCCCGACCGGGTAGCCGAAGTCCTTCATCGCGCGGTCGACGTCTTCGACGCGGGCGCCCTCCTCCACCAGGAGCACCGCCTCGTTGAGGTAGGGGGCGAGGATACGGGTGGTGTAGAAGCCCGGGCCGTCCTTGACCACGATGCATGTCTTGCCCTGCGCTGTGCCGAAAGCGTGGGCGGTGGCGGTGGCCCACGGCTCGGTTCGCTCTGCAACGACGATCTCGAGCAGCGGCATCTTCGGCACCGGCGAGAAATAATGCATCCCGATCACCCGTTCGGGGCGGCGCGCCTCGGCCGCGATTTCGTGGATCGGAAGAGCCGAGGTGTTAGAGGCGAAGACCGCGTCGTCGGCCAACCTCTCCTCGACCTCGGCCAACACCCGCCGTTTGAGTTCGAGGTCCTCGAAGACCGCCTCGATGACGAGGTCGGCGCCCTCGAGGTCGTCAACCTGGGTGGTCAGCAACATCCGCGACCGCCGCCGATCTGCCTCGACCCGGCGGATGGCGCCGGATCGGACCTGGCGTTTGAGACCGTCGTCGATCGACCGCGCCGCCCTGCCCAGGACCTCGTCGGAGAGATCCCGCACGACGACCTGGCACAGACCGAGCGACACCGACGCCACCCCTGAGCCCATGAAACCGCCGCCGAGGATCGCCAGCCGACGAACGGCTTTCGATCCGCCGTCGATGCCCTTCTTGGCCTCGTTCATGGCGTGGAAGAGCCGCACCAGGTTGCGGCTCTCCGGAGTCACGGCGAGCCTGCCGAAAGAGTCGCTCTCGCACGCCAACCCCGCCACCCGTCCGTTTTTGAGGCCGGTTTCGACACACTCGAGGATCGCCGGCGGCGCCGGGTAAAGCCCCCGAGTCCGCCGTGCCACCTGCCGCCGCGCCTTGCGCAGCACGATCGCGCGGCCGGGGGCGGTTGCGGTAAATCGATCCATGAGGTTCTTCTTGCGAGGTCGGCGTTTGAGCGAACCCTCGGCCAGCGCCAACGCCGCCCGAGCGCCCGTCTCGGCAATGCCTCCCGGGGTCGTGATGGCATCGACGAGGCCCATTTTCTTCGCCCGCCGCACGCGCACCCGTTTGCCGGTCAGGAGCATCGGAAGCGCCGCGACCAACCCGATTCGCTCGACCAATCGCTGGGTACCACCGCCCGCCGGCAGCAGCCCGAGCATCACCTCCGACTGGCCAAGCACGGTTTTCGGGTCGTCGGTGGCGAGAATGTAGTGACAGGCGAGAGCGACCTCGAGTCCGCCCCCGAGGGCGGCTCCGTGGACCGCCGCCACAACCGGCTTTTTGGAGGTGAAGATCCGCTCGAGCAGCGCGTTGCCCTCCCGCGACATGTTGCTGATCTCGGTCTCGCTGAGACCCTCGATGAGCTCGAGGTCGGCACCGGCGATGAAGGTGTCGGGTTTGGCCGACACCACCACCATGGCGCGGATGCCCTCCTCGTCGAGAAGAGGCGCCACCTTCTGATTGAACTCTTCCACGACCGCGGGAGACAGCGTATTGACGGGCTTGGTCGGATGGTCGAGGACGACCACCGCCACGCCATCGGGTCTGCGCTCGACCTGAATCATGCCCATGACCTCACCCCCTTTTATCGAGCCGCTCGAACACCAGCCCGATGCCGATGGCGCCGGCGGCACACGCCGCCACCAACCCGTATCGCGCTTCTTCAGCCTCAAGGCGGTGGCAGCAGTTGGTGATGAGTCTGGCGCCGGTGGCGCCGAAGGGGTGGCCGACCGATGTCGAACCTCCCCAGGTGTTGAGCCGATCGCGATCGATCGCGCCGACCGGCTCGTCGCGGCCCAAGCGATCGCGGCAGAACTCCTCGTCGTAGAGGACCTTCAGAACCGCCAGTACCTGGGCAGCGAACGCTTCATGCAGCTCGAACACCTCGACATCGCCGAGATCGAGGCCTGCCGCATTGAGAGCCATCGGCACTGTCATCGCCGGTCCCAGCAGGAGCTCTTCGAGGGGATCGAGGGCGGCCACCGCCGAGCCCCTGAGGACGGCGATCGGCTCGAGGCCGAGTCGCTCGGCCGCCTCCTCCGAGGCCAGCAGCACCGCCGCGCCGCCGTCCGTCAGGTAGGAGGCGTTGCCGGCGGTGATGGTGCCGAACTTGCGATCGAACACGGGTTTGAGCTTTGCCAGCTTCTCCATCGTCGTATCGCCGCGTACCCCGTTGTCCGCGCTCACGCCTTTGAAACGGGGCGGCGGATAGGCGGGAACGATCTGGCGCTCGAGGCGACCGTCGGCGGCGGCGGCCGCGGCGCGGTGATGAGACGTCATCGCGTACTCGTCCTGCGCCTCACGGGTGATGCCGAATCGCTTGGCCAGCCGTTCGCAGTTCTCGCCCATCACCTCGCCGGTCGAAAACTCGGCCAGGGCCACCGGCTCGGGGAGCAGGTCAGACGGCCCGAGGCCCCTGAGCAGCTTCAGATAATCGCCGGCTCCGCGCGCTTTCTGGGCCGCGATGAGCCGCTTGCGCACGCTGCGGCGATAGCGGATCGGCGCATCGGACAGGGTCTCGGCGCCGGCAGCGATCGCGACCTCGGCGTCACCGGTCTGGATCGCGCGTGCGCAATCGAGGAAGGACTGCAGCGACGACACGCAGGCGACCGAACAGGTGTAGGCAGGGCAGCTGTCGGGGAGCTGGGACCCCAGCACGACCTCGCGGCCGAGGTTGGAGGTCGCCGGGTCGGCGATCACCGTGCCCATGACCAGGAGATCCACCACCTCGGGATCGATCTTCGTTCGATGGATCAAGCCGGAGACCGCCATCCGGCCGAGGTCGTAGGAACGGAGATCGGCGAACGCCGTCCCCGAGCGACAGAAGGGCGTGCGGCAACCGTCGATGACGACCACCTTGCGCGACGGACTCGAATTATTCATGGGGACATCTCCCGTCACTGTGATAGCAGAACCGCATCGCCCACGCTACCGTCGCGCAGTTTTCAGTTTTGAGTTTCGAGTAATCTCCCACTTGCCCCATTCATCGGGAGAGTGGCCGGGAACTCAAAACTCAACACTCGTCTAGCTGTTCCATTTGCTACCATTCGCAACCTGCGACGCCCCACGTCGTACAACCTTCCGGGAGGAGAACCATCATGCGTCACCGGTTTGCGATCGCGATTCTCATCACTCTCTTCGCCGCGACCGTCTGTGTTGCAGCCGACGAAGACCCCTACCTCTGGCTCGAGGAGGTGGAGAACGAGAAGGCCCTCGCGTGGGCCAAGGAGCGGTCGGCCGCCGACACGGCAGTACTCGAGGCTGTGCCGGAGTTTGACGAGATCCACGCGAAGTTGCTCGAGATCTACAACTCGCGCGACCGTATCGCGACGCCCGCGATCCGCGGCGCGTGGATCTACAACTTCTGGCAGGATACGGAGCACGTGCGAGGTATCTGGCGACGCACCTTCCTGTCGGAGTTCATCAAGGATGAGTCCGCCTGGGAAATTGTTCTCGATCTTGACGCCCTGGCCGAAGCCGAGGGCGAAAACTGGGTGTGGAATAGCGCCGACTGCCTCGAGCCGGGGTACCGCCACTGCATGATCGGGCTGTCGCGCGGCGGGTCCGATGCCACCGTCGAGCGGGAGTTCGACACCGTTGCCAAAGAATTCGTGGTCGACGGCTTCGCTCTGCCCGAGGGCAGGCACTTTATCAATTGGAAGGACGAGAACACACTGTGGGTCGGCACCGACTTCGGTGAAGGCTCGCTCAACTCATCGAACTTCCCCCGCTTTGCCAAGGAGTGGAAAAGAGGCACTCCCATCGAAGATGCGACGACCGTTTTCGAGGGCACGACGGAAGACGTCTCCACGTTTGCCTCCTCGGACCACACGCCCGAAGGCCGTTACGACATGGTCACCGTGATGCCCGACTTCTTCAGAGGCACAACTTACCTGCGGCTCGGTGAACGGCTGGTCAAGCTCGACATTCCCGAGGACGCGCAGATGCGGGGGTTTTTCAAAGACCGGATGCTCGTTTCTCTGCGCAGCGACTGGGAGGTCGGCGGAGTAACCTACCCGCAGGACGCGCTGTTGGCCATCGATCTCGATGATTTTCTCGAGGGCCAACGCGATTTCGATGTGCTCTTCGAGCCCGCGAAGAGGGTTGCACTCGATCAGGTCCAATCGACCCGGAACCACCTCGTCTACGCGACGCTCGACAACGTCCGCGGACGCCTCTACCAACTCACACCCGGAGAAAACGGCTGGGCGAAAGAGGAGATCGAGCTGCCCGGCATCGGCACCATCCGCCTCAACCAACGCGGCTCCAGCGGCAGCTTTTTCTCCGATTCAACCGATGCCTTCTTCTTCACCTACACCGATTTCGTGACCCCTTCCAGCCTCTACCTGGTTGATCACGACGAAGATCCACAGAAGGTGAAGTCTTCGCCCGCCTGGTTCGACGCCACCGGGATGACGGTCGCGCAGTACGAGACGGCGTCGAAGGACGGAACAAAAATCCCGTACTTCGTCTTCATGCCGAAGGACTTCGAGGCCAACGGCGCCAATCCCACGCTGTTGACCGGTTACGGTGGCTTTGAGATCGCGCGGGTTCCCCGCTACTCCGGTGCGGTCGGTACCGCCTGGGTAGCGCGCGGCGGCGTCTATGTCTTGGCCAACATTCGCGGCGGCGGCGAGTTCGGTCCCAGATGGCACCAGGCGGCCGTCAAGGAGAATCACCAGAACAACTTCGACGATTTCATTGCCGTTGCCGAAGATTTGATCGAGCGCGGGATCACCTCGCCCGAGCACCTCGGGATCGTCGGCGGCTCGCAAGGCGGTCTCCTAGTCAACGGCTGCTTCGTGCAGCGACCCAACCTCTTCAACGCCGTCGTCAGTGCGGTGCCACTTTCCGACATGAAGCGATACAACAAGCTGCTGATCGGGGCGGCCTGGATGTCGGAGTACGGCAACCCCGACACCGACGATTGGGAGTACATGAAGCTGTGGTCGCCGTATCAGAATCTCGACCCCAAAGCCGACTACCCCGAGGTCTTCTTCTGGACCAACACCCGCGACGACCGGGTCCACCCCGCGCACGCGCGCAAGATGGTGGCAAAGATGACCGAGCAGGGTCACAAGGTCTACTACTACGAGAACACCGAGGGCGGTCACGCCGCCGGCGCCAACCTCAACCAGCGCGCCTACACCGACGCCCTCGAATACGCCTATCTGTGGATGAAGCTCGGCAATTCGCTACCGCGAATTGCTGAATAGAACTTTTTCTCGCACCCGTGCGTAGTCTGAGTCAGGAGGATCAAACGATGCTCGAGGTGCTCGCTATTCTCACGCTGCTTTTCGTTGGCGCAGTCGTCATAGGAGTGATTGCACTGTTGGCTGGGCTCATCAAGTTCATGTTCAAGCTTGTCCTGCTGCCGGTGGCGCTCGGTCTCAAGGCGCTGGTTTTCGTCATCGGTTTTGTGATCGCTCTGGTGGTGGTAGGTCCCGTGGTCCTGGCCCTCGGGCTGGTTCTGCTGATTCCGCTGCTCATCCTCGGTGGCCTCGTCTGGGCCGGCGTCGCCGTCTTCACGTGATTCTGGCCCACCTCATTCTGGCAGAAGCCGCCGGCCGTGTCCCCCGTTCCCGGACCGAGTCACATTCGTTATGCAGCAATTCGCGCAGCGAATTGCCTACCGGCGCATGATGGAATCAACGATCATGAGAAACGCCGCCTGTTGCTCAGGTTCGGCCTTTTCGATCACCGCCAGGCAGCCGGAGTCGTCGAATGCTTCGTGCAGGCGATCGGCGGGGTGGCCGGAGGTGATGATGACCCGTTTGGGGTTGACGCCTGCCTCCTTCGCCGCCGCCAGGACCTCCTTGCCATCCAACTCCGGCATTTCCCAATCGAGCAATAGGAGGTGGATGTCGGGGGCCATGCCGGGAACCGCTTCTTCAGGATCGGTGTAGGTCTCGACCGCGACTCTTTCACCGTAGCGCTCTTCCAGCAGCCTGCGCCAGACGGCGCACTGCAATCTGGAGTCGTCAACCACCATCACGCGACGAGCCGCACCCGTGGGCATCTCGAAAAGACTACTCCGGTTTCGCTGAATTCACTAGGGTTTCAGGATGTCGGATGCAAGATACAAGATGCAAGATCCAGCCTCCCACCCTCGAACTAGCTGCAGAGACCGTAGGGGCGGTCGGGTGGGATTTGTACCTTGGATCTTGTATCTGGGTGGCTGGGCGGACGGGTGCATCTTGTATCCAAGAGAAAGCGCTCGACCTCAGCTTCGCGCTTCAAACCCAAGTGATGCCACGGCTTCGATGAGCTCCTGGACCGAGTAGCCCTTGCCGCGGACCCGCGCCATGCCCTCATCCAGCCGCACCTCGGCGTCGGCGACGCCGGAGATTTCCGAGAGGGCACGCTGCACGCTCGTGACGCAGCCGTTGCAGCGCATGCCGTCGATCTTGAGCTCCAGCACTACTTCATCGTCCTTCGCCATCGTTTCAGCCCCATCCTTTCGGCGCCGCGGTCTGAGAGCATTGATCAACACCACCAATAACACGAGCGCGCTCGCGGTCTCGAACCAGGACATCGCTCCCACGCCCCCATGGTGGGCGTGAGCCCCCTGCCCGGCAATCGAAGCCGCTGCCGGAACGAGGGCGGATTCGGGCAGCCCACCGGCGCTGATCAGACCGTCCACAGCGAGGCCGGTCGCGAGCGAGGCCACCGCCACCGTCAGCAGGTAAGTCATGGCGGCGCGCCGCCCGAGGACCTTCCACAACGTAGTCAGCGCCGCCGAATTGGTGGCCGGCCCGGAGATCAGAAAGACCAGGGCCGCACCCGGCGACAGCCCGGCATGGATCAGGCCGAGGGCGATCGGCGTCGACGCGGTAGCGCAGACGTAGAGCGGGATACCGATCGCCATCGCCGCCAGCATCGGCCACAGGCCGCCGCCGAGAGCCGACTCGAGGGCCTGCGGAGCGACAAGGGTCGCGATCAGGCCCGAGATGGCGACCCCGAGGATCAGAGCCTTGCCGATGTCCCGCGGCAGGACGACGAGGCCGTAGTGAAGGGCCTCCATGATCTTCGGCCGTTGCTTCGGTTTCTCGTCATCGCAGCAATCCGCCGAGCAGATCTGCGCTTCCGCAGAACCGGCGACGTCGCCATTGATCGCCACGCCATTGCCGTCGAAAGCCTGAATAATACCGCCGCCGAAGATTCCGGTGATGAGTGCGGCCACCGGCCGCACCACCGCCAGGAACGGACCGAGGAGGCCATAGGTAACGGCGATGCTGTCGACCCCCGTCTGCGGTGTCGAGAGAAGAAACGCCGTCGTCGCACCCTTGCTCGCCCCGTGGCGGCGGAGAGACGCCGCCACCGGGATCACGCCGCATGAGCACAGCGGTAACGGTACCCCGAAAAGGCTCGCCTTGACGACCTGGCCGAGACCGTTGCCGCCGAGGTGGCGCTCGACCCACTCCGGCGAGATCACCACTGACAGCAACCCGGCAACAGTGAAGCCGAGCAGGAGGTATGGCGCCATCGCGCCGAAGACCGCCCACGAGGCGGTGACAAAATTGAGAATCCAGTCCACTACTTACTCAGCTTGTAGATCAGGTCCATCAGCTCGTCCTGATGCTGTTGTTTCCTGTCCGTTTGCAGCCCTTCGGTGACACAGGTTTCGATATGGTGGCGGACGATGAGCTTGCCGACGCCGCGGAGAGCCTCGTGGATGGCCGAAATCTGGGTCAAAACCTCAACGCACCCGGTCCTCTCTTCGATCATCCGGCGTAATCCCCGGACCTGGCCCTCGATGATGCTGAGGCGCCGAAGGGCGTTTTTCTGGACCTGTTCGTCGACAACAAAAGCCGTATCCATGATACTTCTTATACCATACCCCGGTAGGGTATCGTCCATAGTCGCACTGAAAACCCATAGGTCTTTGCCACACGCTTAACGAGAACCCTTCCCAATTCGCTTCGGCGGCTCTATACTGCCCGGTGCGCGCAACGCAAAACTGAAGGGAGATCACATCATGAGTGACGAAATCACGACGGTGAAGATCGGCCACAAGGTGCCGGATTTCGAGCTCACCGTCTACGAACCGGAGAACCACGACTTCGGCAAGCGCAGCCTCGCAGACCTCAAAAAGGCGGGCAAGTGGACCATCCTCTTCTTCTACCCCGCCGATTTCACATTTGTTTGAGCGACCGAGTTTGCTGCTCTGGCAGAGCAGCAAGACCGGTTCCGAAAGATGGGCGCCGAGCTCATCACCGTCTCGACCGACACCGAGTTCGTTCATCTCGCCTGGAAGCGTGACGAGAAGGAGCTCGCCGACGTCAAGTACGCCATGGGCGCGGATCCCACAGGCAAGGTGTCCCGCCTCTTCGGGGTCTACGACGAGGGCACGGGCCTCGCGCTGCGCGGCGCCTTCATCATCAGCCCCGACGGCACGCTCTTCAATTCCGAGGTCAACTTCTACAACATGGGCCGCAACATCGACGAACTGATGCGCAAGTTCAAGGCCAACCTCTATCTCGCACGCAAGGCCGACGAGGGCTGCCCCTCGAAGTGGAAGGACGACGGCGACAAGACCCTGCGTCCCGGACCGGAGATGGTTGGGCGGGTGCATGAGGCGCTGAACGACTGAATATCCGTCCGTTCATGGAAGAAAACCCGCCGTTCTGGGCGGGTTTTTTTCGCACTCGTTCCAGGCGTTTCCATCCGGGCACCGTCACGGAGCCGGAGACGGGCGCGGGTGAAGTAGATACACTGCCGTCGACTTACATCCAAGGAGGCCTCAAATGCGCCGATTCCTTTTTGCCCTGATCGTCGCGGCCATCGCAATCCCAGCGGCAGCGATCGAACCCCCCGCCCACACCTACTCTATCGTCGCGCGCGACGCGGCGACTGGCGAGCTGGGGGTGGCCGTCCAGTCGCACTGGTTCTCGGTCGGCTCCGACGTCACGTGGGCCGAGGCTGGCGTCGGCGCCGTCGCCACCCAGAGCTTTGTCGACCCGGCTTACGGCCCGCGGGGGCTCGAGCTCATGAAGAGCGGGCTGTCCGCCGATCAGGCGCTCGAGGCCCTGCTGTTGGTCGACGAGGGTCGTGACGTCCGTCAGGTCGCCTTTGTCGACGCCACCGGCAACGTTGCCACCCACACTGGGAGCAAGTGCATCGAGGCTGCCGGTAACCACGTCGGCGAGGGCTACAGCGTGCAAGCCAACATGATGCTCAATGACAAGGTGGTGCCGGCCATGGCCGAGGCCTACGAGTCCACCGGGGGCGATCTCGCCGACCGGCTGATGGCGGCGCTCGAGGCGGCGCAATCGGTCGGCGGCGACATCCGCGGCAAGCAGTCGGCCGCGATGCTGATCGTCAAGGGTGAATCGACCGGTCGCTCCTGGGCAGACCGCGTCCTCGAGCTGCGGATCGAGGACCACCCGGAACCGATCGCCGAGCTGCGCCGCCTGCTCAACGTCCATCGCGCCTACGAGCACATGAACGCCGGCGATGTCGCTGTCGAGCACGACGACCTCGCGCTCGCCATGACCGAGTACGGAGCGGCCGCAGAGCTTCTGCCGGGCAACGTCGAGGTCCAGTACTGGGCAGCGGTAACGCTCGCCACCAGCGGCAGCCTCGAACAGGCTCTGCCGATGTTCCGCTCCGTCTTCGCGGCCGATGCCAACTGGATCGAGCTGACGAAACGGCTCTACAAGCCTGGGATCATCCCCGATACGCCGGAGGGGCACACATTGGTCGAGAGGATTGTCGCCGAGGGGCAGTAAGGTTATTCGGCGGGGATCCAGACTGCATTCTGAAGCAGTTGATCGATCTCGGCCATGACTGACTCCATCCTGTCCGGATACACCACGGCGCCAACGACGTGAACGTCGTCGTACTGGCGGTCGAAGAGGACCCACCTCACCCACACATAGGTTTCGCCCTCATCATCGACATCCGATTGGACGACCCGGAATCCGTCGAGGTCGGCGATCGAGATCGGTTCGACCGGGACTTCCTGGCCACCCGTGCTGAAGGCGGACGCCAGCGATTCGAAGGTTTCACCGGCACTCATTGTCCACGACCACACGAATACCGCCTGGCCATCGTCTCGAATCCACTCGGAGCGCTGGTTCGGCTCGATCCCGAACTGCCACTGATCCGGATCGTGCCCGCCGCTCCAGCCGAGGGCATTGGCAGACAGATCCAAATCCCGATCCAGCTCGTTGCCGAATGAACCACTCAGCATCGGCGGAAGGGCCAAGAGCACCGCGCTGACAACCGCACCGACAATCGCTGCGCGTCGCCATTTCCTGTTTTCCCGATCCGCTTTCGTGCGGTGCACGAGAACCGACGCCATATGGGCGCTTTCGAGCTTGGTGAAGAACAGGATCAGCAGGCCGACTGCAACGGCAGCGAATATCTCGGCGGGGCCCGACGCGACCAAAAACATGGTTGCCACGAGCACGTACATCAGCATCTCGCCGAGCAGATCCACCGTGGCCAGGATCGGGTGTCCCGCGTAGAAGAGGCCGGCGCCCGGAAAGGCGAGGGCCAGCGCCGCCGCGAGCCCCCGTGTCTTGAATCGGGTTTCGCACTGCGTGCACTGCTTGGGGTGCTCCGGTGTCGCGGCGCCGCACTCGGGACAGTGCCACAGGGGCACCGGACGAGGCGCATGTATATCGCCAGGCAACAACTGCTGGATCTTCGGTACCAGGAGCTTGAGGAGCTTGCGGTCTCCGCTCTCGATGATCTTCCACTTCTGAGTCCGGCCCTTGGCCGGTTTCAGTTTCAGCATCGCCATGGACACCTTGAGGTCACTCACCTGACCCCACGAGTAGGAGCAGACCCGAGTGCCGGCGCGGCGGCCGTCGCGCATCAGCACCTCGATCACGCGACGGTCTGTGAGGATCAGGGTGGCGCGAAAGAACAGCGTCCACCACATCCCGAAACCGAAGAGCTCCAGGAAACGGGGATAGGCCAGAGCCGGCACGACGTGGAGGACCGTCTCCTCCTGATCGAGGACCCGCCCGAGAATGGGCGCGATTTCTCCGCAGAGTTTCGCCCGCGTATCGAGCTTGCGGGCCGAGAGGTATTTTGCCTCGCCCTCGAAGACCGCGACCGGTCCGGTGACCGGCGTTAGGTCGTCGTCCAACGCCCCGAGGGCGGCGGGGTTGCAGCGGAAGCCGAAATCTGGATCCATGTTTCACCCCCGGACGGCGGGTCTGATTCAAGTGTACAGATCGGTACCGGTTCTGTCGAAACGACCCAGGATTGAGATGTTCACGCCTCGACGAGCTGTTTGCTGACCAGCCGGCGGTAGAGCCCGTCGGTCGCCATGAGTTCGTCGTGGGTGCCGGACTCGATCACCCGGCCGCCGTCGAGAACCACCACGCGATCGGCACTGCGCACGGTAGAGAGGCGGTGGGCGATGACCAGGCTCGTTCGTCGGGCCATCAACCGCTCGAGGGCGTCCTGGACCAGAGACTCTGATTCGGCGTCAAGCGACGAGGTGGCCTCGTCCAGGATCAGGATGGGTGGGTCCTTGAGCAGGGCGCGGGCGATCGCCACCCGCTGCTTCTGGCCACCCGACAGCCGTACGCCACGCTCGCCCACCTCGGTCGTATAACCCTCGGGCAGCTCGGAGATGAAGTCGTGGGCGTTGGCCGCCCGCGCCGCCGCCTCCACCTGCGCATCTGAGGCCTCCGGACGGCCGTAGCGGATGTTGGCCGCCACCGAGGTCGAGAAGAGCACCGGTTCCTGAGCCACGGTGCCGATCTGTGTTCGCAGCCAGCGCGCGTCCAGCGATCGAAGGTCGCGGCCGTCGAGACGGATCACCCCCACGTTCGGGTCGTAAAGGCGGAGGAGGATTGCTGCGACGGTCGACTTGCCGGCGCCCGACGGGCCGACCAAAGCCACCACGCGACCCGGTTCGAGACGCAGACTGACGTCGTCGAGAACCGTCACCTCCGGACGAACCGGGTAGGCGAAACCGACGCCGTCGAACTCGACCAGGCCGGTCACCTCGTCGAGAATCTCGCCGCCGCCCGCGTCCACCAGTGGCTCGCGGTCGAGCAGCTCGAAAACCCGTTCGGAGGCGCCGCGGGCGCGGGCGAAGTCGGACCACAGGTCGGCCAGGGCGCTCATCGACATCGCCACGATCAGGGTGTAGAGGATGAAGGACGCGAGTTCTCCCACCGTCAAATCGCCGCCCATCACCATGCGGCCGCCGAACCACAGCACCGCCGACACCGAGCCGAAGGCTGCGACGTTCATGACGCCGATGAAGACGGCGACCACCCGCACGCGCCGCCGTGAGACCCCGAAGAACTCCCAGATCCGCTCGCGATATCGTTCGGCTTCGGCCGCCTCGCGGGCAAAGCTGCGGACAGTGCGGATGCCGGCGATCGACTCTTCGGCCGCCTCGTTGGCGCGAGCGAGGGCGTCCTGCGCCCTTTTCGAGAGCTTCGACAAGCGCCGTCCGACCACCACCGCCCCCAGTGCCACCGGCGGCACGAGGGCGAGCATCAGAATGGTCAAGCGCGACGATGAGAGGAACAGGAGGCCGAGCCCACCCACCACCAGAACCAAGTTGCGGAGCCCCATCGAGAGATTCACGCTGACGGTGTTCTGGACCACGGTGGCGTCGGCGGTCAGCCGGCTGGTTAGCTCACCGGTCTTGCGAGCGTCGAAAAAACCGATTTCCTGCTCGATGATCGAGCGGTAGACCTGCTCCCGCAAGCGGGTGACGATGCGCTCACCGGCGATCGAAAAGAGGTAGTAGCGCAAGGCGACCGCCACCGCCTGCACCGCGAATATGATCGCCATCGCCACCGCCGTACGGTTGATGGTGGCTGCGCCACCCGCCACGGCGGCGTCGATGAGGACACCGATCACTCTCGGGTAGGCGAGGCTTGCCGCACCACCGACGAGAAGGAAAACAGTCGCTACCGCCAGCCGCCGCCACTCGGGCTTCGCCAGCGCCAAGAGCCGTCGCAGAGGCAACGCCGGTGTCGCCTTCCGTTCCTGTTCGTCCGGACCGTTCTGATCATCAACCACGATCACACCCTACACGACCTTTGCGCAGCCTCGATCTGGATCTGGCCGCCACCTGCCGGTCTGGCCTCCAGGTCAGGAGATTGAACCGGCAGAGGCACAGAGGCCTCAGAGAGCAACACAGAGATTGTTCTCTGTGATCCTCCGTGTTCTCCGTGTCTCTGTGGTTTTTCGAGCAAACCAGTTGGAGGGTCACCCCACCTTGATTCCCAGCCACTGAAAGCTGACGGCTGATAGCTGAGGGCTACTTCTTGTACTTCACCGAGCAGCCGTAGGGTTTGGTTTCGGCGGTTGTCACCGGCTTGTCGGCCAGCACCTCGTCGAGGGCGGCGGCGACATAGTTCGTCGGGTTGTCGCTCCCGCCGCGCGGATCGTCGTCGATGGCACCAATGTAGACCAGCGTGCCGCCGCCGTCGATGATGTACATGTGAGGGGTCGTTTTGGCGCCGTAGAGGTGGCCGACGTCACCCGACTGGTCGACCAGGATCGTGTACGGCAGGTCGTTGTTGGCCTTGAACTTGGCGTTGGCTGCCGCATCCATGTAGTTGGTGGAGTTCACCGACAGCCAGACGACGCCCTTGCCCTGATATGTGGTGGCGAGGTTTTTCATCGTGCCCGCCTTGTAGTGGCGCTGTACGAAGGGGCAATCGGGGTTGAGCCACTCCAGAACCACGACCTTGCCCTCGAAATCCGAAAGGCTCACCTCGTTGCCCGCAGTGTCGGTGAGAGTGAAATCTGGCGCGCGGTCACCGACGCTGACTCCATCGCCGGCCACCGCCGAAACCGCCGCCATCGCAGCCATGACGATCACCACGATCCTCATCACATGCTTCATGGTGTTCTCCTTTATCAATTGTCGGCCAATCCTACTGACAGCTTCCAGCCCCGCCGCCCACCATCGTCGCCGGTGATGACAACGACGGAAGGGAGCTCGCTGATTGATCCCTCCGCGCCTCTTCTAGATTTCACGGCGGCGTCGATGCGGGTCAGCTCACCGCGGGTCTGGATCCGAACATCACCTATCTCGAGGGCGTCGGACGGATCGGGAAACCACTCGACCGGATGCGGCGCCTCGGTCCACCGCAGCCAGTGGGTAACAACTCCGTCCGCCAGCCCGCCGGTCGCGGAGAGGGTGAACGGAAGATCACCGGGTTCGGAAGAATGCGGCAGATGACTGGCCCACTGTCGAAAGATCGGATCCTCCGGAAGCTCCGCCAACGAGGCCTCGAGAGCGGCCGAGCCGAGGACGCAGACGCCCTTGCACGCCAGCCACGAAACCTCCGCCTGCACTCTCCCCGGCCGCCGCCGGTCGATGTCACGCGGAACGGTCACCACGGTGGCAAGCACCACCGAGCCCTCGTAGCCATAACCTGGGATGCCTTCGCTCTGAACGAAAGCGATCGGCAACGGCCACTGCAGAGGGCCGGCGGCGAAACCGTCGGGCAGCTCGAAGTCGACCGCGGTCGCGAGCCCCGCCCCACCCGGGTTGCGCCAGTAAATGTGCCAGCCGTCGTCGATCTCGAAGTGGACGCCGAGCCGAAAGGTCGATCCCGGCTCGACCGCCGCGGTGTCAGCCACCAATCGCGCCGTGACTCTCGATTCTCCCGCCTCCTGGGCGGCGGCCGAGGAGACCGACCACGCCAAAAAGAAGACCAGTGCGGCCGGCAGGGTCGTTCCGCGCAGACTCATGTCAGACGGAAATCAATTCTCGGTTTCAGTATTCCCGGGTTCGCGCACGAAAAGTACTTCCCCAGCATGCCAGTCGATGCCGACGAGACTGCCGGTAGGGACGAATCGGTCTACCCCGAGATCCTGGGTCAGGACCCGAACGACGCCGCCATGAACAAAGAGCAGGTGGCGCCCGGGCTCGAGCGATCGAACGAAGTCGAGCACCCGTCCCCGAAAGTTCACATGAGACTCCCCGTCCGGCGCGTGGAAGTCACGGAACTCGTGGAAGACCTCACTGTAGGTGGAATCCGCCTCTTGATAGGTGCAGCCCTCGAGCGCGCCGAAGTGGCACTCTCGCAGCCGTTCGTCGGTGCGCGGCTCCCCCCACGCGAGGCGGGCGCTCTCGACCGCCCGCCGCAGATCCGACGACCACACACCCACGAATTGCTGGCCATCGATCACCGCACGCAAAGCCTCCGCCTGGCGCCGCCCGTTGTCGGTCAACGGCGGATCACTCCAACCGGCCACTCTCTTCGACGCAGAAAACGTCGTTTCGCCGTGGCGGACGAGCCACAATTCCAGAGGCGCTTTCATGGAGGATAAGGATACAGCGGCCAAGCCCCCGATCGAAAAACCGAGGAGAGATACAAGATGCAAGATACAAGGCCCAACCGACCACCCCCTCAGACTCCACTCCCCAATTCACGGGTGGGTGGGCGGCCTCGCATCTTGCATCCGGGTGGGAGGAAGGGCGGGTACATCTTGTATCCATTCTTTGTGTAGATGACGTAGTAGTGGCGATGAACGTCGTATGCTGTCGCCAGAGGAGTCACCTATGAAAGCGATTGCCGATATCAGCATCATCCCGCTCGGGGTCGGGCTGTCGCTGTCGAGCTATGTCGCGGCGTGCGAACAGGTCTTCAGCGAGCACGGCCTCGAGCCGCGATTGCACGCCAACGGCACCAACATCGAGGGCGACTGGGACCGGGTGATGGCCGCTCTCAAAGCCTGCCACGAAAAACTGCACGAGATGGGGGTACCGCGAATCGCCACCAACCTCCGGCTCGGAACCCGTATCGACCGGGAGGCCTCGATGGAGGCCAAGCTGCGCTCGGTCGAGGAAAAGCTCGAGCCATGAAGAAGACCGGGACTCCCTATGCGACCTGGAAGAACGACGGCGCATACGACGCCATCGTCATCGGCTCCGGCATCGGCGGCCTCGGAGTCGCGGCTCTGCTCGCCAGGCACGCAGAACGGCGGGTCCTGGTCTTGGAACGCCACACCAAAGCCGGTGGCTTCACCCACTCGTTCAGCCGCAAGGACTGGGACTGGGATGTCGGCGTCCATTACGTCGGCCAGGTGCACCGCGAGGGCTCGATGATTCGCAGGTTGTGCGATGAGATCAGCGACGGCTCCCTTCAGTGGGAGCCGATGGGCGAGGTCTACGACACCGTGGTCATCGGCGACGGACGGTGGGAGTACGTCGCCGGCCGCGACGCCTGGCGCGAACGCATGCACTCGTATTTTCCGGAGGAGGCCTCCGCCATCGACCGTTACCTCGAGCAGGTGCAAGACGCAATCGGCGGTGCCCGCACATTCTTCGCCGAAAAAGCGTTGCCCGGTCCGGTTGCCCTGGTGGCCGGGCCCTGGATGCGCCGGCGATTCCTCCGTCACTCCTCCAGAACCCTGGGAGAGGTTCTCGACGAAATCACGGACAACCCGACGCTGAAGGCGGTGCTCGCCGCCCAGTTCGGCGACCATGGTTTACCGCCCTCGCGGGCGAGCTTCGTCATCCACGCCATGATCTTCAATCACTACCTCGGCGGCGCCGCCTATCCGGTTGGCGGCGCCTCGAAGATCGCTGCGTCGGTGGCGCCCGTCATCGAGGCTGCGGGCGGAAACATCGTCGTCAACGCGGATGTCGCTTCCGTGGTGGTCGAGGGAGGGCGCGCAGTCGGCCTACGCATGGTCGACGGCAGTGAGATCAGGGCGCCCCTGGTGATCAGCGACGCCGGGGTCCCCAACACCGTCTTCCACCTGCTGCCCGACGGCACCCCGGGTCGCGAGACGCTGCGGGCGACGCTGCAGCACACGGCGCGGTCGGCGTCCCATATCTGCCTCTATGTCGGTTTCGACAACACAGACGAAGAGCTCGGTCTCGGCCGCTCCAACCTGTGGGTCTATCACAGTCCCGATCAGGACGGCGATCTCGCCCGATACCTGGCCGACCCCGCGGCGCCGCTGCCGCTGGCCTATATCTCCTTCCCCTCGGCCAAGGACCCCGACTTCGCCAACCGTCACCCCGGCAAGGCCACCGTCGAGGTCGTGAGCATTGCTCCCTACGACCGTTTCCAGCAGTGGGAGGACACGAAATGGATGAAGCGCGGCGAGGGCTATGAGGTCATCAAGGAGGAGCTCTCGCGTCGGCTGATCGAGGTGTTGGAACGCGAGGTGCCGCAGATCGCCGGCAAGATCGCGTATTCCGAGCTGTCAACGCCGCTTTCGACCCGCCACTTCGCCGGTTATGACAACGGCGAGATCTACGGGTTGGAGCACACACCCGCCCGCTTCCGCGAGCGGGCATTGCGGCCGAAGACCGGCCTCAAGGGGTTCTATCTCACCGGTCAGGATGTCTGTACGGCGGGGGTCGCGGGCGCTCTCTTCGGCGCGGTCTTGTCAGCCTCTGCGATCCTCAAACGCAATCTCCTCGCGGAGATTTCGGGAAGGGAGCAGGAAGGTGCCAGGCTTTAGAATCTTAGGAAGTTGAGGGTGGTCTTGATATGACGTGCTCGCGGTTCACAACTTCCTAAGATTCTAAAGCCTGGCACCTTGGCGACCCGTGCCTTCGTGTTTGCGACGGCTCTACGGCTGCGCGACCCGGAAGGTGTCGCAGGCCGCAACATCGCCGGATTCGAAACCCGTGCGGAACCACTTGACCCGCTGCGCCGAGCTGCCGTGGGTGAAGCTGTCGGGTATCACCCGGCCGGTGCTCTCGCGCTGGATGCGGTCGTCACCGATCGCGCTGGCTGCGTTGAGGGCCTCCTCGAGATCCCCCGCCTCGAGCATGTTGCGCGCTCGCTGGGTGTGGTAGCCCCACACCCCGGCCATGCAGTCCGCCTGCAGCTCGAGTCGCACCGACAGCTCGTTGGCCTCGGCCCGGCTCGCCTGCCGTTGCATCACCTGTATTTCATCGGTGATGCCGAGCAGGTTCTGGACGTGGTGGCCGACCTCGTGGGCGATGACGTAGGCCTGGGCGAAATCTCCAGGTGCACGGAACCGACGCTGGAGCTCATCGTAGAAGCTGAGATCGATGTAGAGCTTGTGGTCGCCGGGGCAGTAGAAGGGGCCCATCGCCGCCCCCGCCATCCCGCAGGCAGAACGCACCTGGTCGGTGAAGAGGACCAGCCTCGGTTCCTCGTACTGCCGTCCGATGGATGCAAAAATCGGGTTCCAGGTGTCCTCGGTGTCGGCCAGAACCACCGACACGAAATCCGCCAGCTCTTCCTGTCCGGGCGGCGGCGGTCCGGTGGTAGTCGAAGCCGACGGCCCACCGGCCTGCGGCATCTGCTCCACGAGCTGTGCCGGATCTCCTCCAAACAGCATGTAAAGAACTACGATAATCAGGAAGCCCAGCCCGCCGACACCGCCGACTGCAGCGCCGCGTCCCATCCGTGTTCCCCGCCGATCCTCGACGTTCTGACTCCGACGTCCGCTTTTCCAGCGCATATTCAATTCCCCTGGTAGATGGTGAGCACATGCTACACCAGCCACCACCCGCCCGCCTGGGTGCAAGATGCAGAATACAAGTCTGGCGTGAGACCGCGGGTGTGGGCGGGTGGACCTTGCATCTTGAATCTTGTATCTGGGTGGCTGGGAGGACTTACTCGCCAGATGCAACCTCGAGCGGCGGGAGATCGCGGTCTTCCCCTCTGACGCGGCACTGGAGGGGATCGGCCGCCAATACCAGCCGCGCATCGCACGAACAGGACCGCCCCCAGTTCGCGGGACAGCCTCGAGCGTGGATCGCCACCACCCGCACCCGCTCGCCGGGATCGGCGAGCCAGCCGTTCTCGCGGAGGGTGTCCAGGTAATCCATCTGAGAAGAGATACGTTCAGATGCGTGAATGAGTTACCTCCTTTGGCGCAAGTAACCAGTAA
>CAYRFI010000044.1:0-30159 GCA_964423595.1 uncultured Thermoanaerobaculia bacterium | reverse complement strand
TATCATCTCTCGGCGCTGCAACAGTTGGTGGAGCGCGTTACGACTGTGAGGGAATGAGATGGGACCCTGGCTGATCGACGTGACAGAACGTGCCGAGCTCGACCTCTGGCTCGAGGGCGGTCCGCCCTATCGAGCGGGCTCGACTGTGATGCTCATCCGCGGTGACGACCACAATGTCCGCAGCTTTCTCCCCAACGCGCTCGATGCCGCCAAGGAGGGCACGAAGCGCGTTGTGGTGTGGGTCAAGAAGGCGACCCTCCTCAGCGAAGCGGAGCAGAACGAGTTCTTCGGCAAAGGTGAGGGAGTGCTGGCCGCGGTGATCGGCATCGACGGCCGCCCCGGCGGATGGATCACCCGCGACCGATTGAGGGTCGAGGATGCCGTCTTCGCCTTTTCCGAAGCGGAGGACATCAGTGCCTGAGATCCCGAAGAAGTACAAACACCTCGAAATCGAGGACAAGTGGCGCCAGCAGTGGGACGCGTGGGGCATCTACAAGTGGGATCCCTCGCTACCCCGTGACCAGACATTTGTCGTCGACACCCCGCCGCCGACGGTTTCGGGCTCGCTCCACGTGGGCCATGTCTTCAGTTACACCCACGAGGACCTGTTGGTGCGCTACCAGCGGATGATCGGCAAAAACATCGCCTTTCCTATGGGTTGGGACGACAACGGCTTGCCGACCGAGCGCCGGGTGCAGAACCTCCTCGGTATTCGCTGCAACCCGCATCTGGCCTATGATCCCGATTGGCAGCCGGATCCCAAGGGCGGCAAGCGGAAGGAGATCGAGGAGGTCTCGCGCCGCAACTTCATCGAGGCCTGCGGTTTGGTCACCGAAGAGGACGAGAAGGCCTTCGAGCATCTGTGGCGCCACCTCGGGCTGTCCCTGGACTGGTCCGAGCAGTACGCCACTATCGACGACCACTGCCGCCGAATCTCGCAGCTCAGCTTCCTCGACCTGGTTGAGAAGGGCCAGGTCTATAACGTCGAGACGCCCAACATGTGGGACGTCGATTTCAAGACCGCGGTCGCCCAGGCCGAGGTCGAGGACCGCCCCCGCCAGGGACTGTTCTACGATCTGCGATTCGGGATCGAGGGCGGCGGCGAGCTGCTGATCGCCACCACCCGCCCCGAGCTCCTCGGCGCCTGCATCGCGGTTGTCGCCCACCCCGACGACGAGCGGTATCAGGAGCTCTTCGGCAAGAACGCCATCACCCCGCTCTATGGGGCGCGGGTTCCGATCGTCGCCGCCGACCATGCCGACCCCGAAAAAGGCACCGGCATCCTCATGGTCTGCACATTTGGTGACGCCATGGACGTCGAGTGGTGGAAGGCCTCGGGTCTGCCGGTCAAGCAACTTATCGGCCGCGACGGCCGGATCCTGCCGGCGATCTTCGGCGAGACGCCGTACGAAAGTGTTGACGCGGCGCTGGCCCAACGGTCGCACGACGAGATCGCGGGCCTTTTCGTCAGCCAGGCGAAGAATCGAATCGCCGAGCTCCTGGCCCAGGACGGCAGCCTCCCGGGCGGGGATGGCGCGGCGCTGGTGGGCGAGCCCCGACCGACCGATCAGATCGTCAAGTTCTTCGAGAAGGGCGACCGCCCCCTCGAGTTCGTGCCGACCAGGCAGTGGTTCATCCGCACCCTCGAGCACAAAGAGGCGCTCCTTGCCCAGGGTGACAAGATCCAGTGGCACCCGTCCCACATGAAGACCCGCTACACGCACTGGGTGGAGGGCCTCAACCAGGATTGGTGCATCTCGCGACAGCGCTACTTCGGGGTGCCGTTTCCGGTCTGGTATCCGGTCGGCGACGACGGCGAGCTCGATTTCGCTGGGCCCATCTACGCCGACAAGGAGTCCCTGCCCGTCGACCCGCTGACCGATGTCGCCCCGGGCTACACCGAGCAGCAGCGGGACCAGGCCGGTGGTTTCGCGGCCGAACCCGATGTCATGGACACCTGGGCGACCTCGTCACTGACCCCGCAGATCCAAAGCTACTGGGGGATCGACCCCGAGCGCCACGCCAAGCTCTTCCCGATGGACATCCGGCCCCAGGCGCACGACATCATCCGCACGTGGGCCTTCTCGACCATCGTCAAGGCGTGGATGCACGAGGGCGAGATTCCCTGGTACCACGTGATTCTGTCCGGCTGGATCCTCGACCCAGACCGCAAGAAGATGTCGAAGTCCAAGGGCAACGTGGTGACGCCTGACGATCTGCTGGTCGAGTGGTCATCCGACGCCGTCCGCTACTGGGCGGCGCGGGCCCGCCTCGGCACCGACACTGCCTTCGACCCGAGCGTCTTCAAGGTCGGCAAACGGTTGTCGACCAAGATCTTCAACGCCAGCCGTTTTGTCCTCATGCAGCTCGACCGTGTCGGCGGCGAGGTGCCGGGACCGGAGCACATCGCCGAGCCTCTCGATCTGGCGTTGGTCGAGCGGTTACGCACGGTCACCGGTCAGGCGACAAAGGCGTTTGACGGGTTCGATTACGCGGCCGCGCTGCAGGTCATCGAGGAGAGCTTCTGGCAGTTCTGCGACCACTACCTCGAGCTGGTCAAGCTCCGTTCCTACGCCGATGTGGACACCCCGGGTCGGCGCTCGGCGCTGGCCGCGCTGGGGCTCGGCCTCAACGTCTATCTACGGCTGCTGGCTCCATACATGCCATACGTCACCGAGGAGGTGTGGTCGTGGAGATTTGCCGGTGAAGACCGGGCGAAGAGCGTCCACACCTCGCCGTGGCCGACTGCCGTCGAGTTCGAGGCGGTGCCGAGGCCCGAGGTCGATGGCACCTTCGAGGCCGCGGTCGAGGTCATGACCGAGATCCGCGGTGCAAAGACTCTCGCCCAGAAGAGCCTGCGCTGGCCGGTTGCGACCCTCGCGATCGTGGGGCCGGAGGCTGCACGCGCGGCGCTGGCGCCGGTGATGGACGACATTCTCCGCGCTGGCAATGTGGTCGACGGTGGCCTCTCGCTCGCCGACGGCGACGCGCCCGAAGGAAAACGCTTCGCCATCACCATCACCCTCGGCGAAGAGGAAGGCGCGTAGAGATGTGAGGCAAGATCCGGGGCTTACGCCCCGGGCTATCCATCTGTCGCCACCTCCGGTGGCTTTCAACAAGTCTTGTTGTTCTCTTCCCCGGGACTGACGCCCCGGCTAAGCATCTACCGCGCCTCCGACGCTGAACAAAGCCCTATCCGTAATGAACCGCGTGTTGGCGTTTGTGATCTCCGAACTCGTCCTGCGATGAGCCGCGCAAAAGCATCAGCGGTTTCTGAACTCGCCACGTGATGAGCCGCGGAGCGGCGGCAAATGCTTAGCCTGGGGCGTGAGCCCCAGGTTGGCAGTCACCAAAAGATCTCTAGCCCCGGAGGGGCGACAGATTTATGCCCGGGGTGTGAGCCCCGGGGAGGTTGACTACGACCCCGGGATGAGGACAACCGGCGCCGGCATGATGTTCCACGTAAAGCCCGACAGCCCCTCGGGATAGGTGTAGAGCAGCTCGCGCTGCGGCTCACCGTCGACCCACACATAGCGGTTGATCTCGCCGTCGTCGTCGTTGGCGACATAGAGCTCGTCGATACCGTCACCGTCGAGGTCGGTCAGGATGGACGCGTGCTCGAAACCGCCCGAGTTGCGGTCGATCGAGGAGATCGACCACTCCGCACGCGGATCCTCACCCGGCCGCAGAAGCCACAAACCGCTCTTGTTGGCCGCGGCCACCATCTCCTTGACACCGTCACCGTCGACGTCGCCCGCGGTCAGGAAGCGGGTCAGGGTGTCGCCGAGGCTGGTGATCAGCATGCCCCCGGTGGGATCGGTATCGGCGTCGAAGCGCAGGATCTCGACCCGGCCGCCGGCGACCGCCTCCACCGACACGTAGAGCTCGTCGGTGCCGTCACCATCGACGTCGTCAACCAGGATCTCCTTGGCGTGACGGTCGCCGAGGTCGGCAACCACGGTCCGACCCTCTCCGAGGGCGGGCACGTAACGCGTGACGAAGCCCGGCTGCGGTGTGCCGTCGAGCTTGTTGGGCAGGCTCGGGGTGGCGTAGATCTCGAGCACGCCGTCGCCGTCGAGATCTCCGACCTCGACCTCATGGACGAAAGTGTTGGGCTCGGCGTCGATCTCGGAGACCGTGAAGCCGCCGCCGGCGTCGCCGTAGAGCACCGCAACAACGCCCTGATCGTGTGTGGCGACGACGATGTCGGTGAAACCGTCACCATTGATATCGGCCACCTCGAGATCGCGCATGCGGCTGAACTTACCGCCGAAGTCCTTCTCCCAAAGCGTCTTGGACGATCCGTCCTTGCTCCACAGCTTGACCATCGCCCTGGTGCCGCCGGCGGTGAGGATGCCCGCGTCACCGCCCTCCGGCGCGAAAACCATCGCCTTGTGGAAGACGTTGCTGTCCTTGTCCTCGATGAATCGGTACGACCAGGCGGTGCCGTCGTAGGTGATGATGCCGAGCCGGGCCGGTTGCGGGACGGGTCCCGAAGGACCGCTCTCGAGCACCGCGAGGCTGAGCAGCAGCCCGTTGGCCATCGGCTCCGCCGCCGGCGCCTTTGCGCAACCGGCAAGGGCCGCAATCAGGGGAAGAACCAGGACAAATGCTATGAATCGACGCATTACTTTCTCCGTTCGTCGGATGTTGGTCGGTTCGCTGAAATCGCGAGCCGGACGGTATGGTAGCGCATTTCGAATTCGGAAGTCGGAGTTCGGAATTCGGAAAGCCGCCCACCCACCCACAGAATTTCGGATTTCGAATTTCGGATTTCGAATTTCCCGCCCGCCCCCCTTGAGAACATGGGCGGGTGGGAATTCCGAATTCCGAATTCAGAATTCCGAATTTGCCGCTGCGTGGCGGCGGCTGCGTGCTAAAATCCGCTGCTCGGAGGGTGTTGCAGTTATGAAACAGAATAGCGTTCTGAATCGCTTCATGGTCGCCATCTCGGTGTGCAGCCTCGCGTTCGTTCTGCTGATGTCCTGCGGCGGTGACAAGGCTGAGGAAAGCGGTGTCGTTGTCGGCGCCCACCCGGTCATCATCATCGCCCTCGATGGTTTGCGGGCCGATGCTCTCGGCAGTTACGGAGCCCCGGCCGCGACCCCTGCGTTCGACGCCCTGGCCGCCGAGTCGGTGCGTTTCGAGTGGGCGTTCGCCCAGGCGCCGCAGTCGGAGCCGTCGCTGGCCACCCTCTTCAGCGGCCTCTATCCGACCACCAACGGGCTCAGGGCGCCGGGGGACTCCATGGCTGACGACGCAACGACCATGGCCGAGGTCCTGAGCTCCGCCGGCTACTCGACCGCGGCGTTTGTCGAGGGCCAGCCGGGCAGCGACGACTACGGCCTCGCCCAGGGCTTCGACTCCTACCAGACGGTCTCCGACCCGGGGGCCCAGGCCACCGAGTGGATGCGTGCGCACGCAACCGAGAACTTTCTCCTCGTCCTCGCCGGCTGGTCCAACCTCGCCCTCGAGCAGGTGAGTGCGCTGCTCGACGGCTCAGGCCGGCCCGAGGGCATGGACCAGCGGGTGACCGAGGTCCTGGCCTCGCGAGCCACCGATCAGCCGATCAACTTCGATCACGCCGACCTCGCGTGGGCACGCGCCTGGTACGCGGCCAGGATCCAGGTCATCGACTCACTCCTTGACGGGTTCCTGGCCGAAATGCGCGGCCTCGGGCTCGACAACCGGGCCACCCTGGTCGTGCTCGGCAGCAACGGCTTTGCCCTTCAGGAGCACGGCGACCTCTTTGGAGAATCCCTCTATTCGCCCGTCACCCACGTACCGGTTTTCATCCGCTTCGCTGCCGGCTCCGAGGTCCGCTCGGTCTCCAAGGTTGTCGAGGTGGTCGACCTGATGCCGACGATTCTCGACCTCACCGGCCAGCCCGTTCCGCTTGGAGTCCAGGGCTCGAGTGTCCTGCCGATCCTCGATGGCGCCGGCCATCCGCCCTACGTCGCGTTCGGCGAATCGCCGCAATCTGGCGGCGAGCGCTTCGTGGCCCTCGGCGGGATGGGGATGGTCAGCGGAATCGGCGGCGATGGCGCACAGCTTTTCGATCTCATGACCGATCCGTTGCAGCTCAATGACCTCGCCGCAGCCGAACCCGACAAGCTCGGCGTCATGATCCGCAACCTCGAGGCGTGGGAGAAGATGGTCTCGATGGCCTCTCTCGATCCCGCTCTCCGCACCGAGGGAGATCTCGACGAGGACACCCTGAAGCAGCTGAAGAGCCTGGGGTACATTCAATAGCGCCCTGTCGTCCCGAGCGAGCGAAGCGAGTCGAGGGACCCCCCGAATTCTCCGGAGAATGTCGAGGAATAGGTGAACTCCTTGGCTTCGGGGGGTCCTTCGACTCGGCCCCGGTGGCCTCGCTCAGGATGACAGAGCGTTCGTCAGCCGCGGAAGATCGAGCTGCCGACCATCTGCTCGGGCTTTTCGATCCCGAAGAACTCGAGGATGGTCACCGGCAGGTCGAGAATGCTGGTGTTGGCCCGGGCGACTTTCTGTGACGAGAGCAGGGTGCCGGGCACGAGGTCGCGGGCCATCGAGTGGTCGCCGGACCAGGCCCAGGGGTTGAGGTCGATGGTCGGCTTGCCGGTCGAGCCGAGGACCGAGGCCGAGGCGTTGCGGTAGCCGGGGGTGTAGCCGACCAGCAGCTCGGGCATCATCGGTGTCGCCGGACCCACATACATCTCTTCGCGGCGGTAGACCTTGGCGATCGGGCGCTGGCCGGTCTCGAGGTCGACGACGCCCTCGAGCTCACGGGCCAGGCGAGTGGTGATCTCCTCGACCTTTTCGGGCGGCACGATGCCCTGGCCCTCGCGGCCCTTGAGGTTGATGTAGAGACCGTTGAAACCGACGCCGTAGGCGACACTCTGGCTCCAGTCGACGTCGAAGATCGAGGTCTCCTCCTTCGTCGCGGCACTGTCCTTCAGCACCAGGTAGCCGTTGTCACGCAGCCAGGTGTTGAGGTGGAACTGGCGCGCGAACTGGGCGAAGCCGTGATCGGAGCAGATCAGGAGCAGGGTCCTGTCGTCGACCGCCGGCAGCACCTTTGCGACCAGCTTGTCCATCTCTTCGTAGAGGTGGGGGATCCAGCCGGCGAAGCGGACGTCGGACTCGAGGTGCTTGGGGTGGGTCTCATCCATGTTGCGCCACAGCATGTGGAGGTCCTGGTCAGTCGACGAGACATAGAAGTAGAAGAGTCCGCTGTCGAAGCGCGACCACTGGTGATCGAAGAGCGCGATGCGCTCCTTGAGGATGAGCTCGGCCTGGCCGACGTACTCCTCGTCGTTGATCACCTTGTGGTCGAAGGCCTTCATGTCCGACGGCAGGCCCTTGGTCCAGAAGGCGCCGATGTCGCGCGCGATCTCGGCCCCGAACTCAGCCGGGTAGGTGACCGGCGCCGCCTGCGCCGATGGATCGATGTTGATCGGCGTCACGTAGAGCTGGAAGTGCGGCGCGATTTCCTTCAAGAGGAAGCGCGCAATGCCCTGCACCGAGCCCATCACCGGCAGCAGGTCGAAGGTGACGGTGACCCACGGTGAGTACTCGCCGCGTTTGAGAAGGATGCTCTGGCCCTGGATGTCGATCCGCGCGCCGTCGGCCTTGGGGTCGAGGTAAACGGTAAAGGGAATCTTGGCGGTGTTGGCGTAGGGGTCCGAGCTGGTGTCCTTCAGCGTCCTGAGTGAGTTGACCGGCCCCAGCAAATTGGAGCGGACCACATTCGAGTTGACGTCGACGTAGAGCACCTCGCCGCCCTCGAGGTTGGGGTAGTCCTCGAAGGGATCCGACGTGTAGTAGGTGAAGACGCCGTAGGAGTCGACTAGGTCCGGAGTGCCCATGCCGGCGATCGCCTTGGTGGCGGTCTCCTCGACCGGGAAGTTGGTCGGTATCTTGGAGATCCAGGCCGGGATGTCGCGCTCGGTGAGGTAGGCCCAGAAGGGCTTGCCGCGGCGGAGATTGACGGGCCCGCCGCCCTTGATCGGCAGGTGGACGTCGCCGACCGAGATCGTGAGATCGGGCTCGGTGTTCTTGTAGATGGCGAAGACCGGGGTGTAGTTCGAGGGATCGCGGGCGATGAAGTCGGCGATGCCGTGACCACCGGGCGTCATGCCGGTGATGAAGCTCGACCAGGCGACCGGGCTCAGGGCCGGCATGGTGGTGGCGAGGGGCTGCAGCGAGCCCATCTCGGCGAGTTTTTTGAAGTTGGGCAGACGGCCCATCTCCATGAGCGAGCCCAGGATCTTGGGATCGAGGCCGTCGAGACCGAGGACGATGACCTTCTTGTCGGTGGACGAGCCGCCGCAGGAGGACATTGGCAGAGAAATGCCGGCCGCGGCGGCGGTGCCGCCGAGGATCCGCATGAAATCACGCCGGTCGACGCCCTTGTTGTTGTTGCTGTTCACTGGGTCATTCCCCGTTCCGCTCGGCGGACGGAACAATATCACCATCCACTTTGCCCTACGAGTTGAGACAAAACTGCGTTGGGATCTATTCCTGTCTCCTCGCAGATTCGACTGCATTTCGGAGGCCGTTCCACGCCTCGAGGTATTCCGCGAGGTGCTCGCGGCCGCCCTTGGCGATCTCGGTCTGCAGGAGGTCCGCCACCAGCTCCTGCTCGCGGAGGTAGGCGCCGTCGTCAAAGAAACCCGCGAGATGGGCGAGCCTAAGCCACACCAGATAGGTGGTCAGGGCGTCGCACTCGTTGTAGCCGACGATGCGCTCGAGATTGCCCTCGAGCCACAGAGGCGCGACGTCGTTGCCGTCCACTCCCATCTTGCCCGGGATTCCCGATTGCACCGCGATCTCGTGCAGGCTCGGGCTGGCGAGACCCCAGCCGCCGACGATCTCCTTGAGGTCGATGTTCCAGTCGCTGCCTCGGGCAAAGTAGTCGACGCCCTCCCACGGCTTTTCAGGCCGTTCGCAGAAGGCGGGCGCCGAAAGACCGAGGACGAGTCCGCGTTGGATCAGAATCTTGAGGTCGGATTGCAAGGAGTTGAACCCCACCAGCTGCGGCCGGGTCTTGCCGAGGGCATCGAGAAAGGTGCCGACGACGCTGGATTCGGACGTTTCCTTCAGGTTGCTCGGATCGTGGGGCAGCGCCGTGAGAGTGAGCTTGACGCTGCCGTCGGGTTGCTGGCGGCGCTCGAGAGCGGCCACCGACACCACCCGGCAGAGGGCGGTCTTGAGGAAGGGCGTCGGGTCGTCCTCGGTGGCGCCACCCTTTTCCCACATTACCCGCATGACCTCCGCGGCGTCGGTGTCCCCGGACAGCTCGTACAGGATGCGGCCCGCGATCGGGTCGGGGACCCACTCGATGTCGAAAGCCCAGACCCGTTTCATGACGTTCTTGATCATGCTCAGACTCCGATGGCGGTGATGAGCCAGAAGATCAGGGCGCCGAAGACGACGGCCAGAACCGGCATCAGGATGGTGAAGAGCTCGGCCAGCAACGTGCCGCGCAGGCTGCCCACGATCGCTGGATTGAAGGCCCGGCCGAAGCCGTATCGGTTGCCGGTATAGCCGAGGGCGACCACCAGGAGCAGGGCGACGATCCAGAGACTGCGGCCGCCGCCGACGCCCTGGATCCTGACCGCCAGCAACGCTGGCCACAGCACCGCCCAGGCCATCATGTCGGAGACGGCGACCCAGGCGAAGGTCCGCCAGGTGGGCCGACGGTCCCGAAACTGGGGCGACGACAGGACGGCACGCTTGATGAAGGCCGCGACGATGGTCGCCAGGATGACGGCCGGGACCACGACCCACAACAGCAGCCGGCCGAGGTCCTCGGCCGGGGGCGGCACCGTTGGTGAGGCGCCGGCGATCACGGCGGCGAAAACAATCATGATGGCTCCGCCGACCCTACCATTTCGTCCGGAATTGTCGAGGTTGAGCATGATTCGGCGCCAGAACGTCACAACCACAAAGGCACGAAGACACAAAGAAAAACACAAGGGATTTTCTTTGTGGGCTCCTTCGTGACTTCGTGTCTTCGTGGTTCAATTTCGCGTTTGTCGTTCGTCAGCGCGTTTCATCTCGGTCTGCACCGAGATGGTGGAGATCGCGAGCCGGGTTTGCTTTCTAACGATCCGTCTTCGACCCGAGGCGGTGCTGGAGCTCGACGAGGCCGATGCCGATGACGACGAGGGCGATGATCCAAAGGGTGATCTTTCCTCGAGACGGGATCGCCCGTGGCGCGAAGACCAGCCAGCCGGCGACCACCCCCGCACCACAGAGATTGATGGCGATGGCCCCGTCGAGCCCGAGCCCTTGTGCGCCACCACGGTAGGCGATGAGGAGAGCGAGGCCGATACCGAACAGGACGCCGCCGAGGACGTTGGGGAAGAAGGCGGTTGCCACCCGAGGCATCCCGAGTGCCTCGACCAGCCACTGCGGGTAGAGCAGCAGCAGCATGCCCAGCAGGAGGTTGATTACGGCGTCGGCAAGGAGAAGCGGTCGTTGCACCGCCATTGCCCTCAGGAAACGAGCCGAATTGAACGGTATTCGTCGACCACGATCGAAAGCTGTGCCTCGACCTCGTCGACCCGGGCGGTCACTACCGCGTGGGCGGTTCCGGGTAGGAGGACGAGCCTGACCACCGCGTGCCCGCCGACGGTCGACGTCTCGATGAGCGGCCCATTCCCCTCGAACTCACTGATGGTGGTGTCGACGACGATCGTCGTCCCGTCGGGGGCGAGTTCCGAAAAGTCGTGCCCGGTGCGCACCACGATCTCGATCTCGAGCCGATCGGGAGCGTCTGCTGCCAGCGTGACCCGTTTGAATTCCACGAGCCTGTCGTCGCCATTTTTCAGGATGCTGGGTCCACCGTCGCCACAGGATGTCACGATCAGTATCAACCCGACGACAAGAAGGACGCTCCGACGTGCCTTCATATGTCCCCCACCATCTTGGATGGATGGATTATACGCCTCCCTGAGAATAGTGTTTGAGCTCGTTGGCGTGAATTTCCCAGTTTCGCCCGTCGAAGTCGGTAACCCGCACGTTGGCAATAGTTTCCGGCTCGAGGCAACGAACGTTGACGCTCACTCCGTCCGGATTCGACCGCGGAATGTAAAAGGACTTGATGCCGCAGTGGGTGCAGAAGTGGTGCTGAGCGACGCCGGTGTTGAAGGTGTAGGTGGCGAGGCTTTCCTCGCCCCGCACGAGGCGGAACCGGCTGGCGGGGACGATCAGGTGGAGGTAAGCGGTCATCGAGCAAATCGAGCAGTTGCAGAGGTGGGCCTCGAGCTCGGCGGGGGCGTCCACCTCGAACCGAACCCGACCGCAATGACAGCCGCCGTGGTGGGTGATCAGTTCAGCGTTCATCGGCTCTGTGGGAGTGTAGCGCAGCTGGGATCAGACGTCGGGAACGGGAACGGGATCGGGATCGGAGTCAGCGGTAGTCGTCGCGAACCGGGGAGAAGACGTCGAGGATCTTGCACGCGGTGATCGAGCGGCCGGAGTGGACGGCATCGGGGGGAATCACCCGATAGTGCCCCGCGCTCAGGATTTCGGGCACGCCGTCGACTGTGAGCTCGAACTCGCCCTCGAGGATGTTGGTGATCTGGTCGTGGGGATGCGAGTGCTCGGGGAGGTCGATGCCCGGGTCGAAGTGCCAATGCGCGACGGTCATGCGCTCGGAGTGGACGAAACGGACGCGGGTGCCCGGGATCAGCGCTCGCTCTTCAACGTCATTGATCATCATTGCTGAGCTCCTCGTTGTCTTCGGGGTCGATCAGACGGTCGATGCCCGCTCCGGGTCGGCTGTGGGCCCTGGGCCTCGCGATCAACACCTCGGACGGGACCCCCCAGGAGACGACGGTGGTCGAGTAGAGGACCTTCCACGATGCCGGCCCGAGGAAATCGGTCAGCGAGATCGGTCGGCATCCCCCGACCAACGACGGTCGCAGGGAGTGGACCGCGAGCCAACAAGCGACAATCCACCTCGACATGAAGGTGGTTCCGTATGTGAGCCCAGTCAAACAGAGGAGTCCACCCGGGCGCAGCACCTTCCACGCCTGGGCGAGCGTGCGTGAGATGTCCTGGTTGGAAAGAAGATCAAGCACGTAGGTGCTGACGAAACGGTCACAGGAGGTCGGCGGCAAGGGAACCCGGGGCCGGCCGTCGGTGCGGACCACCTTTGCGCGGGAGCCAACGGGCACCAGGCGCTTCCGGGTCAGTTGCACCATTGTTTCGGAGAGGTCGAAGCCGATGTAGGTCGCTTTCGTGGAGAGGTGCTCTTCCAGCAGGGTCTGTGCGAACTTCCCAGTCCCACAACCGAACTCGACCACCCTTTCGGCCGAACCGAAGTCGCCAAGCTCTAGCAGTCTCTCGAGAGCGGCATTCTCATAGAAGGCTTGATGATCCTGACGACGGCCGAAGCGATCGTAGAAATCCCTCGCCTGCTGCCGGGTCAGGATCGGGCGGGTTACAGGGGTCGATGGCATACCGCTTCGATATTGTGTCCGTCCGGGTCGAGGAAGAAGGCGCCGTAGTAGTTCGGGTGGTAATCCTCCCGCAATCCCGGGGCGCCGTTGTCAGTTCCGCCTGCGGCGAGCGCAGCAGCGTGGACCTGGTCCACCGACGCGCGGTCGCGGCTGGTGAACGCGATGTGGATCCGCGGTGTGACCTTGTCACCCTGTTGAATGAAGAAGTCCGGCTTCTCGAGCACGCCAAATCCACAACCCTCGGGAAAGGCCATGACGACGGAATAGCCGAGAGGCTCAAGAGCCTGCTCGTAAAAGGCCCTGCTCGCATCCAAGTCGCTCACCGAAATGATGATGTGATCGATCATAGCCCCCCCCTGCTGGGTTCCGCAGTCAATGTAACTCCCGCCGGGTGGGAGAGCAACTGCTGAGTCGACTCCAACCTCGCCCAGGTCATCGGTCCGTAGCCAGTGGTCGTTCAAAAATCCGTTGCGTCTTGCACCCAACAAAACCGAGGTGTTGGAAGAAACCGTGAGCTTCGGTCCGGTCCTCGCGGCTCCGGATTCTCAGCTTGTGATGGCCGTTGTCCCGTGCCCACTGCTCCGCGGAGGTTACCAATCTGGCCCCGACGCCCCTGCCTCTCCAGCTCTCCGCCACCACCAAACCCCCGAGTTCGGCAAAGCTGTCGGACTCGACCCGAAACGTGCCGAAGACGTGGATCCAGCCGACAATCACGTGCTCCGCGGTCTCGGCGACCAGCACCCTGTGGCCAGCCGCTTTCAGCACCTTGCCGAGTCGTTCCGCGGTCTCGATGAGATGATTGGGGTAGCCGAGCTCGGCGGCAAGCGGGCCAAGTGCCGACGCGTCGCCGGGAACCGCTGCCCGGATGACGAAATCAATTTCAGCCATAGCTGTCCCCGGCATCATCTCACAGACTCCCGGATCTGGGAGCCTATAGGATGGAGGGAGGAGTTGAATTGGAATCCTCGAACCCTATCCGGCTTTCGCTGGTGATTCCGGCGCACAACGAAGAGCGGTTTCTGCCACGTCTCCTCGACTCTGTGGATGCGGCGCGCGAGCGATGGCGAAGGGGTCCAGGGGCAATGGAGGTGGTTGTTGTCGACAACGTCTCCTGCGACCGCACCGCCAAGATTGCAGTGCAAAGGGGATGCCGGGTGGTGGAGGTCGAGGAGCGACGCATCGCGTCGGTACGCAACGGCGGAGCCGCAGTGGCCGGAGGCGAAGTCCTCTGTTTTGTCGATGCGGACTCCGAGGTCCACCCCGAGACCTTCAACGCCATCGAGGATTCGTTGGCGACCGGACGGGTTGTGGCCGGAGCGACCGGTGTCCGGATGGAGAGGTGGTCACTCGGGATTGCCGTGACCTGGGCCATCTTCATGCCGATGGTCTGGCTGACGAGAATGGACACGGGTGTCGTGTTCTGCAGGAAAGAGGATTTCATGGCGATCGGTGGGTACGACGAGCGCCGTTTCTTTGCCGAGGACGTCCAGTTGCTGTGGGACCTCCGCCGGATCGGACGCAAACGGAAACAGCGGCTGGCCCGGCTGCGGACGGTCAAGGCCCTCGGCTCGACCCGCAAGTTCGACCTTCACGGCGACTGGCATTACCTTTCGGATCTCTTTCGCCTGGTGCCGAAGATGCTGTGGTCGCCGGGTGCATCTGACGACTTCGCGAACGAATACTGGTACGGAGAGCAGCGTACGCCCGAACGAGACGCTCGGGCGAGTAAAGGGTTAAGAGTAAAGAGCTAAGGAGTGTCGCTAGACGCGAAGAGCAGAGCGACACGCAAAGCGGCTTGACCCTTAACCCTTAACCTCTAGATCCACCCCAACCCGCCAAACACCACCAACCCAAAGATTGCCACGCCAAAGATCACTCCAACGGTAATCGCTTTTGCACGAACGGTTTTCATGTCGTGGACCCAGTACGAGACCACGAAGAAGTGGAGATAACCGAAAAGGAAAATCGGGATCGGTGATTTCGCGCTCCAGAACCACCAGTCCCAGGTGAGGGCGCCGATGGCGTTGAGCCAGATCTCGACCACAACGCAGAATGCGGAGTTGGTGACCGCGAAGAAGATCCGGTTGGGTATGCCGAGGATTTTGAGCTTTTTATCGGCCGGCAACATCTTGCCGAATGCGATGCCGGCGATCGCGAACATGAACATGATCTCGACGTTGAGTCCGACCAGGATCAGATACGCTGTCTTGGCCGGCGCGCCCCACATGGGCGCGTAGCCCGAGAAGTGGAGGACCAGCGAGTTCCAGATCTCGTTGATCCAGTCCATGCCCCAGAAGGCGAGCCCCGCATAGACGAGGTTCCAGTTCCGGCGTTCGATCTCCACCGAGTAGACGTAGACGACGAAAGCGAAGAGCGGAATGACATACCACTGGAAGAGCGAGGCGTCGCGAAGGATCGACAGTGCCTGGGTCGCGGATTCCGTGAGCATGGATCACCTCCTGCGCCGTATTCTAGACGTCTTCTCCAGATAATCCAGTGTCTTGAGATCGTCATTGTGCCTGCCTTTATCCCGGTGCGCGTGTCGCACAAGGGGAAATTTGCTGGCGTCGAAGCCCGTCGAAAACGCAAAGACGCAAAGTACGCAAAGAAGCCGCAAAGAATATCTTTTGAGTTTTTCTTCGTGATGATCTTTGCGTTCTTAGCGTCTTGGCGGTTACAAAGATGCTGCTACCGGGAGAACGCCGAAATCTCGGGCGCCATCAGAGGTGAGCAGATCGGGATCGGATTTACTTCTGAAAAAACAGATACCCCGCAAGCCCGAGGAGGACGGCCGCGAAGATCCTCTTGAAGCTGGCGGTCGAGACGTGCTCGACCAGACGCGCTCCGATCTGGGCTCCGACAACCCCGCCGACACCGAGCAGGAGCCCCACCCGGTAGTCGACATTGGCGAGCTTGTTGTGGGCGACGAGGGCCGACAGCGAGATCACCAGGATCGCGAGGAATGAGGTGCCGACCGCTTTCTGGGCCGGGTAGCCGAGGAGCAAGAGCAGGGGCACAATGAGGAAACCGCCTCCGAGCCCGGTAAACGACGCACCAATTCCCACCACCACACCAGCGACGACCATCAGAACATAGTTGAGGTTCACCCGCGCCTCCTAGTGAATATTCGGAAAATCCCTAATTCCTAATTCCTAATTCATCTTCAGAGCCCTTCCTTCGGCTCCCAAAGCTCGACCTTGTTGCCCTCGAGGTCGACAAACCACCCGAAGCGTCCGTAGTCCTCGTCCATGATTTCTCCAACAACTTCGGCTCCACCTTCTCTGACCTGGGCGAGTGCGCCGTCGAGGTCGTCAACCATGAGGTTGAACATGTAGTCGCGGTCGGACGGCTTGAAGTAGTCGGTGTCCTTTTTGAACGGTGCCCAGACCGTCAGGCCGCCGACCGGTACTGTATCCAGTTTGAAGTTTGCTCCGTAAGGGGGCTCGACGGGGACTCCGAGCCACTTCCGGTACCAGGCACCGAGCTTCTCCGGATCCGAGCTTTTGAAAAAAATGCCACCGACTCCAACGACTTTCGCCATGAAATCCTCCTTTTGCTGATCAGGAAACCATAACAGACCGCAGCGCTGCTTCGATCGATGGATGAACGCGGTTGCGGCTCTCTGCCAATTGCAGCCGCTTTGAAACCGCGAAGACGCCAAGAGAGCAAAGATCATCGCAAAGTTTTCCCAAAATTTTTCTTGGCGGCTTCTTTGCGCCCTTTGCGTCTTTACGTTTTTTCCGTTCGTGGGGCGGGCCATGACTTTGAAGTGCAGCGTGCGCAGCGACGTCTGGTTTGGATCGGTAGGCCAGGATCAGCGATGGCTGCTGGGTATAGAATGCCAAGGTGCGGCATGATTGGCGGCGACGATTGTGGGGAAAGATGCAGCGGGCGAGAGTTCGGCTGCAAGAGGTCGGCAACGACGTCACGCTGATCCGCATGACGAGCCTCGGGACGTGGTCGCTCGGTTTCGAGGTCTCCGCCTATCTTGTCGGCGACATCCTCATCGACACCGGCTTCTCGTACGTGCGCGAGCCATTGTTGGCGGCGCTCGCAGACCGGGAGATCAACCTTGTGTGCTGCAGCCACAGCCACGAGGATCACACCGGAAATTGCGCCGCGATCGCCGAGACCCACGGGTGCCCGGTTCTTCTGCGTCACGCCGATGCTCTGTGGGACGAGGGAGTCCGTTCGCTTGCGCCCTATCGGCGGATCTGGTGGGGGGCGGTGGAACCGTTCGACGCGCTGGAGATGCCCGATGTCGTCGACTCGGGCGGACGAAGCTTCGAGGTCATCCCGGCGCCCGGCCACGCCCAAACCCAGGTCGCGCTCTACGAGGCCGCCACCGGCGATGTCTTCACCGGCGACCTCGTCATCTCGCCGGGGGCGGCCGCCGTCCTGATCTGGGGCAACCCGTGGCAGGAGGCGGAGTCGCTGCGTCGGGTCGCCCGCCTGCGACCGCGTCGGATGTTGACCGGCCATGGTCTGATTGCGGAGGATCCGATACCACTCCTCGAGCTCAAGGCAGAGCGCATCGAAGAGGCGGCCCGGAGATCGGTCGAGCTGATTTCCGAAGGCGTTTCACCTCGCGATGTCGTGACCAGGGTTTTCCCCAGGGGGACTTTCAAGGACCGGTTCTTCGAGTGGCTGACCAGCCGCGAGTTCTCACGTTTGAACTTTGTCCTCGCCGCCGTCCGCCATGCTCCTCGCCTGTAGGGGCGGCACACATTCCGCCCGTTTGTGGTGCGACCGTCTCGGTCGCACATCTTCGAAGACCATGGAATCGTGCGGGCGGGACGCCCGCACCACAAGAGTGTCTTCGGCGTCGACGAGACAGGGCTGGATGTATCCCCCCTTCATATCCTGTCAGTCAGCAATGCGCCCGCCGCAGGGCCGTATGGCCGAATAGCCGTACAGCCTCCTTTTTCTGCGACAATGTGATCGTGCTGTCCGTCGAATCGTTCCGCGCCGCTCTTGGCGACTACCAACCACGTTTCCTGGCAGACGTCGAAGGGCAGACCCGAGCCGCCGTAGCAGCGGTGCTGCGGCCTGGAGAGGGTGGGGCCGAGTTCCTCTTTATCCACAGGGCTGAGGACCCTCGCGATCCCTGGTCGGGGCATATGGCCTTTCCCGGCGGGCGGGTCGATCCAAGAGATACCGATCCTCTAGCAACCGCCCTGCGCGAGACCAGCGAAGAGGTCGGCCTCGACCTCTCTTCGATCGCAGAACAGATCGGGCGTCTGTCGGATGTCGCCGCCATTGGCCGCGGCCGACCGGTGAACATGGTTATTACCCCTTTCGTGTTCGCCGTCGACTCCGTACCCCCACTCACTCCGAACCATGAGGTGGCGGCGGCGGTATGGGTGCCGGCGAGCTTTCTCGCCGATTACCGGAACCGCGAATCGATGGACTATCAGCGGACCGGACTCTCTTTGGAGCTCCCCTGTTATCGTTACCGGGATCACCTGATCTGGGGTCTGACCCTGGGAATGGTGGATGAGCTGCTCTCTCTCGTGGTTTTCTAGAAGGAGTTGGTAGTTGACGCTCAGAAAGGCACTCTTTGTCATCGTTTCGCTGTGCGCCGCCGCAACCGCGGCGGCGCTCGAGTGTCGTGTCGTGCTGCCCGACGGCTCTGCTCTCTCCGGCGCAAGGGTCACCGTCATCGGCCGCAGCGAACTGCTGGTCGCAGACGGTGAAGGGCGGTTCGATCTCGATCCAGTTCCAGAGATTCCCTTCGTGCTCTTCATCGCGCGCCCCGATGGCGTAGCCCTGCGACCGGTGACCGTGGTCGAGATACCCGAGCAGGGACCGCTGAGGGTCGAGGTCGCCCCGGTAGGCGACACGGTGACCGTGGTCAGCGGGGTCGTGCCCGATCTCGAGCTGCCGCCGGCGGTGGCCGCAACCGTAATGGGTCGCGGTGATCTCGGCCAGAGGCTGCCGGCACAGCTGTTCCAGACCCTCGAGAACCTCCCGGGCGCCAATGCCAGTGGTAACGGTCACGCGGCGGTTCCAGGCATTCGCGGCCTACCCCAGGGTCGCACCCTGCTCCTGCTCGATGACGGCCGCGTCAGCTCCGAACGGCGCGCCGGTGCGTCGGCCACCTATCTCGACCCCGAGACCGTTGACGAGGTCGAGGTGATCCGCGGGCCAGGATCGGTGGCCTACGGCTCCGACGCGTTCGGCGGCATCATCCGAGCCCGCACCCGCATGCCCGACCCACAGGGTTCGAACGACCTGCGCTTCGACGTGATCGGAGGGCGTGGGCTTGACGAGTTCGGGGCGGCTGCGGAGGCAACCACGGGTCTCTTCGGCGGCGGCTTCATGCTCGGCGCCCACTACCGCGATTACGGCGACTATCGAAGCCCCGAAGGCACGGTCTTCAACTCTGGTTCGGAGATGCTCGGTTTCCGCGCCGGCTGGGTGACCGCCGCCTTCAACGGCATCTTCCACGTAGGCTGGCGCACCGACGAGGCGCGCGATGTCGGAAAGCCGGCGCCGGACTCTGAGATACGGCGGGTCTACTACCCGGAGGAGGCGTCGAACCGGCTCAGCCTCGGCTTCGAACGGCCGGGGCCCGGGAAATGGAACCGGCTCAGCTTCACCTTCGGCTGGGACGACTACTCGCTGACTCTTGCCAAAGACCGGTTCGCGACCGAATCGACCCCGCGCGACGTCGCCTCCTCGAGGGTCGACGCCAACGACTACTCGATCCGAGCAGATGCCGAACGACCTCTCGGTGACTGGCGGATGGCGCTCGGTGCGGACGTCAGCGGCCGCTACAACCTCGAGGCGGTGAATCAGTACTCCACGTTCGGTGAAGACGGAGATTCTGTCGATGTTGAACGTGAGGTCAGTATCGAGAATGCCTACGGCTCCGACCTCGGAGTCTCTGCAAGCATCGGGCGCGCGCTCGGCAAGTGGCGCCTGGACTTCGGCCTGCGCGGCGACGGCGTCTGGAGCGCGAACCGCGGTGGGTATTTCGGCGACCTCAACACCTACAACTCGGCGATCTCCGGATTTGCGGCGGTCGGTTTCGAGCTGGCTTCGGATCTCGAGCTCACCGCCCAGGTGGCGAGGGGATTCCGCGGCCCTCTCTTGTCAGACCGCTATTACCGTGGCGAGTCGGGCCGCGGCTTTATCACCGGTAACCCCGACCTCGAGCCCGAGACCAGCCTCCAGTACGACCTCGCCTTGCGGTTCAGTCCCGATTCCATGGCGGTCGGGCTCTATATGTATCGATACCGCATCTTCGACCTCATCGAGCGATACCGTGAGGGGGACAACTACTTCTTCCGTAACCGCGGCGAGTCGGAGATCACCGGCATCGAGGCTGAAACCAGCTTCGTGATCGGTAATGGGCTCGAGCTCCAGGCCGGTGCGCAATTTCTGAGGGGTGAATTTGTCGATGACGGCTCGCCGACCGACGGTGTGCCCCCGCCGGGAGCGTTCACGGTCCTGCGGGGGAGACCGGGCAAGCGTTGGTGGTGGATGGTGCGTGGCGCGGCCTACGCCCGCGACGATCGTCCGGGGCCCACCGAACAGGATGTCCCCGGCTACAGCGTGCTCGATGCCGGCGCTGGGTACATGCTCACCAGGTGGCTGGAGGTCTCGATTTTGGGCAGGAATCTCCTCGACCGTGCCTATTTCGCGTCATCGGACGAAGACGCCGTGCTCGCGCCCGGACGGTCGATCCAACTCGTCCTCCGCGGCCGATTGTAGGTCCGATTGGGGGCCGGTTTTGTGGTGCGGCAGTCCCGGCCGCACATCGTCGATGTCAATCGAATCGTGCGGGCGAGACGCCCGCACCACAAAGGGCGCGCAAAATTTTTGAGGCAGCCGTCCCGGCTGCCGGGTGGGTGGCCCGGCTTCGCCCTTCGGGCTCCGCCGAGACAAGGCGGAAATTCCGAATTCCGAATTCCGAATTCAGAATTCAATCGGGTGTAACCTACCGCCGGAGGTTGCCATGAATCGTTTCTGGGTGGTCATCGTCGCGATTTCACTGCTCGCCTGTGCTCCCGCCGAGGAACCGGCCGATCTGGTGCTGATGGGGGGACGGATCGTAACCATGGACGACAGCTATCCGGAAGCAACCGCCCTCGCCGCCCGCGACGGACGGCTGATCGCAGTGGGTACCGAGCGGGAGGTCGATCGTTTGATCGGCAAAAACACCGAGGTCATCGACCTCGGCGGTGCGCTCGCGGTGCCGGGGCTGATCGAGGGCCATGCGCACTTTCTCAGCCTCGGCCGGGCGAAGATGCAGCTCGATCTCACGGGAGTTGCTGATTTCAACGAGATCGTCGCCATGGTCGCGGCCGCCGTAACCGACGCCGAGCCCGGGCAGTGGATCCTCGGTCGGGGCTGGCACCAGGAGAAGTGGTCGTCGTCGCCCGAGCCGAACGTCTCGGGATTGCCATATCACGACAAGCTGAGTGCGGTGTCGCCCAACAATCCCGTCTTCCTGACCCATGCCAGCGGGCATGCGTCGATGGTCAACGCCCTCGCAATGGAGATGGCCGGGATCGACAACGGTACGCCCGACCCTCCGGGAGGCGAGATCGTCCACGATGGCCGCGGCCGTGCGATTGGGGTGCTGCGCGAAACTGCCGAAGAACTGGTCTCGGGCCTGATCGACAACGAGTGGGACGAGGCGACGATTCGGCGCATGGTCGAGTTGGCAAGCGAGGAGAGCCTGGCCCACGGCATCACCTCCTTCCAGGACGCGGGCTCGAGCTTTCGCCAGGTCGAGTTGCTCGGGAGAATGGCGGAGGTCGGCGAGCTCGATCTGAGGTTGTGGATTATGTTGTCGGAGGACAACCAGAGCCTGGCCGCGGGGCTGCCCGGATATGAGGTCTACCGCAAGGGCGACGCCTATCTCACCGTTGGCGGCATCAAGCGCTTCGCGGATGGTGCCCTCGGTTCGCACGGGGCGTGGCTGCTCGAGCCCTACAGCGATCTGCCGGACAGCACCGGCCTCAACATCACGACGCCTGAAGAACTGCGCGAGTCGGCGCGGTTGGCGTCCGAGTACGGGCTCCAACTCTGCACGCACGCCATCGGCGACCGCGCCAATCGGGTCACCCTCGATGTCTACGAGGAGACGATTGCATCCCGCGCCGACGGCCGCGAGCTGCGCTGGCGGGTCGAGCACGCCCAGCACCTCGATCCCGAGGACCTGCCGCGGTTTGCAGAGCTGGGCGTGATCGCCGCCATGCAGCCCATTCACTGCACCTCCGATGGCCCGTGGGTGCCGGTGCGGCTAGGCGACGATCGGGCACGCACCGGGGCCTACATGTGGCGCGACCTCCTCGACTCCGGGGCAGTGATTGCCGGCGGCACCGACGCGCCCGTGGAATCGGTGGATCCGATTCCCGACTTTCACGCGGCGGTGACGCGCCAGATGAGCAACGGCGCCCTCTTCTATCCCGCACAGTGCATGACTCGAGAGGAAGCGTTGCGGGCGAGGACCCTGGATGCCGCCTACGCCGCGTTCGAGGAGGACATCAAGGGCTCACTCGAGCCCGGCAAGCTCGCCGACATCACGGTGCTGTCGAAAGATATTCTCGAGATCCCGGCGGAGGAGATTCTCAACACCCGAGTTCTGTACACCATCGTTGGAGGGGAAGTACGTTACCGGGCTGAGTAGCACGAACCTACCCAGATACAAGATCTAAGATACAAGTCCCATCCGCCAGCCCACGCGTTGAACCGGGGTGGGTGGGAGGATCTTGCATCTTGTATCTTGCATCTTGAATCACCACATCCAGGCCCCAAGTCACAGGCTCCCAGCGGACCCTCTGATAAGCTTTTAGGGGTGAAAAGAGGCATCTATGCCAGGCTATATCCACACCTGTAGGAAATGTGGTGCGCACATGCAGGTGCACGAGCGCTACCTCGGGCGGACCCTCAGGTGCACCTCGTGCCGGACCGAATTCGAGGCGGTCTTGCCCGAAGGGGCGATCGTGGACGATCCCGTTCTAGCCGACCTGGACGATGAGGGGACGAAACCCGGCGCCAAACGGTTCATCCCCTGGCTGTTGCTGGTACTGGTTCCGGTGGTGGCGCTGATCTGGTTCCTCGGCCAGGACCAGAGCGAAGGGCCCGCCTCGGCTGTTTTCCGAGAGGGACGTTCGGTCGGCGAAAACGCGACCGTTGATACCGGCTCCGGTCGGCCCGTTCTGGTGGCTCTCGACCACGACGCCGTCGGTGCGCTTCAGACAATCGGTCAGGGAAACGTCCAGATCAACGTCGGCGCGCTGATGGACCAGGACCGCTACATGGAACTCCCCGCGGGAACCAAGGTGCGGGTCCTCGAGTACGCCAACAAGAGCCGCGAAGCGAGGATACGAATCCTCGAAGGGCCGTGGCAGAGCAAGGTTGTCTGGATTCCAACCCGCTGGATTCGATAACCGCCGACTCGTTGAGAAGCCAGACAAGTAGCGCTACACTCTGAAGGTCTCGGGTGTGGGGAAGACGGTGTGAATCCGTCGCGGTCCCGCCGCTGTGACCGGGGACGAAGGCTGAGATGACCACTGTGATCTGACGGTCATGGGAAGGTTCAGTTGTTAGGACGATCCGGGAGCCAGAAGACCTGATTCGAGACGTGCGGACTGTTGTGGCGAGACCCTCGTGGTTTGGGGTTCGAGCCGCGACGACAATACCTGGATGAAAAACGGCATCCCGGGCCCAGTGGGCCCGGGGTTCTTTTTTTGGAGACTGATGGTTCGAGTGGGCTCGATCGTGGCTCTGATGGCCGGCGCAATCCTGACGGTGGGATGCGGCGGCACGGCGGACGGGGTGACGCCCGGCGTCGATGGCGCTGTTGCGCCGCGGCGCATTGTCTCGCTGGCCCCGAGCCTGACGGAGACCCTCTTCGCCCTCGGATTGGGCGACCGGGTGGTCGGGGTGACGCGCTACTGTGCGTACCCACCCGAGGTCCGTGAACTGCCGAAGATCGGCGGTCACCTCGACCCGAACTTCGAAGCCATCGTGTCGCTCGAACCCGATCTGGTGGTGGTGATTCCTTCGAGCCACGGAAACCGATTGAGGCTCGAGTCGCTCGGTATCAAGGTCCTCGAGGTCGACCAGCACAATGTCCAGGCGGTGCTCGACTCTGTCGTGATCGTCGCCGAGGCATGCGGCGTGCCCGAAAGCGGTACGGCCCTCCGTGAGGAGCTTGAAAGGAGACTGGCACTCGTCACGGCTGCCGTTGCCGGTGCGCCCCGCCCACGCGCGGTGGTTGTGGTCGGCCACCAGATCGGAGAAGGTGCAGTACGCAGCGTCTGGGCCGCTGGCCGCGATACCTTTTACGACGGCGTGGTGCAGATCGCCGGCGGCGTCAATGCCGTTGGCGGCGGCATCGTGCGCTACCCGGAGCTCTCCCGGGAGGGGCTCTCCGCCCTCGATCCCGATGTCGTGCTCGATGTCATCGCCGGCGTCGAAGACCGTCACCTCGATCTCGACGCGGCGCGTGACGGATGGATGCGCCTGACCGAGCTGCGGGCGGTCCGCAATCGCCGCGTCAGCGTGCTCGAGGGAAACCAGATGGTGGTTCCCGGACCGCGGCTGCCGGAAATGGTCGAGGCGGTGGCGCGGGCGCTCCACCCCGAGCTGGAGTGGGGGACCGAGTGAGCTCTCCGAAGATCCTCGTCGAAGACCTCTCCGTCCGTCTCGGTGAAGCCCGAATTCTGCACGATATCTCGTTGGCGGTCGGCAAGGGAGAGTTTCTGACCGTCATCGGACCCAACGGCGCCGGCAAATCCACCCTGTTGCGGTGTCTCGACGGGATCCTCGAGCCGTCGGCGGGTCGGGTTCTGATTGACGACCGTCGCATCGCCGATTTCGGACGCCGCGAGCTGGCGCGCACTGTGAGCTATGTGCCGCAACCGGACGCCGGACCGCTCGATTACACGGTGCGGGCGTTCGTGGAGATGGGGAGGTTTCCTCATATCAGCGCGTGGGCTGCGCTCACAGAGGCCGACGCGGAGGCGGTCGACGGCGCCATGGAGCTCACCGGAGTGACCGAGTTCTCCGACCGCTCGATGTCCTCGTTATCGGGCGGCGAACGCCAGCGGGTATCGATTGCCGCCGCCCTCGCTCAGGGCGGGTCGATCCTGCTGCTGGACGAGCCCACCAGCTTTCTCGACTACCGCCACCAGGTGCAGATACTCGACCTGCTCGATCGCCTGCACGACCAGAGCGGCCTCACGATCGTGGCCGTGACCCACGATCTCAACAGCACGGTCGCCTCCTCGGACTCCGTGCTCGCCCTCAAGGCCGGGAGGGTCGCTGCAACTGGAAAACCGGCCAAACTTTTCGACACCAACGTGTTGGCGGCGATCTACGACGCCTCCTTCCGGCTCATCGAGGGGGGCCATCGAGGTTTTCCGTTGGTGCTGCCGGCGAGGAACGGTTCGTGAAGACCTCACTACGTCTCGCGGTACTCGGAGGGTTGGCGGCTCTCGCTCTCGCGGTTGTGCCCCTCGTGGGCCGCCAGGCGCTCCCGTTCTCGGTGCTCTTCGATTTCGGCGGCGGCGACCCCGCGACGATCATCTTCTGGCAGATCCGGGTGCCGAGGGCGCTAGCGGCCTTTGTCGGCGGCGCCGGGTTGGCTTTGGGCGGCGCCGTATTCCAGGCCATCTTCCGTAACCCGTTGGCCACCCCCTACACCCTCGGCGTTGCCAGCGGAGCCTCACTCGGAGTCGCGCTCGCGAGCCGGTTCGGTCTGTCGCTGGTAGTGGTCGGTCTTACAACCACCTCGATCGCTGCCTTTGCCGGCGCGATGGTGGCGGTCGGCGTCGTGTGGATGTTGACCCGTCTGCGACCGGAGCTCTCATCAACCACCCTGCTCCTCGCCGGGGTCGCGATGAACTTCTTCTTTTCGAGCGTGATCCTCTTTGCCCAGTACACCGCCTCGCTGGGAGACTCCTACCGCATCGTCCGCTGGCTGATGGGTGGCCTCGGCGGGGTCGATATGACAACCGTCCTGCACATGACGCCGTTGGTTGCCCTCGGTGCAGTGGTTGTCGTCTGGCACGCGCGCGCGCTCGACCTGTTGGCCACCGGCTCCGAGATCGCGGCCAGCCGCGGCGTCGCGGTGGCGCCGACGCGCACGCTCCTCTTCCTTGCGACCTCGGTCATGGTGGGCGCGGTCGTCGCTGCGTGCGGGCCGGTCGGTTTTGTCGGCATGATGGCACCCCATATCTGCCGCCTCCTTGTCGGCCCAAACCATCGCGTGCTGCTGCCGGCGTCGGCACTCTTCGGTGGTGCTTTTCTCGTCCTCTGCGACACTGCGGCCCGGGTCATGCTCTTCCCGGCCGAGTTGCCGGTGGGGGTCATCACAGCTTTTCTCGGCGCGCCGTTTTTCCTGTGGCTGCTGGTGCGCCAGGTGGCCGTGGGCGCCAAACGCTGACCGGTTGGGTTACGATCCCGACATGGAAATCGCGCTTTGATTTCGGCTTCAGCCGGTCGCGACTGCAGTCTTCAGATCATCGTCGTTGCGGCGATCGTGACCCTTTGAGGGACACCGCTCCTGGCCCACGGGCCTCCGGGGTGGCTGTTGCCGGTGGCGACCCCCAACCCTCCGCCCGAGCCGGCGGATGCGGCGCCCGCGCCCACACCGACTCCCGATCCAGTCACGTCCGGCGAACCAGCCCCTGTACAGGAAGAGGCGGCGGAGCCGGAGGAAACGTCCGAAAATGTGCCGAAGGGCGAGCAGGAGATCAACCCGGGCGAAGTCGCCTTCACCGATTACCAGCCCTTCGACCTCGACGAGATCGAGCCCGAACCACTGCAGTCGAAGTGGAAGAACTTCGTAGGCGGGCTGCGCGGCCTCAGTCGATACGATCTGTTCGACGGTCGGTCAGAGCAACGACAACAACGCCAGCACGTCGGCGCTCTCGCTGACCGGGCGGGCCACGTATCTGCCTGTTTACAGAAACCAAGGACGAGATCACCTGCATGTCGGCCTTTCGTTGAGTTCGAGATCACCGATCGGGGGTGACAAACGCTACCGATCGCGTCCGGAAGCGAGGTTCGTCGACTATCTGGTGGACACCGGCACCATCGAGGCCAGCCATATCACCATGATCGGCCTCGAGGCCGCGGGCGTGCGTGGGCCGCTGTGGTGGTCTGCCGAGTACATCCGCAGCGAAGCCTCGACCCAGCTCGTGGGGGACCCTGTGTTCACGGGATCCTCTGTGCAGGTGGGGTGGTTTCTCACTGGCGAAAGCAAGCCATACCGGACCAATAGCGGCACTTTCGACCGGTTGCGTCCTCACGCCAGGTACGACAAGGGACACCCCCTCAAAAAAGAGAACGGGGGGACCTGGGAGCTCGTGGGGCGGGTGTCGAGCGTCGACCTGACAAACGCGATGGTGGAAGGTGGCGAGCTTGCCGACTTCAGCGGCGCTTTGAGCTGGTATATCAACGGCTCCACCCGCGTCGAACTCAACTACAATCGCGCCCAGCCCAGGGACCAGGGCTCGGCCAACATTTTTCTTCTTCGGCTCGAATATCAGCCGTGGTGACCACGTTGATCGTTTGAACGTTGAGAGGTGATACCGAAAGCCGCGAGAATCCTTCCGGCTGCTGCGGTCGGCGTCGCGCGGCCCTCGAGGACATCTGCTTCGAGGGTGGCCAGAATGTCGGCCACGCCGGGATGTTCGCGCACCGCGGCGAGGAGACCCTCGTCCACCTGGCTCCACATCCAGCTCAGGAGCTGCCGGTGGCGCCGCCGGTCGAGCTCACCGCTGGCTGCCAGCAACTCGTGGTGCTCGCCGATCATCTCCCAGATCTTGTCGAGCCCGGCGCCGGTTTGGCCGGACGAAATGACAACCCGTGGTTTCCACTCGTCCTCGTCGGCAGGCCGGAGGATCTCGAGCGCGCGTTCGAACTCGGCTCTCGCGAGCTCTGCGGCTTGGAGGTATTCACCGTCCGCCTTGTTGATCGCGATCAGGTCGGCGAGCTCGAGGATGCCGCGCTTGATGCCCTGCAGCTCGTCGCCAGCGCCGGCCAGCATGAGGACCAGAAAAAAATCGACCATCTCGGCCACCGCAGTTTCCGACTGGCCGACGCCGACCGTCTCCACCAGCACCACGTCATAGCCCGCGGCCTCGCAGACCAGGATCGCCTCACGGGTCTTGCGAGCGACGCCACCGAGTGAACCACCGGTGGGGGAGGGCCGGATAAAGGCGTTGTCCGATGCGGCCAGATTCTCCATCCTCGTCTTGTCGCCGAGGATCGATCCCTTGGAGACCGACGATGAGGGATCGACCGCGAGCACCGCCACCCGGTGACGCGTATCGACCAATTGGAGCCCGAAGCTCTCGATGAAGGTGCTCTTACCGACCCCGGGGACGCCGGAGATGCCGATGCGACGAGCTCCGCCGGTATCCGGAAGGAGTTTCGTCAGCAGCTCCTGAGCGCGGTCTCGGTCGTCGGGGGAGTTCGACTCGACCAGGGTGATCGCCCGCCCGAGGGCCGCCCGGTCGTTGTCGCGAATCCCGTACGCCAGCTCGTCGACGTCGTTGGATGATTTCATGATTCGGCCATTCGCCCCGATCATATCGTAACGCGCCTCGGGCGCCATTGATCGGTCACGGGGTGCTGTGAAGGTGCCGCCATGCGCTCTCCCACAACTTGCTCTGGATCGGATTTCCGTGGGCAGCGGCGTGGTATTGTTGGACCGTATATCCCTCGCAAGGAAAAGCTCGATGAGACGTGTAGGAAGAAATGTCGCGCTTTTCGCTGTGTTGGCTATCGTCGCAGGTTGTCGGACGTTCAGCCCAACCCCGATGGACGATGTCAGTTTCGTCTCGCCCGAGGAGCCGCGTGGCAACCTCACCGGCGATCCGTGGTTCACGGACGGCAACCGCGCCATCATGTTGCTCTCCAGCGAGCCCGTGAGCGTGACTGAAACTGAATGGTTCAAAGGGGCGGAGGACTTCGAAGAGGCGGCGCAAGATTAGCCCGCATATCTCACCAACTGCCTGCTGTGGGCGCCGATGCACCGCACCCAGCGGTGTTTTCTCGCCTCGGGGTGCTCCACGTACTGTTGAGTACGAGTCCGCGCCCCTCAGGTCGCAAACCCCACTGGGCACGGCACCTCGTCGCCCTCGCGACGAAACCCGGTGAGATATGCGGGTCAGGCGCTTGAGGGCGTCCTCTGCGGGCAAATTCAAGGTTGTTGGGTCCTGCTTGCCCGATCCCGGGATCAATGATCCTCGAGGCGATGGCTGAGTTCCTGGATCAGCTCCACAGCCGCTTCGGGCACATTCGTGCCGGGTCCGAAGATGAACGAGGCGCCGGCTTGGCGGAGAGCGTCGTGGTCCTGGGGCGGGATCACACCGCCGACGACGATGAGGATGTCGCCGCGGCCGAGCTTCTCGAGCTCATTCTTGAGCTGCGGCACCAGGGTCAGGTGGCCGGCGGCCAGCGAGGAAACGCCGACCACATGCACGTCATTCTCGACCGCCTGGCGGGCGGTCTCCTCCGGGGTGGTGAACATGGGGCCGATGTCGACGTCGAAGCCGAGGTCGGCGAAGGCGGTGGCAATGATTTTCTGTCCGCGATCGTGTCCGTCCTGGCCGACCTTGGCGACAAGGATGCGCGGGCGTCTGCCATCACGTTTGGCAAAGTCATCGGTCATGGCGCGCGCGCGCGTGACGTCCTCCATGCTCTCTCCCACCTCCTGAGAGTACACCCCCGTGATCGCCTGAATGGTCGCCCGATGGCGTCCGAACACCTCTTCCAGGGCATCCGAGATCTCACCGACGGTCGTCTTGGCTCGCGCCGCCTCCACTGCTGCAGCCAGCAGATTACCTTCGCCGGAACTTGCCACGAGCTTGACCTCGTGGAGGGTGGATTTGACGATCGCCTCGTCGCGCTCGCTGCGCAGTTTTTTGAGACGCGCCGTCTGTGCGGAGTAGACGGCGCGATTGTCCACCTTGAGGACCTCGATCTCGTCCTTTGAACCTGAGCGATAGCGGTTGAGGCCGACGATTGTCTGGCGGCCGGAATCGATCCGCGCCTGGGTGCGGGCGGCCGCTTCTTCGATACGCCGTTTGGGAAGACCGCTTTCGATCGCCTTTGCCATGCCCCCGAGCTTTTCGACCTCGCGGATGTGGTCCCAGGCACGGTGGGCGAGATCGTGGGTCAGCCGCTCGACGAAGTAGGAGCCTCCCCACGGGTCGGCCGCCCGGCAAATCCCGGTCTCCTCCTGGAGTTGGATCTGGGTATTGCGGGCGATGCGGGCGGAAAAATCGGTCGGCAGGGCGAGGGCCTCGTCGAGCGAATTGGTGTGCAGCGACTGGGTGTGTCCGAATGCCGCAGCCAGGGCCTCGATGGAGGTCCGGATGACGTTATTGTAGGGATCCTGGGCGGTAAGGCTCCAGCCCGACGTCTGGCAGTGGGTTCGGAGGGCGAGGGACCGGGGATCCGAGGCGCCGAAGCGATGCATGATCTCAGCCCACAGCAACCGTGCCGCACGGAGTTTGGCGATCTCCATGAAGTGATTCATGCCGATCGCCCAGAAGAAGGAGATCCGTGGCGCGAAGGTGTCGACATCGAGGCCTGCAGCGATACCCGTGCGCACGTACTCGATGCCGTCCGCGAGGGTGTATGCGAGCTCGAGATCCAGGGTCGCCCCCGCTTCCTGCATGTGGTAGCCCGAGATCGAGATCGAGTTGAAGCGCGGCATGCAGTCGGCGGT
>CAYRFI010000043.1:0-30411 GCA_964423595.1 uncultured Thermoanaerobaculia bacterium | reverse complement strand
CCTCGCGACGAAACCTGGTGAGAAATGCGGGCTAGCCGGACCAACGACGGCTCGACTCCTGCCCACGTCCGATTCGGACATCATCGGTGCTCCCAGGGGGCAGCCTCAAAGTCAGCGATATGGTCAGCTCTTCGGGCGAATGTTCTGGTTGACCTTGAAAAAGTTGTTCGGGTCGTATTTCGCCTTGATTTCGGCCAGCCGGTCGTAATTGCCGCGATAGCTGGCCTGGATCCTCTCCTGGCCCTCTTCCATCATGAAGTTGATGTAGGCGCCGCCCGACGAGTGGGGATGAACCGCGTCGTGATAGCCGACGGCCCAGTCGCGCAGCTTGCCGGCGTTGGCCGGATCGGGATCGACGCCGACGATGACCCCCGCCCAGTTGGCCTCGCGATAGCTCCAGGCCGTGTCCTCGGCGCCAACGCGATGGGCCGCGCCGTCGATGGGGTAGAGGTGCATCGTCGATAGCGTAGTCGGCAGTGCGGCGCCCCACTTGACGTGCTCGGCGATCGACGCGTCCGAGATCTCGGTGAAGAAGTCGGCGCGCCAGTACCACTGGTGGCCGGGCGGGTAGAGCGCGTCGAAGGCGGAGTTGAGCATCGGGAAAGGCATCTCTTGAACCCCGTAAAGATCCGGCTCCAGCTCGCGTATCGGGGCGAACAGTTCCTCCGCCTTCTCCAGATTCCCTGAGTAGCACCACACAACGCCGCACATCTTGTGCAGGTGAAGGTGTTCGGGGAAGGGTGGTCCCGGCGGTACCGTGAGGAATGCGAAGAAACCAGACAGCTCCTCCGGGGCCTGCAGGATGAACTCGCGATACCATTTCATGATCTCCTTGGTGCGATCGAGCTCCCACAGGGTTGGACCACCGAAGATCGTGTGCACCGGGTTCCCGCGAAACAGAAAGGACGTGACGACCCCGAAGTTGCCGCCGCCGCCGCGCAGGGCCCAAAAGAGATCCGCGTTCTCGTCGGGGCCGGCGACCACCATCGAGCCGTCGGCAAGGACAACATCGGCCTCGAGAAGGTTGTCGATCGTCAGACCGAACTTCCGCGTCAGGTAGCCGACGCCGCCGCCGAGGGTGAGGCCGCCGCAGCCGGTGGTCGAAATCATTCCGGCCGGAACCGCCAGACCATAGGGATGTGCGGCGTGATCGACATCGCCCCACCGGCAGCCGGGTTGGATGCGCACGGTCTTGGCCTTCGGATCGACCCGAATGCCGCGCATCTTTGACATGTCGATCACGAGGCCGCCATCGACCGAGCCCAGGCCGCCGGCGTTGTGGCCGCCGCTGCGGATCGCGAGCGGGAGGTTGTGATCGCGCGCGAAGTTGACGCAGGTCTGGATGTCGGCGGCGTCAACGCACATCGCGATCGCGGACGGTTTTTTGTCGATCATCGCGTTGTACACGGCCCGGGTTGTGTCGTATTCGGCGGAATCGGGCGTGAGCAGGTCACCGCGGAGGTTTGCGGCAAGCTCTTCGGTCTTCATCGTGATCTCCAATCGTTCACTGGGCGCCATGGATTCGCCGGGCCCCTCTCGGCGAGACTCATTTCATCCGAGAAATGGGGAATTGGGCCGTGTGGCTGCTTTGATTTTTAGATTGAGACACCATCTCTTGACAACGTATAGCGCTCTCGCGCGCGCGAGTCAAGAGCGAGAGAAGAGAATGGAGGAAAAATCGGCAAACGCCGCACGACAATACACGAATCGAGCGCGGCTAACGGCGAGCAGCCCCTTGTTCAGACCGGCTTGCCGTCACCCGTCGATCTGCGGACGCGCTTATCATCCTGTGTCGTACGGACCACCGCCTGAAAGACCTCGCCGGCATGGGCGAACGGGCTGCCGCAGAGCGACCATCCTTCCGCGAGCCGGCGGTTGACGGCATCCGAAAGCTCGGCGGGGTAGGGCGCCGAGAGCAGCTGGTATTCGTGAACCTGGCTCATCGTGACCCCCAGTCTCTTCTCCAAGCTTATCTCAATCAGCGGCTCAGCGGCAGGGTCGGGCCTGGAGAACAGTGTTGACAGCCGGCGCTCGTGTTGGAACGTCAGGAGTCGGGGGTTTCGATCACAGTCCGTTTGGCGATGACAGTAACCCCGGATTCGTCGACGGAGAATTGCTTCCGGTCGGCTTCTGGATCCTCGCCGATGACCATGCCTGGCGGAATCTTCACCTGTTTGTCGACGATGACCCGCCGCAGCCGGGCATAGCGGCCGATCTCGACCCCGTCCATGAGCACGCAGTCGGACACGGAGGAGTAGGAGTTGATGCGGACCTCGGGCGACAGGATCGAGCGCTCGACGCGGCCGCCGCTGATGATCGCTCCGTTGCACACGAGCGAGTCGAGGATGATGCCGAGCCGTCCGCCGGGACCCTCCTGGGCGAAGACGGTCTTCACCGGAGGTAGCTGCCTCGGCATGGTGCGCAGCGGCCAGTCGCGATCGTAAAGGTTGAAGGTGGGATGGACATCCACCAGGTCCATGCTCGCTTCGTAATAGGAGGCGATGGTGCCGATGTCGCGCCAGTAGGGCTCGGGCTTGCGATGCGCGTCGACGAACGGGTAGGCGTAGAGCAGCCCGGTCTCCACCAGCGCCGGCAGGACGTCGTGGCCGAAGTCGTGGAGGCTCACGGAGGCGGCGTCGTTGGACAGCGCTTGCAGAAGCACCTCGCGCTCGAAGCAGTAGACGCCCATGTTTACCAGTGCCCTGTCCTGCGTGCCGGGGATCGGCGACGGTTGGGCGGGCTTCTCGGCGAACGAGCGAATGCGCTGCTGGTCGTCGATCTCGAGCACACCGAAGGCCGACGCCCGCTCGAGCGGGACCTCGACGGCACCGATCGTCACGAGGGCGCCGCTGCGTTCGTGGGCGTCGATCATCTTCTGATAGTCCATGGTGTAGATGTGGTCGCCGGACAATACCAGCACTCGGTGGGGACGCTCTTGTTCGATGAGATGGGTGTTGTGATATACGGCGTCGGCCGTCCCCTCGTACCAGCGCTGACCAACTCGCAGCTGCGGCGGCACGGTGTAGATGTACTCGCCGAGCTCGGCGGAGAAGAGCTGGCTCCAGCCGAGTTGGATGTGGCGCTCGAGGCTGCCCGACTTGTACTGGGTGAGGACGTAGATCTTGCGCAGGCCGGAGTTGAGGCAGTTGGAGAGCGTGAAGTCGACGATCCGGTACATGCCGCCGAAGGGCACCGCCGGCTTGCTGCGGTCGCGGGTCAGCGGGAACAGCCGTTCGCCCTGGCCGCCAGCCAGCACGAGGGCCAGGGTGTCGTGGAGGATTTTATGTTTTCGCGCCATGGCGGACCCCCGATCATGGGAGTTAACCTGCCTTCGAAGATATGGCTCCGTTGACGCGGTGCCAAGGGGTGCGGCTCGCTGCCGCTCTGTAGCGTGGTCTCGTCGGGTGGAGTGGTGTGCACCCGCGATCGCCTCAGCACATGGTGACGCGGAGAACTGGCGGGCTGCACTCGCAGGCTGCCGCCTCACATCCCCAGGAGCCGGATCACGCCGCCGCGCATGAAGATCACGGCGAAAACCAGGAGAGCGATGGCGAGAATCCGGTTGACGAGAATGTAGGCGCGACCCCTGAGGATGCTGCGGGAACGCGCGGCCAAGAGCACAAGCACGAATTTCGATCCGACAAGACAGAGATAAAAGACCGCAAGGAAGCCGATCGAGGCGGCCCAACTGGATGCATGTGCTCGAAGCAGAATCGGCGTCCCAATCGTCAGCCAGAAGAGGTAGGGGTTGGGGTTGAGGAAGTTCACCGAGACACCTTTCCCAAGGGATGCCCACACACCGTGGTCCGTCTTCGCCTCCTCGACCTCGAGGGCGGAGCCGCGAAGACCGGCGATGCCGTAGGTCGTCAACAGAGCGCCGCCGCCGATGCTGACGATGCCGAGGGCCGCTTCGGAGTTCTCGATACGGCCGAGCAGCAGGATCGCCGCGGCGATCGCCGGACCATCGGTGATCAGCGGGGACACGGCAACCGCGAGGCCGGCGTTTCGGCCCCGAGCCAGGGTCTCGGAAACCACCAGCGCAAGCAGCGGCCCCGGTGAAAGCCCGCCGCTGAGGCCGAAGACGGCAGCCGCGACCAAGAACTCAAACATCGACAGAGTGTACGCGGGAATCCTGATCCGATCGCAATCGCGCTCTCTACCCCCGCCCATCCACACTCGGAAAGCCGCGTTGGGCCGTGCCCACCGCGCCTTTCCGAGAGAAGGGGGTGTTTCTTACCTTGCGCCAGAGTCTTTGCCACCTATTCCAGGGCAGAGGTCAAACAGTCTCTTGGTGATTCCTTGGTGTCCTCAGTGTCTTGGTGGTTAAAAGGGTGGAGGGTGGTCCCATAGCCGAACAGTTCGGCGAGCGAGTGCTACCATTCCCCTAACAATTCCGAACGGTTCCCGGGGGTTTTATGACCAAGACGATTCGCTTCTCGTTCAACGGCCAGGCGACCGCGCTCGAGGTGGAGGAGGATCGTATGCTCCTCTGGGTCCTGCGCACGGAGCTCGGGTTGACCGGCACCAAGTTCGGATGCGGAGAGGGTTTCTGCGGCTCGTGCACGGTTCTGGTCGACGGCAAGCCGGAACGCTCGTGCCAATTGCCCATGGGCGATGTCGCGGGCAAGAAGATCGTGACCATCGAGGGCTTAGCGAAGAACGGCAAGCTGCACCCGGTGCAGGAGGCCTTCGTCAAGCACGACGCCCTGCAGTGCGGCTTCTGCACTCCGGGCATGATCCTCAGCGCCTATGGGCTGCTGCTCGAAAATCCGAAGCCGACCCGGCAGGAGATCCTCGACCATATGGACGACAACCTCTGTCGCTGCGGGGCCCATGTCCGGATCGCCGAGGCGATCGAGACAGCGGCCGCCGAGATGCGGAAGGGGGTGCGGTCATGACCCGCTTCACGAACGAAATCCTCGAGCACCTCGGCATCGACCTGCCGTCCGAGGTCAGCCGGCGGAAGTTCCTGAAGATCTTCGGCGGCGGCATCGTCGTCACGGTGTCGGCGAACGACCTCCTCGCGCTGCAGGAGGCGCCGGTGCAGCGCCGTTTCGGCCGGGCACTCCCCGACGACTTCAACGCCTTCCTGCGGATCGGTGAGGACGGACGTGTGTCCTGCTTCACCGGCAAGATCGAGATGGGGCAGGGGGTCGTGACCTCGCTGGCCCAGATGTTGGCAGATGAGCTCGAGGTTTCCCTCGAGTCCGTGGACATGGTCATGGGCGATACCGATCTCTGCCCCTGGGACATGGGCACATTCGGCTCGATGTCGACCCGTTTCTTCGGGCCCCCGCTGCGGGCGGCGGCGGCCGAGGCGCGCGAGGTGCTGCTCGAGCTGGCCGCGGAAAAGTTGGACGTGCCGCGGGATCGACTCGCGGTGGCTGACGGGGTGGTGTCTAACACGGCGAATCAGGAGCAACAGATCACGTATGCCGAGATCGCCAAAGGGCAGGCGATCGAGCGGTGGCTCGACCGCAAGGCGGTGCTGGAGTCAGTCGAGAACTTCACGGTCGTCGGCCGGCCGGTCACGCGAATGGATGCGGTCGCCAAGGTCACCGGAGATGCAAAGTTCTCCGGCGACATCCGCCGCGAGGGGATGCTCTACGCGAGCCTGCTGCGGCCGCCCGCGCACGGCGCCACCCTCGGCGAGGTCGACGCCTCCGGAATCGAGGAGGTCGACGGGGCGACGATGGTGGTCGACGGCGACCTGGTCGCGGTCCTGCACGCGACGCCGGATGGCGCCCAACGGGCGATCGCAAAGGTCGCGGCGACGTGGAAAACATCAGAGGTCGATCTCGACGAGGACTCGATCTTCGAGCATCTCCTGAAGGTGGCGCCGGCCGGTGAGACCCTGGACACGGGAGGGGATCTCGATACCGGGATGTCGATCTCCATCGCCGAGGCGCGCCACACCTACCTCGACGGTTATGTGGCGCACGCGCCCATGGAAACCCACACTGCGGTGGCGGAGTTCGCCGACGGACGCTGCACAATCTGGGCCTCGACCCAGACCCCCTTTCGGCTGCAGACGGAAGCGGCCGAGGCACTCGGGCTGGCCGAGAACAAGGTCCGGGTCATTCCGCCTTTCGTCGGCGGCGGGTTCGGCGGAAAGACCGCAAACCGCCAGGCCATCGAGGCGGCGCGGCTCGCGAAACGGACCGGTCGGCCGGTTCAGGTCGCGTGGTCGCGCGCCGAGGAGTTTTTCTTCGACACCTTCCGACCGGCGGCGGTGGTGAAGATTGACGCCGGCGTCGGCGAAGGTGGACGTATCACCTATTGGGACTACACAACCTATTTCGCGGGCTCGCGCGGTGCGGACCACTTCTACGACATCCCGAATCACCGCACCGTAGCCGCGCCCGAGGGTTGGCGCGGCGGACCAGGGACCCACCCCTTCGCCACCGGGGCGTGGCGGGCGCCCGGGAACAACACCAACACCTTCGCACGCGAATCGCAGATCGACATTCTGGCGGTGCAGGCCGGCATCGACCCGGTCGAGTTCCGGCTGAGGAACCTCGCGGACAAGAAGATGCGTCGGGTGCTCGAGACCACCGCGAATCGCTTCGGGTGGCTGGAGGCCGGTGCGCCGAGCGGGCGTGGTCAGGGGATCGCACTCGGGATCGATGCCGGGACGTACGTCGGGTTGGCGGCCGAGGTAGAGGTCGATCGAGCGACCGGGAAGGTCACCGTCAAGCGCATGGTCTGCGCTCAGGACATGGGGCTGGCCGTCAACCCCGAGGGCGCCACCATCCAGATGGAGGGGTGTCTGACCATGGGGCTCGGCTACGCCCTCGCCGAGGAGGTGCGGTTCTCGGGTGGAGAGATCCTCGACACCAATTTCGACACCTACGAGATTCCCCGATTCTCGTGGCTGCCCGAGATCGAAACCATCATCATCGACGCCGAAAACGACCCGCCCCAGGGCGGCGGCGAGCCGGCGATCATCGTTGTCGGCGCGGCCATCGCCAACGCCATTTACGACGCCGTTGGCACCCGGCTTTACCGCATGCCGATGACCGCGGAGAGGGTCAGGGCGACGATGGAGCTGAGCCGGCGGGCCTGACCGGGAATCCAACCAGTGGGACTTCCTGCGGCGATTGGCGGGTTTTCATGCTAGCCTGTAGGGTCACTGCCTCGGGGCGCCCGGCCTGGGTACCCACAGCAGATTCCCAAGACATCGGAGAGTGGAGACATCTCATGCGCATAAAGACTGCGATCACGATTTTCGCCGAGGCAGTGTTTGTCGTCGCGGTCGGCTGCTCGGCTCAGCCGGCCGCCAATGAAGCCGTGGTCCCGGAAACGGGGTCCATAAACTCCCATGCCTCAACCGCGAGCGTCACGGCGAGGGTCTCGGGCACGGTTCTCGAGTCGATTGACGCCGCTGGCTACACCTACGTGCGGGTCGACACCGACGACGGCGAGATGTGGGCAGCTGCGAACCGATTCGATGTCGAGGTCGGCGATCGCGTCACCTTTCCCCTCGAGACGCCGATGAAGGATTTCCACAGCGAATCGCTGGGCCGCGACTTCCCGCTGATCTACTTCGTTTCCTACGTCGTCCCGGAGGGCGAAGCTCCGAAGGTGGCGGAGCCCGCCACGCTCGACCTCCCACCGGGACATCCGCCGCTCGACGCCTTCGCAATCGACTCCGGGAAGGCCGCCGCGCCGGTCAACTTCACAGGCGGCGGTATGAAGATCGTCGATATCTGGAGCAACCGGGTCGACCTCACAGGCGCCACGGTGACGGTCAGCGGTCGGGTCGTGAAGTACAACGGGGCCATCCTCGGCAGGAACTGGCTGCACATTCAGGACGGCTCGGGAGAGCTGGAGAAAGGCACCAACGATCTCACCGTAACGACCGGGGCGACGGTTGCCGTCGGAGATGTCGTGACGGCAACAGGGATCGTGGCCATTGACCGCGACTTCGGTGCCGGCTATCGCTATACGGTGATGCTCGAGGACGCGATCGTCACACCGCAATAGCCCGCAGAGAATTCCTGCTCGACGAAGACTGTTGAACGAAAGAAATCCGTTGTTTCGGGAGGCAGCAATGAACACACGAAAGCTGGGCGCGAGCGGTCTCGAGGTTTCGGCGATCGGCCTGGGCTGCATGGGGATGTCCGATTTCTACGGTCCGAGCGACGAGGCGGCGAACATCGACGTCCTCCACCATGCGATCGACATCGGAGTCAGGTTCTGGGACACCTCCGATATGTACGGCGTCGGGGCCAACGAGCGACTGCTGGGCCGCGCGTTGAAAGGCCGGCGCGACGAGGTCGTGCTGGCCACCAAGTTCGCCGTCGTGCGCGGCGCGGACGGGAGCTTTTTGGGAGTCAACGGCCGGCCCGAGTATGTGCACGAGGCGTGCGACAAAAGCCTCGAGCGGCTCGGCGTCGATCACATCGATCTCTACTACCAGCATCGCGTCGATCCCGAGGTGCCGATCGAGGAAACCGTCGGCGCCATGGCCGACCTGGTGGCCGAAGGCAAGGTGCGATACCTCGGGCTGTCCGAGGCGGGGGCTGCGACCCTGCGGCGCGCCTGCGAGGTCCATCCGATATCGGCGTTGCAGTCCGAGCTGTCGCTGTGGAGCCGTGACATCGAGGCCGCGATCGTGCCCGCGTGCCGCGAGCTCGGTATCGGCGTGGTCGCATACAGCCCCCTTGGGCGCGGTTTTCTCAGCGGCGCCATCAAGAGCCTCGACGATCTCGCCGAGGACGATTGGCGGCGTTTCATGCCGCGCTTCCAGGGTGAGAACTTCGGCAAGAATCTCGAGCTGGTCGACCTTGTCGAGCACCTGGCCGAGGCAAAGGGGTGCACACCCGCCCAGCTCGCGCTGGCTTGGGTGATGGCTCGTGGGCCTGACGTGGTTCCAATTCCCGGTACCCGGCGCCGCAGCCGGTTGGAGGAGAACGCGGCCGCTATCGAGGTCACGCTGACCGGAGCCGAGCTGGCTGAGATTGACGAGGTCATCCCCAAGGACATGGCCGTCGGCACCCGCTACCCCGAACACGTCATGAAAATGCTCGAGGGGTGAGCGGCCATCCGCCTGCGTCCGGGTAGGGGGGCAAGGGGGCAGAGGAGAAAAGGGCAGCAACGAGCCGATCCCGATTTCGGATTTCGGATTTCGGATTTCCCAACCACGCCCCCTTCTCTCAACGTTCTAAGGTTTCTATCAGCCAAGAATCACGGCGGATTGCGGTGGTAGCATCACCCAATATCAGGAGGTGAGAATGAGCCGCCATGTGACGACGACCGCTGTCGTGGTTGTACTCCTTTTCTTGTGGGCGTGGGGCGCGCCCGCCCAGACCGCCTTTGTCGGCGCCACGCTGTTCGACGGGACCGGCGCCGATCCGGTGGAGAACGCCGTGGTGATCGTGATGGGCGACCGCATTTTCGAGGTCGGTCCGCGCGAGGAAATTGAAATTCCTGACTATCTCGCGGTGGTGGACGTGACCGGGAAGTGGATCATCCCCGGTCTGATCGACGCCCACATCCACTATTTCCAGTCGGGCGGGCTCTACACCCGGCCCGACATCATCGACCTGCGAGCCTGGCGGTCCTACGAGACGGAAACGGCTGCCGTCAAGGCAGATCTCGAGGGGACCTTTCGCCGCTACCTGGCCAGCGGAGTGACGTCGGTGGTGGACGTCGGTGGCGGCTATTGGAACTTCGAGGTGCGGGAGCGGGCCAACCGGCAGCTCTACGCACCGCGGACGGCGGTTGCCGGGCCGTTGGTGTCGACGGTGTCGCGGCCGCAGATGGACATCGGCGACCCGCCGATCATCGAGGTCGATTCACCGGAGATGGCGCGCGAGCTCGTGCGAAAGCAGCTCAAGCACGAGCCCGATCTGGTCAAGATCTGGTTCATCGTCCCAGTAGACGGCAACTTCGCACCCAATCTACCTATCATCGAGGCGACCATCGACGAGGCCCACGCGGCCGGCGTGCGGGTCGCGGTCCACGCCACCCAGCTCGAGGCGGCGCGGGCGTCCGTCAAGGCCGGTGCCGACGTCCTGGTCCACAGCGTTGACGACGAGACGGTCGACGAGGAATTCGTCGCCCTCGTCAAGGAGTGCGGAGCGATCTACACCTCGACCCTGATCGTGATGGAGGGCTACGGTGATGTCCTCGGCGGGAACGTCCGGATGACGAATATCGAGCGCGAGCTCGGCGACCCGGACGTCGTGACGACCTGGTCCGAGGTGCCGATGGGCCCCGATGGGGACGAGATTCGCGCCCGCCGCCGCGCGCGCCTCGAGCGCACGATGCCGGTGATGCAGGCCAACCTCAAGGCGATGCAGGACGGCGGCGCGATCGTGGCCGCCGGCACCGATGCCGGCAACATCGGCACTCTGCACGGGCCCGCCATCCACCGCGAGTTCGAGCTCATGGCCGAGGCCGGTCTGACGCCACGTGAGATCCTGGTCGACGCCACCCGCAACGCCGCCCTCGTTTTCGCGGCCGATCCGGAAATGGGCACTCTCGTGAAGGGGAAGTTCGCGGACTTCCTGATCCTCGACGCGGACCCGCTGGCAGATGTTGCGAACCTGCAGAGGATTTACAGCGTGGTCAAGGGCGGCGTGGTGCTCGACCCGGCCGATATCCTGCCGCCGTCACCCGAGACCGTCGTCCGGCGTCAGGTCGAGGCTTACAACGCGCGTGACATCGAGGCGTTTCTCTCGTTCTATGCTGATGACGTGGTGATTCGACGCCTCCCGAGTGGGGAGGTGGCCTGGGACGGCAAGGAGGCGATGCGCGCCCGATATGCCAGGCGGTTTTCAGATAATCCGGAGCTCAACTGCACCATCACTGAGCGCATCGTGCATGGCGACTGGGTGGTCGACCACGAGCTGATCAGCGGCGCCAAAGACAGGCCGCGGGGTCGGTTGGTGGCGACCTACGAGGTGCGGGACGGTTTGATCCGAAGCGTCTGGTTCCTACCGATTCACGAATGAGCCTTCGTGAAGGTGTTGCGAGTCGTCAGTCCATCTGATCCGCGGACATCGCATCGTCTCTGTCATCGTCGAGAAGCGGCAGGCTGTCGTCGTCGCTGTCAAACTCGACTTCCGGAAGTTCGGGTTCGGGTTCAGGTTTCGGTTTCCGGGGCGGGGAAGGCATTCGTCGCATCGCCCGCGGTGTGAATCCGTTCCGCACCTTTTCGAACGCCTTTCGCAGCTCCTTCACTGTCTCGGTTTCTTCGTCCGTGAGTTCGCGGAGTTTGGGTTCGACGATGTCACGCCGGTATTCGAGAATCTGTCCCTTCTTGAGGTTGAACAGATAAATCGTCGCCGGAGTGCCCGTATCCATCGAAGTGTCTCGAACCACAGGACTCCCTTTGGCGTTGGCTTCCAGATAACCAAACCACAAAGAGTTCCGCTTTGCAGCCATATCCAGTCCTCCGCGATAACTAAAGTTGAGCGGATAGTGCCCTCAAACGCACAAAGAATCAAGAGTCAAGTCCACATATATTTTAACCCGCATATCCTCACGTAGGACCGTTCGGCCTGAGAGTCACCGGTTCTGCTTGATGAACGTCCCGTCCTGGTACTCGCGAAAGGCGGTGGCCAGCTCCTCGCGGGTATTCATGACAATCGGTCCCGACCAGGCGACCGGTTCGCCGAGAGGTTTTCCGGAGACGAGCAGGAAGCGGAAGGGAACATCGCCGGCCTTGACAATCACCGAGTCGCCCGCGGTGAAAAGGGCGAGTTGGCCGCGGTTGAGCTCATGCGTGCCGTTGCGTCCGACCTTGCCCCGACCGTTGATGGCGTAGGCGAAGACGGTATGGTCCGGTTGCGTCGGGTGCTCGAGGTCGGCACCGGGCTCGAGGGTGATATCGAGGTATTCGGGCTCGACGACCACGTCTCGCACCGGACCGCGGACACCCACAACCTCACCGGCAATGACCTTGATCTTGAGGCCATCGTGGGGCGAGACCTCCGGAATGGTGTCGGCGGGGATGTCTCGGTAGCGAGGCTCCATCATCTTTGACGCTGCCGGCAAATTGGCCCACAGTTGGAGTCCGCGGAGATGGTCGTCGACACGCTGGGGCATCTCCTGGTGGATGATGCCGCTGCCGGCGGTCATCCACTGGACGTCGCCGGCGCCGATCACACCCTCGTTGCCGATGCTGTCACCGTGCTCGACCTCGCCGGACAGCATGTAGGTGACGGTTTCGATACCGCGGTGGGGGTGCCACGGGAAACCGGCGATGTAATCGTCGGGATTTTTCGAGCCGAAATCATCGAGGAGCAGGAAGGGGTCGAAGCGGGGAACCTCTTGGTGGCCGAAGACGCGGCTGAGACGGACGCCGGCGCCTTCCATGGTGGGTCTGCCTGTAATCAGCATCGCGACGGATCGCGGTCGAGTCATAGTCTTCTCTCCTCAGTTATGGAGAACACGAACCGGGCCAATTTACTTCACGAAGCTACCTATCCTCTGTCGAAGATTTCGAATTTCGGATTTCGAATTTCGGATTTCCCTGCCACCCACCCGTGATCTCACGGAACGCGGACCTACGTGTCAGATGATTCAGCATCCATCATCCAGCAGCTTGCAACCGACATCCGTCGAATTCCATGAGGCTGGTCACAATACACGGTGAACTCACCGTTGGCCAGAGTCTGGCACGGACACGGGTGGGACGCGGTATTCTCTGAGTACGTTGAACGCCGAAGCCTCTCCCAGACCTGCCGAAGATCGGGTGGCATCCTACCGCAACCCCGAGCTGCAGGCGATTTTCGGCGTCACCCTGATAGCGGTGCTCGGAGTCTCCTCGATCGCTCCAGCGCTGCCGCGGATTGCAGCGACCCTTGGCGTCAGCGCCGGCCAGGTCGGTCTTCTGGTGACGGCCTTTACCCTTCCCGGAGTGATTCTCACGACGTTTGCAGGGATCCTGGCCGATCGCTACGGTCGTCTCCGAGTTTTGCTGCCGGGGCTCGTTCTGTTCGCGATCGCCGGAATCGGCTGCGTCTTCGCCACCAGCCTCCCGGTCCTGATTGCACTGCGGGTTGTGCAGGGGACCGGTGCGTCGGCCATCGGATCGATCAACGTGACCTTGATCGGCGATCTCTTCATCGACCGCCAGCGCACCACGGCGATGGGCCTGAACGCCAGCGTCCTTTCGATCGGTACGGCCGCCTACCCGGCGGTCGGCGGGGCGCTTGCGATGGTCGCGTGGTCGGCACCATTCACGCTTGCACTTCTCGCGCTGCCGGTGGCGGTTCTTGCGGTGCGCCGGTTGCACGTCGCGCCGAAGGGACACAAGGCGGATCTGAACGACTACTTCGGTGACCTTTGGGACATCGTGCGCCGCCGCGAGGTGCTGGTCTTGTTCTTCGCCAGCACCGCCATCTTCATCCTACTCTACGGCGCCTACATCACCTTTCTGCCGTTCCTGATGTCGGGCCGGTTCGGCTCGACGCCGCTCGGCATCGGTCTGCTGATGGCCGGGCTGTCGATCTCTACCGCAATCACCTCGGCCAACCTCGGCCGGCTCGCAAAAATCTTCGGTGAAGTCCGGGTGATGCGCGTTGGGTTTGTCGTCTTTGGCCTGGGGCTGGCCGCGATCCCCCTGGCGCCTGTTGTCTGGGCGCTGGCCGTGCCGGCGGTGTTGCTCGGTTTTGCGTTCGCCACCACCATCCCGGTGGTACAGGTCATGTTGACTGAAATTGCGCCCGTCGATCGGCGCGGGGCGGTGATGTCTCTCAACGGCACCGTTCTTCGACTCGGTCAGACGCTGGGTCCACCGGTCATGGCGCTGGTTCACCGCGTCGCCGGGATCGACGCCGTGTTCTACGTCGGCGCGGTCTTTGCCCTGTTCCTTGCGCTCCTGATGACGTGGGCGGTGAGGGAGTAATCCCACCCGCCCATCCGGCATCCGGCATCTGGAAATCAGCTCCGCAGGTAGGACGCTCCATTCACGTCGATGATCGTCCCGGTGGAGAACTCCGAGCCTTCGGAGGCGAGGAATAACACCGCGTGAGCAACCTCCTCCGGTTTGGCAACCCGTCCGAGCGGACTCTGGGCACGGATGGCATCGCCATTCGGGCCGTCGAGAACCCGCGAGGCGAGGTCGGTGTCGACAAAGCCGGGCGCGACGACGCCGACGAAGACACCGTGCGGCGCAAGCCGTTGTGCGAGCGACTGGCTCATGGCATTGAGGCCCGCCTTGCTCGCGCCGTAGGCCGGCCCTTCAGGCTCGCCGCGAAAGGCGCCGCGAGACGACACGTTGACGATCCGACCGCCATCGTGCTCGATCATGTAACGTGCCGCGCAATAGGCGACATTGGCCGGACCCACGAGATTCGTGGCCAGCACTCTTTGCCACGCCTGCTGCCAGTCGTCGTAGACCACCTCCTCGAGACGGTGGTAGAGGTAGATCCCGGCGTTGTTGACCACGATGTCGAGGGCGCCGAAGGTGTCGGTGACGGTCTCGATCATGTGGCGCACCGACTCCGGATCGGAGACGTCGCCCTGGACCATCATGTGCGGCCCGCCCTCCAGGGATGCGAGGGTGTTTTCGGCCGCATCGGTATTGGAAAGGTAGTTGATGGCCACGCGTGCGCCACGGGCGGCGAAGGCGGTTGCCACCGCGCGTCCGATGCCGCGCGATCCACCGGTGATGAAGACGTGTTTTCCAGAGAAGTCCATTATCAGTCCTCCTTCATGGGCAAGGAGATCTTAGCCTGGAAGGGGTCTTGAATTCGGAATTCGGAGTCCGGAATTCGGTATTTCTTGCCTTTCCAGGACCTGAGTTATTTCTTTCGTCGCGTGAAGCAGAGCCCTGACCAGGTGTCGTCGACTGCGCAGATTTTGAAGTCAACCAGGCCATTGGCGAGACCGGTGGCACGAACCTCGTTCTGGGTCAGATCGGTCACGATGCCGGAGGCCTTCTTCGGCCAACAGATCCACAGCCGTCCGGAGCCCACGATCTCCCCGATGCGGGCCATCCCTTGATGAAGGTCCGCAAGGGAGCTCGGAAACCACAGGGTTATTTCGGCGTCGGTATCGGCCCCGTGAATGATCGTCGTGCCCGCCGGTACCGCACCGAGAGTTGCCACGAAGTCCCCTGGTGCATCCACCAGGGCCACCTTCGAATCCACCTTGATCCCGAGCTTCTTGGGCAGCGGGGTGCCGGAGTAACCCGCAAAGTTCGATTCCGGAACCACCGGGTCATGTGGTGGCTCGGCAATCGCGAGACGTACCGCCGCCGCCATGTCGCCGCGCGAGCTGTAGACGGCGTCGGGCAGGATCTCACGGGTGCGCGCGACCTTGGTCTGGTCACCTCCTACGAAGACCAGGGGTGTGGAGCGCGAACGGACGGTGGTGCGAAGCATGATTCCAACGTCCCGGCCCTGGGCGGGCAGCCGGCTGAGATCGATGACGACCGCTTCGGGCGGTTCCTGGCGGAGCGCTTGGAGCGCCGGTCCGTCGATGGACCCCGCATCGACCACAAAGCCCGCAGTCTTGAGCTCCTGGGCGAGCTCGGCCGATCGATCTGCTTTCCAACAGATCAAGCGAATGGATGGGCCCTGCTTTGTCATCGAGACATCTTACGATGGTTGGAAATCGAGTTCAGGTTTTTCGTTGAGGGAGAAGATCCCGGATCCCGGATCCCGGATACCAGATCGCCAGTCCACTCTCTGTTTTTCAGTCACCGCAATCTGGCATCTGGCATCTGGTATCCGAGCGGGTTGTGGGGCTGGGGATTCGGTAGAATGCAAATCGGATCGGGGAGTGAATGGAACCGGAAGAGCTGAGCCTTGTCAAACGACTGCTGACCGATCGCCGGGTGCTTTCGCTCGGGGTGTTGGTCGACGGCAAGCCGCACGTTGGACTGTTGCCGTTCGTGGCGGCGACGGATTATCGATCCGCTCTCATCCACGCTTCGCAGCTCGCCCGCCACAGCCGAGGTCTCCAGCCGGGTTCGCCGTTCAGCGTCCTGATCCATGCCTGTGAAGAACAGGAAGACGACGCCCTTCGAGTGCCACGGGTCATGATCTCGGGCACGGTGCAGCTTGTGGCACAGGTGGACGCGGATTTCGAGGCCTCGCGCCAGGCCTACATCGATCGTTTCCCCTCCGCAGAGCGGACCTTTCTTCTCGGCGACTTCAACCTCTATCGGCTGCACTTCGAGTGGGGGCGGCTGGTGTCGGGCTTTGCCCGCGCAATCACCCTCGGTCCGGATTCATTCCGGGAGCTATCGGCTTCGTAGCCATCTCGTGCTGCTTGCGCCCAAGCCACATGCCGATCACCAACCAGATCGCCGCCAACGGCACCGCCAGCAACGAGATCGCGGCCGCACCGAGGCCGAGGGCGCCGAGCCCGGAATAGGACCACGCCCCGACCTGGTCGCCGAAACGGTAGACAAAGGTATCGATGAAGTTCTTCGCCTTGTACTTGGCGCTGCGCGGAATGACGGTGTAGAGCATCTCCCGACACGGGCGCGCGATTGCGTAGTTGCTCGAACGGCGCAGGACCTGGAAGATCGCGATCGCGATCAGGGTCGGCGCGACGCCCAACGCCGCGAATCCGAGGACGCAGACCAGCGGCAGCGCAGCCAGCGACAGAGCGACTCCGATGCGTCGGACGATGCGCCCTGTGAAGAAAATCTGAGTCAGGGCAGTCAGGATATTGACGGCGAGGTCAATGCGGGCGAAAAAGACGGTCCGCGCCGCACGGTCGGTGAAGCTCACGTCGACGATCTCCGCCTGCTGGAAGTAGAGAATGGTCGCGGTGATGGTGTAGAACAACATGTAGCCGACAATGCCGAGGAGATAGCTCGAGGCGAAGACCGCACGGATTCCATCAAAAACGCCGCCGCCGACCGGGTGTTCGATCTGGGCGGTTGGTGGGCGCAGGGGATCGTCGTCGATCCGGCTCCGCGAAACCGTGGACATCAATTTCCGTGCCGCCACCATCGCTAGACCGAGAATCGCCGCCGACACCAGGAGAAGATTGGTGGGACCAACGCGGGCGGCCAGGATTGCGGTGATCGTCGAACCGACGACGGCTCCGACCGTACCGCCGACCGCGACGAAACCGAAAAGCCGCTTGGCCTGCGCCGGCCGGAAGAGATCGGCCATCAGGGACCAGAAGATGGAGACCACGAAGAGATTGAAGACTGATGTCCAAACGAAGAAGACTCGCCCGGCCCAGATCCCCGCACCCTCCGAGGTGGTCAGGAAGAACAACCAGAATGCGATGAGATTGGCGACAAAAAAGGTGTAGGAAAGCGGGATGAAGAGCCGCCGCGGGAGGCGTGAGACGAGTGCCGTGAAGAAGGGGTGGATCATCAACATCCCGACGAGGGTGCCGAGGAAGAGCCAGGGCAAGTTGCGGACGCCACCGGCGACGCCCATCTCGTCACGAATCGGGCGGATCACGAAATAGGCTGCCAATAGCAGGAAGTAGTAGAGCGCGGCCCACAGCATGGGCCGTATCTCGGAATCTTCAACGGCAACGATTCTATTCAGCAAACCGACTACCTCGAATGAGGAATGAGGAATGAGGAATACCGCCCACACGTCCCCGCGGACTCTCATACCACAGGGGGGGCGGGTGGGAATTCCTAATTCCTAATTCCTCATTCTTCATTCCTCATTCTTCGCGTGCCAGGCTTTCAGCACCTTCTCCTCGAGTTCGGCCGGGCAGCCGGCCCGGACCTTTGCATGCCGCCCTTCGTCCAGCGAGTTCCAATACTCTATCGTCGCCACGGCGGTGTCGGCGAGCGGCCGGAACGTGAGGCCGGCTTCGATAGCGCGGTCGATGTTGGAGGTCGAAAAACCGGCGTACTCGCCCACCGGAGGCACCCACACCGTCATCTGCACCCAGGGTTGGACCTCATGCTCTTCGAGGAAGTCGGCATCGACCCAGGTGAAGGAGATGTCGTTGTCGACCGTGGCCCGGATTCCATACAACATCCCGGCGATGGACATCGGCGACCGCGGGCCGACACCGTTGAAGGTTCCGGTGGTCCCAGCTTCGACGAGCCGGATGTACCATTCGCCGAGGTCGCGGGCGTCGATGAACTGCACCGGGTCGGTCGGGTTGCCGGGCGCCATCACCTCACCGCCCTTGTAGATTCGTACCGGCCAGTAGGTGAAGCGATCGGAGTAGTCGCCGGGGCCTACGATCAGTCCGGGTCGCACGACGCAGGTCCGCTCATCGGTGAATGCCTTTCGCGCTTCCTCCTCACAGCGGGCCTTGAGCGGACCATAGTTCTCACCCGTGATGTCCTTGGTGGTCAGCACCTTGGCTTCGTCCTCTTCGGAGATCTGACCGACCGGGGCAGTCTCATCCGCGTTGGGCGTCGACGAATCGGCGTATGCCGAGATGGAGGAGGTATAGAGGTAGTAGTCGGCCGCCTTGGTAAGCAGGCCTGCGGATTCCGTCACCCATCGCGGGATGGAAGCGGTGTTGTCGACGACCGCGTCCCAGCGCCTGCCGGCCGCGACCTGTTCTTCAAGGGCGGTGATGTCGTCGTTGCGATCGCCTTTGAGCTTCTCGAGATCTGGGAAGAGATCGGCGTTGGTCTTGCCGCGGTTGAAGAGGGTGACCTCGTGGCCGCGGGCGATGGCGTAGGAAACCATCGGCGGGCCGATGAGCCCGGTGCCGCCAAGCACCAGGATTTTCAGCTTGTGTGAGGCGATTCCAACGTCGGCGGTCGCAACCGCCGTACGGGCAGAGAGGCCGAGTCCGGCGGCACCGCCGGCGAGAATCGAAAGCTGGACGAAATCTCTACGTGATGTGGTCATGAGAGCTCCTTTGCCTGCGTTCGGCGCAAATTGCTTGGAGTGAGTATACGGTTTCCACCCGCCCCCCGGATGCCAGATACCAGATCGACCCTCCCACCCGGAACCTATAACGGGCGGGCCCAATCTGGGCGGCTGGGTGGAAAATCCGAAATCCAAAATCCCAAATCCGAAATTCTCGGCGTCGTCGTCGGCTACAATCCCGGCGGTAGGAGGGAATTTTGGCAAAGCTGGAAGGCAAGGTCGCTTTCATCACCGGGGCGTCATCGGGTATCGGCGCCGCGATGGCGCGCGAGTTCGCGCGACGTGGCGCCGACGTGGTGTTGCTGGCGCGGCGCTGGGAGCGTCTCGAAGCTCTGGCCCTCGAGGTCAGGGCGCGGGGACGGCGGGCCCTGACCATTCGCTGCGATGTGACCTCCGACGAGGATCTCCAGAAGGCGGTCGAGGTAACCCTCGAGGAATACGGGCGCATCGACTGGGTGGTTGCCAACGCGGGCTTCGGGGTCGCGGGTGCGGTCCACAAGCTGTCGCTCGAGGACTACCGACGCCAGTTCGAGACCAATGTCTTCGGTGTGCTGCGGACTATTCAGGCGACCCGCGAGGCCCTGATCGCGAGCCGCGGCAGCCTGGCGATCATGGGCAGCGTCATGAGCTACCTCACGCTGCCGACAGGGTCGCCATACTCGATGAGCAAGCACGCGGTGCGCGCTCTCGCGGGTTCTCTGCGGGCGGAGATGGCGAAGCACGGTGTCGGCGTGACGCTGCTGGCGCCAGGCTTCGTCGTTTCGGAAATTCGCCAGGTCGATAATCAGGGACTACACCACGAGGCAGCGCGAGACAAGATCCCGCGGTGGTTGAGCATGGACGCCGACGAGGCGGCGCGCAAGCTGGTCAAGGCGGTGATCAGGCGGAAGAGAGAAGCGGTCATCACCGGCCATGGAAGGATCGTCGTGTTCCTGGAGCGCCATTCCCCGTGGTTGATCTCGTTCCTGGTCAGGGTGGCCCGGATCGACAAGCGCCGGCACAGAGAGGTGTGATCCCGTCCATCTCACCTGTCCGCCCCGGCATCGCGGAGCGGCCTCTGCTAATGTCAAAGCGATGAACGACGCGCTCCCGACCGTGACGATCTACACCGATGGCGGCTGCCGGCCGAACCCCGGACCGGGTGGTTGGGGGGCGGTGATTCTCGAACCCGGCCGCGATCCGCGCGAGCTGTCGGGGGGCAAGAAAGAGGCCACCAACAACCGCATGGAGCTGGTTGCGGCCATCGAGGCCCTCGGGGCCCTCGATGGTCCGCACCGGGTCGAGCTCTACACCGATTCGACCTACGTCCGCCAGGGTATCACCGAGTGGTTGCCCAAATGGAAGGCGAGCGGCTGGAAGACCGCCGGCAAGAAGAGGGTCAAGAATCGTGAGCTGTGGGAGGAGCTGTCGGCGGTGCTCGAAATTCACGATGTCGAGTGGCACTGGATCAAGGGCCACGCCGGCGACCGCTGGAACGAGGTCGCCGACCAGCTGGCCTCCGCCGCGATTCCTCGGGCCCCGCTCCCCATCGAAGACTCGAAGGCGGTCCACCTCTTCACCGCGGTGGCCTACTCGGGCAAGAAGAAGGCCGGTTCGTGGGGAGTGGTGCTGCGATTTGCCGATTCCGAAAAGGGAATGAGCGAACGGGTCGACGGCGCCTCAGCCAATCGCATGCACATCATGGGCGCGATCGCCGGCCTCGAGCAGCTCAAGCGGCGGGTGCGGGTCCACCTCTACACGGTGTCGGATTACCTGGAGAACGGCGCCACGACGTGGGTCCCCGGCTGGCGTGATCGGGGGTGGAAGACCCGGGACGACAAGCCGGTCTCGCACCGCGACCTGTGGCAGCGCCTCGACGCCCTGTGCAACAAGCACCAGGTCGAGTGGCACGTGGTCGACGGCAAGAACCCGCCCGAGGACCTCGAGTACGCGAAGCAGCTCGCGAAGGAAGCGCTCACGCTTCCAGAATGAGGAATGAGGAATGAGGAATGAGGAATGCCGCCCACCCACCCCAGGGTTTCATACCTGTTACCGGGGGGACGGAGGGGAATTCCTCATTCCTCATTCCTCATTCCTCATTCTTCTACGGCGCTACCGGTAGGACATACGTCGGGTCGTTGCTGGCGTCGTCGATGACGGTTGCATACGTCGTCCAGAAGGCGGGCGATCCTCCGGCCAGTTGAACCTCGATCCATGCGCCCTCCACGGAGATATCTCCGATGCCCATCTTCCCGAAAATGTCGTTGATCTGGCGCCATCCGGTTTCAATTCTGTACTTCTTTTTGGCGAGGAGGTCACCGTCAGGGGCGTGAATCGACACGTACACGCTGAACCAACCTGCCGATGTTTGGGCGAAGCCGACATTGGTCCGATAGCGCCCTGGAATCGAGTGCACCATCGGCAGAACGAGCTCGGTGGCGCGACTCACCTCTGTGAGTCGGTAACCCGGAACCCCCTGGCCGAGTGTGACTTCACCGTCCACCAGGGTGTACGTGCGGGAGAATGCTGCCGTTCCGGTGCCGGTGACGGAAGCGTAGATCGCTCCCGACGTCGGGTTCTCCGGGAGCAGCGGATCGTCAAGAAACGCCGACTGACCCGGTTTGATCATGTGGGGGCCGGAAATCACATTACCGGGCCACTGCTCATTCGCGGCGACGAAATACAGGGTGACGTTGTGCGCGACGGTGGACCAGGAGTTCGCGACCGAGACCTGGCTCTTCCAATTGGACCCGCCCTCGCCCGGCAACGAGGCCGCGGCGGGGAAAAACCAGACCTCGGCGCCCTCCGACTGGGAGGTGTTCTTCCCGTCCATGAAATTGTCCCCGACGTTCAGAGGATCGAGCCAGTCGGAGAGCCGCGTGTCGGGCGTGCCGTCCCCGAACCACTGGGCAAAGAGACGGCCGAACCAGTCGGGCTGGTCGGCATTGTCGCACGATGCGAAACCGCCGCTGAGCGTGCCGACACAGCGTTTGGTCGAGTCGTCAAAGAGACAACCTCCCGAAGAGCCCGGCTCCGTCGTCCCCTCATCCCAGGCGCCGATTCTGAAGTACCTGCCGTTGCCGGGGAACGAGCTGCCCCCGAGGGAGGTGATCGTCGGTGGATCGTTGTCGAAGCTGATGGATTTTTCGTCGGCGCTCGGGTGGTGGATAGTGGTGGTGGAGTCCGGGATCAGAAAGCGCGCATCCCAGCCCGAGTAGAAGACGTCGTAGCTAGGATTCGGCAGATAGTCGAGCTCGACGAGTGTGAAATCAGAGCCGCTTTCGTACTCCGACGAAGCGATCAAGGTCGAGCCACTCTGGTTCTGGCTCAGGCTGCCGCCGGAAACATCGTCGCACTCGGGGCTCTGATAGTTCCAATAGGCGACCACCGACGGCGCCCAGAAATCACGTTCAATACAGTGCTGGGCCGTCAGGAAGTAGGGTATTTCGTTCTCCGACGTGTTGTTGAGCATCTGGCCGGTACAGGCGTAGACCCCCAGAATCGTGATCATCGCAACTGAGCGGATCTGGTCGCGCCAGGGGTCTCCTTGCGGGCATACGACGTTGATGTTGCAGTCGCCGCGTTTCGCGGCCTCGACCGCGTTGTCCTCGCCGAACAGGCGGTAGCCGTGGTTGACGGAGGTGATTTCGACGTTCGCCTGGCCCCCCTTCGGGAGGTGAAGCTCGGCGACCAGCTCGTCGCCGAGAACGACTGCCGTCCACAGGCCTCCAAGAGCGTTGCGATTTTGTGCGGTGTAGGGTCCCTGGACCCCGGAGCCGTCGGGAGCATGGACCCAGAAGGCGGCGTCTTTCGGCAGATCAAAACGATCGAGGCCGAGATTCAGGCTGAGGGCGCCGGGCGAGGAGATGCGTAGGCGCCACAGGCGCGAGCCGTCGTCGAGGGTCTCCCAGGTGCCGCTGGTGTCCGGCGTGTATGCGACCTGGATGCTTTTCGCGAAACGGGGCGCCACGGGCTTGCCGGAGCCCTCCCGCTCCGCATCCTCGGCGAGAAGCGCCTCGACGTTCACCCGGGGCATTTCCCTGCGCTCGATCGTGGCGATGGACTGCGCCCCCGGCAGCGCGCTTCGCGGCAGAGAACCCGCGGCGGCCGCCAAGGGAGTTGTCGACACGATACACACGATCAAGGCTGTGATCAGAGTTGCAGAACGGGAATGGTTCCCCAAGCGTGTCCCCATGTACTCAGTCCTCATGCTTCTACGGAGCAACCGGCAGAATATACGTTGGGTCGCCGGTGACCTCGTCGATCACCGTCGCGTAGGTCGTCCAGTACGACGGTGAGCCGGAGGTCAGGGTGACCCGGATCCAGCCGCCCTCGACCTCGGCGCTGCCGATCCCCATGTTGTTGAAAATGTCGTTGACCTGCCGCCACGCGGCGGCCTGCGAGTAGGTTTTCTGCGCCAGAAGGGTGCCGTCGGCATCGTAGATCTGGACCCTGACCTGGAAGGTGCCGGCCGAGGACTGTGCGAAACCCACGTTGGTACGAAAGACATCCGGTGCCGAGTGGATCAACGGCAGGATGAGCTCCGTCTCGGAAGAAGCGGAGCTGAGCAGGATTCCGGGCTGGCCCTGCCCGTAGCTCCCACCGCCGGGTGCCGGGGTGAAGGTTCTGCAGAAGACCGCGGTTCCGGTTCCGTCCACCGTCACGTAGAGGAGGCCGGAGGCCGGTCTTTCGGGTTGCAGCACGTCGCCGAGGTAAAACGACTCGTTGGCTTCGATGATGTGTGGCCCGCTGAGCAGCGTGCCGGGCCACGCCTGGCCGTTGGCGACGAAGTAGACCGACGCCGACCGCGTTTCGGAGGTCGGGTTGACGACGCCGATCTGTGATTTCCAGTCGGTGGGGGACACGCCGGTCCGCGAGGCCACCGCGGGTATCAGCCAGCTTTCCTGGGTGCCGCCGCCGGTGCCGTTCTTGCCGTCGACGAAGAGCGCGCCGCTGTCGAGCGGGTCGAGCCAATCGGAAAGGCGGGTGTCCGGGGTGCCGCCGCCGGTCCAGTGGGCGTACAACCGACCGAACCAGTCGTCTGAGTTGTTGCCGCACGCCGCGTGCCCGCCGGAGAGGGTGCCGACGCACCGTTTGGTCGCGTTGTCGAAGAGACACGCGCCGGAGGAGCCCTCCTCGGTGGTGCCCTCGTCCCAGTCGATGACGGTCAGATAGATGCCGTCTTCGGTAGGTGTTAAACCTCCGCGGTAGGTAACGATCGGCGGGTCGTAATCCAAGCTGATGGATTTCTGGTTCTGGCCGAGTTGGTCTGGGTGGTGGATCGTGGTGGTCGCGCTGGGAATCCGATCTCGCGCGTCCCATCCCGAGTAGTAGACGTTGAAGCTCGGCTGTGGTTGCTGATCGAGCTCCACCAGCATGAAATCGGAATCGGCGATAGAGCCATCGTTCAATGATGCGATGAAGCTGGCGCCGCTCTGATTCTGGCTCAGATTGCCGCCGGTGGAGTCGTCACACTCTGTGGTCTGGTAGTTCCAGTAGGCGACCAGCGTGTTCACAATCTCCGGGTCGAAGCAGTGCCCTGCCGTGAGCAGATACGGGGTGAGATCCCCGGCCGTGTTGTTGACCAGCTGTGCCGTGCAACCGTAGATGTAAGTGTTGTCATGGGTTTCAATGATCGCGACGGAGCGGATCTGGTCGCGCCACGGGTCGCCCTGCGGGCAGACAACGTTGATGTTGCACGAGCCTCTCTTGGCGGCGCGACCGGCCTCGCGCTCGCCGAAGCCCCGATAGCCGTGGTTGACCGACTGGATGACGAGATGCGCTTGCGAACCCTTCGGCAGATGGAGTTCGGCCACCAGCTCGTCGCCGAGCACGACCGCGGTCGAGAGGCCGCCGACGGCGTTGCGGTTCGTTTTCGTGTAGGGCCCCTGCACACCGGAGCCGTCGGCGGCGTGGACCCAGAACCTGGCCCCATCGGGCAGGTCGAATCGCTCCAACCCGAGGCTCAAGCTGAGCGCCCCGGGGGAGGAGATCCGCAGCCTCCACAGGCGGGAGCCGTTCTCCAACACCTCCCAGGTGCCGCTGTTGTCGAGGGTGTAGTCGACCTCGAGGACCTTGCCGATTCGCGGCGCCACGGGTTTGCCTGAGCTTTCCCGCCGAGCGTCCTCGGCGCGCAGCGCCTCGACATCGAACCAGGGCATCTCGTGGCGCTCGACCGTGTCGAGGGGCTGAACCCCCGGCAGTGCGCTTCGAGGCACGCGGCCCGCCTCGGCCGCGAACAGGTTCGTCGAACCGATGAGCAGCATGACGGCCGCGATAAAGATCACTGAACGGGCATGTGTCGGACCGCGCATTTTCATGTACCTGACCTCGTTGGGTTCGTGGACGGCGTTCCTCTGCCAGGAGAACATTTTACCGCCGGGCAGGCTTCCCGCCCGTGATCGCGGTCAGTCCTCGATCGTGATGCGCTCCACCTTGACCGGAGTTTTCGGCCGGTCCTGGGCGCCGGTCTTGGTGGTCTCGATCGCCTTCACGACATCCATCCCCTCGGTGATCTTGCCGAAAACGGGATGCTTGGACTGTCCGGGGGAAAACCAGTCGAGGAAGCTGTTGTGTTTGGTGTTGATGAAGAACTGCGAGCCGCCGCTGTCGGGGCGGCCGGTGTTGGCCATCGACAGGGTCCCGGGCTCGTTGGAGAACTTCGCATTCTCGAGGTGCTCGTCGACGATGGTGCCGTGCGGGGGGCCGCCGGTGCCGCAGCGCGGGCTCTCCGGGTCCTTGGAATGGGGGCAACCGAACTGGATCATGAAATCCTTGATCACGCGGTGGAAGTGCAGCCCGTCGTAGAAACCGGCCTTGGCCAGGGAGATGAAGTTCTCGGCGGTGATGGGCATCTCATCGCGAAAGATCTCGGCCTTGAACGTGCCCATGGAGGTATCGAAGGTCGCGGTCGGGTTTGCCATGCTGTGTCTCCTCTTCTCGCGCGGTCGCCGCGCTGTTGAAACACGATACCATGCAGCGAATTCGGAATTCGGAATTCGGAATTAGGAATTCCGGCCCAATCAGCCGAAATCTGCCCGCAGATCGAAACGCATGAAGACAGATCGACGCGGACGGATTTTCTGGGTTGATCTGTGTGATCTGTGGGTGGTTCGGTGTATAGACTGTTGAAGCGGAGGCCCGATGAAACAACGGCACATCGCCCTGGCGCTGGCGGTTGCACTCGCATCGGTTCAGGCACTGGCGCAATCGCCCGACGCCGAGAACGGTGGCAAGACCTTCATGTGGAAGGTCGAGCGGGGCGATACGAACCTCTACCTGCTCGGGTCCATCCACGCTCTCAAGGAGGATGCCTACCCCTTGCCGCCGGCGATCGAGGCGGCGTTCGCCGCGGCCGAGGTCGCGGTCTTCGAGATCGATCTCGACGACATGACGAAGACCGCGATCAAGATGATGGCTGCCGGATCCCTCGAGAAGGGCCGCACACTCGAGGAGGTCGTGGGACCGGAGACGTGGACCGAGTTCGAGACCCATGTCGGAGATTTGGGCTTTGACGCTTCCTTCTATCAAGGCATGAAACCGTGGATGGCGGCGCTGACCGTGGCTGCATTCGAGCTGTCGCAACACGGCTATCTCGCCGCCGCCGGACTCGACACGTATCTCTTCCAGCGCGCGGATGAAACCGGAAAGGAGCGCATGGCTCTCGAAACGGCGGAATTCCAGGTCAGCCTCTTTGCCGATTTGAGCCCCGATCAGAGTCTGGCCTTCCTCCGCTACACGCTGGAGGATCTGTCCACGATGATTCCGGAGATGCAGCAGTTGTACCTGGACTGGCGCGCAGGGAAAGTGGAATCGGTTGAAGCGTTGCTGCTCGAAGGATTCGAAGATTTTCCCGATGTCTTCGAGAAGATGGTCGTGAGCCGGAACCGGGCGTGGGTGCCTCAGATCGAGGTGCTTTTGGCGGGCGATCGAGACGCGATCGTGGTGGTGGGTTCGGCCCACCTGGTCGGCGAGGAGGGCGTGGTCAACCTCCTCCGCGCGAAGGGCTACACCGTCGAGCAACAGTGACGTAATAATTGTGGTGCGGGCGTCCCGCCCGCACATCATCGGTTGTGGGATTCGTGCGGCCGAGACGGCCGCACCACAAAGGTCACGAGCGCTTGAACACGTGCGGCCGAGACGGCCGCACCACAACATCGCCGCACTATACTTCTCCCATGGTGTCCACCGACTCCAAAACAACCCCGAACCCCATCGTTCGTTTCGGTCGGTTCGTTCGGCGGCGATGGCGGCGGCTGCGGCGGCGGTGGTGCGCGCCGCAGGTGCGGTTCGTCTACCGCGACTCCTACGCGTTGACCCTCGAAGGTACGCCGGTCGACCCCGCGCGCGGTCAGAAAATCCTCGGTTTCCTGATCGACGAGGGCCTGCTCGATCGCGATGACATCTCGGTGCCGCGACGTCCGGCGGTTCGCAGCCTGCTCAGGGTTCACGATCACGACTACATCGATGCCGTCGGCCGTGATCCGGAGATGACCGAGATGATCTTCGGCGAGAAAATCAGCGACGCCGATATCGCGAAGATCGTGGAGATGCAGCGCCTCGCCGTCGGCGGCACGATCCAGGCGACGCGCCTCGCCCTGCAGGGGCGATCGGTTGCCATCAACCTCGGCGGCGGCTTTCACCACGCCGACCGCGGCCGCGGCATGGGTTTCTGCATCTTCAACGACATTGCGGTCGCGATCGCTCGGTTGCGAAGCAAGGGATTCCGAGAGCCGATCCTGGTGGTTGATCTCGACGTCCACGACGGCAACGGCACGCGATCGATCTTCGCCCACGACTCGACCGTCTACACCTACTCGGTCCACAACGAACATTGGGGCGACACAAACGCCGAGGCCTCGACCGCCATCGCCCTCGGCGCCGACGTCGGCGACGAAATCTATCTGGGCACGCTGCTCAAGACCCTGCCGGACGTGATGATGAAGGTGCGGCCCGGCCTGGTGATCTATGTCGCCGGCACCGACCCAGCGGCCGACGACGCGCTCGGCAACTGGAATATCTCGGCCGACGGGATGATCCGCCGTGACAGGTTGGTGATAGAGCTCCTTCGGCACGGCCGCCGCCGTCTGCCGTTGGTGATTCTTCTCGGGGGCGGTTACGGCAACGCGACCTGGCGTTACAGCGCGCGGTTCTTTTCCTGGCTGATCAGTGGCAAGGTGTCGAAGACGCCCGACAACGACGAGATGGTGCTGCGCCGCTTCCGCCGTATCCGCCGCTCGCTCAACCCGACTGATCTGACGGCGGAGCCGAGCGGCTATAACTGGCGGCTCACCGCGGACGACCTTGTCGGCATCCTTCCCGACGCACCGACGAGAACACGGTTTCTTTCCTATTTCTCCCCGCACGGGATCGAGCTGTTGCTCGAACGCCTCGGCCTGCTCGATCAGCTGCGACTGCGGGGCTTTCGGCACCCGTGCGTCGACGTCGACTTGTCCGGCAGCGTCGGAGATACCTTGCGGGTGTGGTCCGAGCCCGACCGCCGCGAGCTTCTGTTGGAGCTGCGCGCCAACCGCAACTCGAGAGTCGTCAGCGGCTGCGAGGTGCTGGTGATCGAGTGGCTCTTGCTGCAAAACCCGCGCGCCCACTTCGGACCCTATCGACGTCCATTGCCGGGCCAGAAGCACCCCGGGCTGAGGCTCCTCAAAGAGGTCTTCGGTTGGCTGGTGGTGGTCGGCGAGGAGCTCGATCTCGACGGCATCTATTACGTGCCCTCGAGCTACCACGTAGCTATCCAGAGCCGCCGCCGGGTGCGCTTCCTCGAGCCCGCGCACGAGGCCTGGATGCAGGCCCTGGAACAGCTCTTTTCAGACGTTTCGCTCGCCGAGGCCAGCAACATCATCGCCGACGGCAGGGTGCTCGACGAACCGACGGGGTATCGGCTCGAGTGGGAGGGCTACCCCATGGTGCTCCCGGTCTCCGACAAACTTCGCGAAAGGGTGACGGGCGAGGTCTACGAGGCTCGCGTCGCAGAGGTGCGTTCTCGCCTCAAACTCGTTGTCGCGGAACCCATGGGATAATTCTCAGGGGGACCGAGCATTGTCGGACACACATTTCTCGCACGCTCTGGTCGTAGGAGCCTCGTCGGGGATCGGCGAAGCGCTGGCGCGGCGTCTCGCGGCGGACGGTGCCCGGGTCGCCCTGGTTGCGAGGCGCGAGGGAGAGTTGCGGCGCATCATGGACGAGATCAACGACGCCGCCGGCGAAGAGCGCGCCGTCGCCGTCGCCCACGATGTGCGGGCCGCCGATGACGCGCCGGACCTGGTGCTGGAGATCGCTCGCCGCCTCGGCGGCCTCGATCTGGTGGTCTATGCGGCCGGTGCGATGCCGGCGGTGGCGATCGACGAGTACAACACCGCCAAGGATCGCGAGATGCTCGAGGTCAACCTCCTCGGTGCGGTGGCATGGCTCAATCCGGTCGCGGAGAGAATGGCCCGCCTCGGTCGCGGAACCATCGTCGGCATCGGCTCGGTGGCCGGTGACCGCGGACGGGCACCGAACCCTGTCTACTGCACATCGAAGGCCGGCGTTCACGCGTATCTCGAGGCACTGCGGAACCGGCTGGCAAAAGTCGGGGTCAAGGTCGTGACCATCAAGCCCGGCTTCGTGGACACCGCAATGACCCGCGGCAAGGAGGGCCTCTTCTGGGTGATCTCGGCCGACCGCGCGGCGGAGATCATCCTCAAGAAGGCGAGCCGCGGCGCGGTAACCGCCTATGTGCCGGCCCGCTGGCGGCTGGTGATGACGATCATCCGCTCGATCCCGTCGTTCATCTTTTCGAAGCTGGGGTTCTGAACAGTGGCTTTGAATGAGCGCCTCGAGTGGGTCCAAGGGTGGGGCATGGCGGTCGGCGGCGCCGGCTACGTGTTCAGACCGTCCGACCCCGCGGGCGTTGCCGAAGCGATCGAAGCCGCCAGAAGTGAAGGTATTCCGATAGCCCTGCGAGGCGCCGGGTGTTCGTATGGAGATGCCGCCCTCCGGCCGGAGTCTGTGGTCCTCGACCTCTCCAACGTCAGCAGGATCCTGGCCTGGGACCCCGAAACCGGCACCGTCGACGTCGAGCCCGGGGTGAGCCTGGCCGCACTGTGGCGCCTGACCATCGGCGACGGCTGGTGGCCGCCGGTCGTCACAGGCACGATGCAGCCGACTGTCGGCGGCATGTTAGCGATGAACGTGCACGGAAAAAACAACTGGGCGCGTGGCACGCTCGGGGAACACTGCATAGAGTTCGACCTCGCGTTGGCCAACGGTGAATCTCGGACCGTTTCTCGTGCGCACGATGCGGATCTCTTCCACGATGTCATCGGTTCGTTCGGCCAGCTCGGCATCATCACCCGTGCGCGGTTGCAGATGAAGAAGGTGCACTCGGGCCAGGTCGAGGTCAAGGCACTGTCGGCGCCTGATCTCGGGGCGATGCTCAGCCTGACCGATGACGCCAAGGATAAATGGGAGTACGTTGTCGGTTGGATCGATACATTTGCCCGCGGGCGGAACCTCGGCCGTGGCCTTTTGCACTTCGCGCGCCATCTCGAAGAGGGGGAGGACCCGGACCCGGCCGCGAGTCTCGACGCCGAGGCGCAGGATCTGCCGACGAGCTTGTTCGGCGTCATGCCGAAAGGTCTCATGTGGCACT